>CALLCO010000001.1 GCA_937998695.1 Candidatus Ozemibacteraceae bacterium
CGAGATGGAGGACGACCCGCTGCCGAGGCCCCTTGGGGGTGCGGACCGCCTCGACGAGCCGGTATACCTTATAGGTAGCCCCGGTGATGGGGTTCTTGGTGATGACTTCCCGGATGAACATATCCCACAAAAATACCCCAATCCCGGGAAAAGTCAAGGAAATAATGAAAAATAGGTCACTACATAGCCGGTTTTTCGAAGAAAAACTCTGATTGGGAGCGGGATCTTACAAAAATTTCCCGAGAAAATCGGGTCGATTTTCCCCCAAAATGGGGAAAGTCGGGTTAACTTTATCCATGGGGTCACCATGGCCGCCAAAAAGTGGTATATTTCCCGAAGTGCCCGAGGTGGGAGCTCCCCCCCTCCATGACCAGAAAGGAACGCTGACGCATGGACGACAAGGATCGCGAGATCATCCGCCTGCTCCAAGGGGATTTCCCCCTGACCCCCGAACCCTACCGGGCCATCGGGGACAAACTCTGGCTCGACGAAATGTCGGTCATTTCGCGCATCGCCAAGCTGATTCAGACGGGCGTCATCCGACATTTCGGGCCCTTCTTCGACAGTCGCAAACTCGGGTACACCGGGGCTCTGATCGCCATGGAGGTTCCCGAGCACAAGCTCGAGGACGTCATCGACTTGGTCAACAGCTACGACGAGATCACCCACAACTACCTGCGGGACGGCAAACCGAACATGTGGTTCACCGTCATCGCCCGGGACGCGGCGCGCCGCGACCAGATCCTCGACGAAATCCGGGCCAACTCCGGCATCCAGGATATCCTGGTCTTCCCCTCACGGCGGCTGTTCAAGGTCCGCGTGGACCTCGACTGAGCGGAAGGAGACAGGCCATGGCCGAGATGAGCATCAAGGAACGGAACCTGCTGAAAGAGCTGGAGGGCGGTTTCAAGCTGGAACGCAGCCCTTTCAAGCGCATCGCCCGCGAACTCGGGTACACCGAGAACGAGGTGATCGAGACCATCAAGAAATTCCGTGACAGCGGAGTGATCCGGCGAATCGGCATCGCTGTCCGCCCCGAGCGGATCGGGCAATCGAGCAATGCGCTGGTCATATGGGAGGTGCCCGCCGACCGGGTCGAGGAAGTCGGCGCGGTGATGGCCGCCCGCCAGGAAATCTCGCACTGCTACGACCGGGAGACTCCAATCGGCTGGACGGGCAACCTGTTCACGATGGTCCATGCCAAGGAAGAGGCCCATCTGACGAACATCCTGAACGAACTGACCGAGGCCACGGGCCTGCATCCGGTCAAAATTCTGCGCACGGTCCGCGAATTGAAGAAGACCTCGATGCGCTATTTCACCCAGGAGGAAGACGAGTCATGACCACCAACCGACAGGCCCTCGAGGCAGCCACCCGCGTCTTCCCCGGTGGGGTCAACAGCCCGGTGCGGGCGTTTGGCGCCGTGGGCGGCGACCCCGTCTTCATGACCCGCGGAGCGGGCGCCCGCGTCACCGACATCGAAGGGAAGACCTACCTCGACTACGTGGGTTCGTGGGGCCCGTTGATCCTCGGGCACGCCGACCCCGACGTGGTCAAGGCCGTGACCGAGGCTGCCGGGCGCGGCACGACGTTCGGCGCCCCCACCACGGCCGAAACCGAGCTGGCCGAGGAGATCCGCGAAGCCTTCCCTTCGATGGAGAAAATGCGGCTGGTCAGCAGCGGAACCGAGGCCACGATGTCGGCCATCCGGCTGGCCCGGGGCGTCACGGGGCGTCCCCTGATCGTCAAGTTCGACGGCTGCTACCACGGACACGGCGATTCCCTGCTGGTCGCGGCGGGTTCGGGCGTGGCCACGCTGGGCATCCCCGGGTGCCCGGGCATCCCGGACGGCATCGCCGCCAACACCCTGGTGGTGCCGTTCAACGATCGCAAAGCCCTCGAGAAGGTGTTCGCAACCCACGGGCCCAAGATCGCGGCGGTCATCGTCGAACCGGTCTGCGGCAATATGGGCGTCGTCACCCCGTTGAAGGGATATCTGGCCGACCTGCGCAAACTGACCCGTGACGCCGGCGCCCTGTTGATCTTCGACGAGGTCATGACCGGCTTCCGCGCGTGTTTCGGCGGCGTTGCGCAGACCGAAGGCGTGACCCCCGACCTGACCTGCCTGGGTAAGGTGGTGGGCGGTGGCCTGCCCCTGGCCGTCTACGGCGGCAAGGCGAAGCTCATGGCCCATGTCGCTCCGGAAGGGAAGGTCTACCAGGCCGGCACCCTGTCGGGCAACCCGGTGGCGGTGGCGGCCGGGCTGGCCACCCTCCGCAAGATCCGGGGCAATCCCGCGTTCTACCCGACGCTACTGAAGACCACCGAACGCATCTGCGCCGGCATCGAGGAAGCGGCCCGCAAGCACCGGGTCGCCATCCATCTCAACCGGTTCGGCTCGATGTTCACGGTGTTCTTCACGAAAGACACGGTCATCGATTTCAAGACCGCCAAGACCGCCGATACCAGGTTGTTCGGCCGCTTCTTCCGCGGCATGCTCGAGAGGGGCGTCTACCTGCCGCCCTCGCAGTTCGAGGCCGCCTTCGTCTCCCTCGCCCACACCGACGAAGACGTGGCCTACACGATCGGCGCCGCCCAGCAGGTATTCGAAACCCTGCGCTGATCCAAACCCCTCAGCCCATCCCTCCGCCCGGGAGCAGGACCATCCTGCTCCCGGCCGTTTTTTCCCGGGCGCGGAGCGCCGGCGCCTTTTCCCTATCCTGGCGCTCCACGGGGCCAAAAATATCACTGGGGGAGGAGAGTGACGCTCTCCTCCCCCTGAAGGGATACTTGAGTCAGTTTTTCGGGGTAATCTTGACCGGGGCGGTCCGGACCGCAAAGCGCAGGGGACGATTGGGATCGGTGGAACTGCGCTCCCACTTCACATACACATTGTTCCGATTGAGCCGCTCCCGATCGACCATGACTTCTTTGTAACTCTGGAGCACAGTCAGGTCATCCTTCAACGCGATGCTGTGAACGCCGATTTTGGGCATATTTGCGGCACTGGTCACCCGACAGATGATGGTGGAATGGGTCGCCGTTTCGTCAGAATAACCCGGCTCGAGTGCTGGATCTGAAGTGATGTTGAAGGTCAGGGTGGAAATCACCTCGTTGTTCTCATAGACATCAAAATGAGTTGCCGATACGGCATTCCCCAGGATCAGGACCGACTTGTTGAAATGGAGGTAGATCAGGTCGTCGACGTCCAGGAGGCGGTTATTGTTGGAGTCTTCCCATTCAATCTTTCTCAGGGCGAGTTCCTTGACATAGTATTCCCGAATGTCGTCTTTTTCACTACGGGAATCGGCTCCTTCGGAATAGACGAAGCACCCATAGGGATCGAGCTTGTAATTCTTGCCCCAGGGATCAAGCGGAATAGTGGTCAGATACTGCCCCTGCAGCCCGACAAAATCGTTCTCGCCCAGCAGCGGGATGAAGGGGCTGGTCGATGCAAGGGGCCCCTGATAAGGAATGTCCTCACGGGAGTTGTACAAAATGACCGCTTGGCGCAAGACGTCGAGGTCGGCTTTGGCTTTGCTGAGCTTCGACTCCCTGACATAGTCGGAGTAGTAGGGGGCGGCGACCCCGACGAGGATGGCGATGATGGTGATGACGACCAGCAGTTCGATCAGCGAGAAACCCCGTTTCATGGCGACGCTCCTTGTGGGGGTGGTATCCCGAGAGTCCTGTGGCAAGCCAACGCATCCATCGGCACGAATGGCGCGATTCTAAATGGTCCAATCGGGATAAAGTATCCGTTTGGGAAGGATTGTCAAGATTTTCTGCCGTGGACACGCAGGGAGGCGGAACCCTTGACCCAATGGGGGAGGGGAATCACTTGAACCGATTCTTGGCGGCCTTGATGTCCTTGGCGGTCTCGGCGTTGCTCTGCAGGCGGGCTTTGGTGGCCCGAAGCATCTCGGCCTTCAGATCCTTGTCGCCCGAGAATTTCTTCCAGTATTCGAGTTGGGATTTGTTGTAGGCCTTGATCTTCTCGTTCTCGGCCAGGGCCTTGTCCCATTCGCCCTTGCGCTTGAACTCCTCGAGCCGGTTTTCCCATGCGGCCAGGTCTTCGCCGGCATCCTGCCGGTAGCTCAACTCGTTGACCTTCTGGGCCAGCTGGTCCTTCGTCAACAGCCCGACTTTCTTCATTTCCTTGTAGTAGAACTCGACCTGGGACAGATCGCCCTTGGCTTTGGCCAGTTCGATCAACCCGTCGTAGGCTTCCTGATCGGCCTTGTTGAGTTCGAGCATCTGCCGATAGGCCTTTTCCCGCTGGTCTTCCGAGCCGGTGCTGGCCAGATCGGCCAGTTCGGTGCGCCGAGCTTCGGTCTTCTCGGCTTCGATCTCCTCGATCTCGATCTTCGCCTGCTCGCCCACGTCCGGTCGTCGTTCGATGCCCTTGAAGACGGTCAGGGCCTTGTCGAGATCGCCCGCCGCCCGATAGATCTTGCCGATGCGCAACGGGGCCTCGCCGCGCTTGGCATCGAGGGAGATGGCCTTGTCGTAGGCCTTGATCGCCTTGTCGTCGTCCCCGCGGGCCTCGTAGATCTCGGCCAGTTCGAACCACCCGGTAGCCGGGTCGTCAGAAGTCCGGATGGCCTTCTGATATTCGGCGATGGCCTCCTCGACCTTGCCGGTGTCGTTGAGGGCCCGGGCCAGATCAAAGCCGATCAACTTCTTCAGGTCCTTTTCCTTGCGCCCGAAACGGCGCGCCTTCTCGAGCGCGGCGGCCGCCTCGGCCGGCTTGTTGGTGGCCTCGTAGGCCTTGCCCAACAGCCAGTGGGCCTCGGCGGACGATTCGTCCAGCCGCAGAGCCGCTTGCAAGACCTCGATCGCCTCGGCGTGCCGATTCCGGGCCGAGAGGGCGGCGCCAAGCGATTCCAGGATCTGCCGGTCTTCGGGGGCTCCGGCCCGGGCCTGGGTCAGCAGGTCGATCGCCTCGTCGAATCGCTCCTCCTGCAGGGCCTTGAGGCCCAGATTGCCAAGCGCTCCCGCGTGCCGCGGATCGACCTGTCGCACTTTTTCATACAGGGCGAAGGCCTCGTCGGGCTGCTTGCGTTCCATAAGCACCTCGGCCAGGCGGGACATGACGTCGGCCGACTCGGGCCAGGCCTGCAGGGCCGCCCGCAGGTGTTCCTCGGCCTGTTTGAGCGGGCCCTCCTGCGCCTGCATGATGCCCAGATAATAATGGGCCAGCCCGTCAGATGGATCTTTCTTGAGGATCTTGCGCAGCGAGGCCATGACGGCCTTCTTCTCTGTGGCCGAGCCCATCTCGAACTCGCGCCAGGCGTTCTCATACCAGGAATCGGGCCGGTCCCGCTGGACCTGCTCCTCCTTGGCCTTCTTGCCTTTCGTCGAGCGCCGGGTCGCCTTGGGAGCGCTCGTCGTGGTGGTCGTTTTCTTCTTGGGGGGAGCCGCCGCCGTCGGGCCGATCAGAACCCCGGCCAGGAAGACCCCGGCCAGGGCCAGGAAAAGACATTGCCGCCCGGTCGGGGCGGCAGATGGATGTCGAGGGGAAGAAGAAACAGGCATGGGGCACCTCCTTGTCGATGCGTCCTTTCCGTGGACAGGCCGGTGCCGGCGGCCGGCCGGGCAAAATCAGTGCAAAGGGCTCAACCCCCAGATCAGGACGGCCAGACCGGTTCCGGCCGAGAGCAGGCCGAAGACGGCAATGATGTAGACCATATTCATGTGGAACGTCAGGAACCGCTCGCGGATGCGCGGTTTGACCACGCTCTTGATGCTGAGTCCCAGGAGCAGGGACATGACCAGACAGGCCAGGACGACGCTGCCGATGAAGCCATGACCGTAGGTCTGCATGAAGGGTTGCTGGGCCCCAAGCACCGAGGAGGTGATGAAGATGCCCCCGAACAAGCCAGCGGCGCACAGGCCGGTCAGGACATATCCCCAGGTGCGGTGCTGCTCGAGCAAGCCAGGCCGCTTGACGAACTCGGGGGATTTTTCCTTCATTTCGGCGATCTTCTGTCCAAGGACCCGTTGCCAATAGAGGAAGACGAAGAAGCCGATCATCACCAGGGGATGGATGAACTTCACAAGGAACGCCTCCGTCAGATCGAGAATTTCGTGATGTCGAAGTCGTCGTTGGAACCGGGATCTTTCTTGTCCTTGCCGCCCCCCTTGGTATCCTTGGCGGGCCCGCCTCCTTTTTTGGGAGGCAGGTCGGGCTCGTCAAGATTGAGGATGCCGTCCAGGTTGAGCGGATCATCGGCGGGGGGCGAGGCGAGAGCTTTGGGAGCGGCCGGCTTCCCTCCCGCGGGGGGCTTGCCCCCGGCAGGGGGTTTGATGCCGGGGAAGAGATCGAGCACGCCGAGGTCGAGGGAAAGATCGCCCAGGTCTTCCAGGTGCTCCTTGCCTGCCCCACCCGGGGCGGCCGGGGCCTTCCCGGGGGTGGGTTTGGCGGGAGCCGGCTTGCCACCCGCACCCGGCTTCCCCCCCTTGCCGTCGTCGTCGAACAACGAGGCGAACAAATCGTCCGCGACCGGCTTCTTGGGAGCCGCTTTGCTGGCTTGAGCCGTCGGGCCCGAGCGCAGGGGCGGCAACGGGGTCTCCTCATCGGCATCCCCTCTCCCGGCGGGCTTCAACGGGGGCAACGGGGTGTCGTCCCCGGGAGGGAAGCCTTCCAGTTTTTTCCTGGCCGGACCGCCGGGAGCGGCGGGCTTGGCCGACAACTTGGGTTTCAGGGGAGGCAGCAGCACCTCGTCAAGATCGAGCACGCCGGGGCCGGGAATAAGGGTTTCCTCTTCCGGCGGCGGTGGAGCGGCAGGCTTGGGGGGAACTTGGGGTTTCAGAGGAGGCAGGAGAGCTTCCTTCTCAGAGGGGGCCGCCGCCGGCTTGAGCGGCGGCAACAGATCTTCATCGAGGGGCGGAGCGGCAGCCAGCTTGGGCTTGGCGACCGGCGCAGGCGGAGTCATCGCCGGGGCCTTGGGGGCCGGCGTCTTCGCGGGAGCGGGAGGGGCCGCCGGAGCGGAAGGGGCTTTGGGGGGAACCGCCGGGGAGGCGGCCGGACGAGGTGCTCCCGCCGGAGTGGGAGGAGCAGCCTTGGGGACTGGAGCAGCGGGCGGCGCGGGAGTCTTGGGGGCGAGAGGAGGCAAGGGCGTCTCATCGAGGCCCAGATCCAGCCCGCCAAGCAAGGAGTCGATGGCATCACCCGCCGAAGCCGGTTGCGGAGTGGGAGTGGAGGGAACCGCCGC
>CALLCO010000002.1 GCA_937998695.1 Candidatus Ozemibacteraceae bacterium
CGGATCCAGGTGGCGACCTTCCGCAAGAACGGCAAGGTGGCCGAGTTGACGGTGCTCGAAGCGATGATGCTGCTCGACTACCCGGTGACGCGGCTGCTGGCCTGCATGTTGTCGAGTCTCGAGCAGACCGGCGTGTTGACCCGCACCTCGACTCAGCCGGTGCGGGTCCGTTTCCTGGTCGACCGGCCGACCAGCATCGACCCTTATGAGGAGATGCTGATCCAGGCGGTAGGTTCGGAGGGCGAGATCCTGCCCGAGACCGCCAAGGGCATCTTCTTCAAACTGGTCGATACCATCCAGGCCAAGATGTGGGATGCCGACGTCGAGGCGACCAAGGCTTTCTATCGGGCGGAACTGGCGCGGGCGGCCAAGGAACCCGACGCTGCCACGCCGGTCGACGAATCGTCGACCCCGGTCTATCGGCGCTGGTATTACCGGAGGTCGTACATTCGGTCTTGGTATCATCATCACCACCCCAATGGGCAGCCGGGTACAAGGCTGCCGGAAGGGCAGCGGGTACCGCGGCCAGCCCCGGACCACTTCGACAGCCGGGTGGCCGAGCTCGAACCCGCGCTCGGCCAGGCGGGGAACGTCTCTCCGACCATGAGGCTGGGCGACCTGGTGAAGTCCGATGCTTGTCATGCGGCCTGCTACGTGCACACCGCCTGCCATGATGCCTGCCACAGCGCGTGCCACAGTGCCTGCCACAGCGCGTGTCACAGCGCCTGTCACAGCGCGTGCCACAGTGCCTGCGTTTCGGGCCGCGCCCGTTGAGGGGCTTGCCATGAACCACCCGCGGAGGTTGGTTGGGGCGCGCGGCGGGGGCTGGCGGCTTCATCCGTTCTGGCATCCGGATTTGGCGAGGGTGGGCGCTCTTTCTCCGATTATCGGAGAGGGTCGGGCGGGCCAGGGGCTGCCCCTCCCCTCTCCCATGAGGGTGCCACGGAGCGGTCTGTTCTGGCTTCCCCTGGAAGCCCGGAGGAGGTTCGTCAATGATCGGCCCGGATTGTCTGAAGGGATGTCCCCCCGGAGCTGAGGCGGGGGAAAAGCCCATCCCGCCCGAGCAGGAGTTTCCCCTGCACTGGGTCGATGGGTTGATCCGGGAGATCAAGCCGCACGTCTTCCTGCGCGAGATCGACCAGTTGCTGATCCTGCTGCCCAACCAGTCGTATCGCCTGAATCGCACCGGCATGACCCTGATGCGGGCGTTGCTCGACGGGAAAACCCTCGATCAGGCGCTGGGCGGCCGGAAGCCGCCGCCGGCGGTGCGGCGCGACCTGTTCTCGTTCTTCACCGGCATCGCCGCCATGGTCAAGGGCTGTCTGGGGGAAGGCCGCGATCGACCCGAGGTCGAGGCCATTCCCTACCAGCGGCCGTGGCTGGCGTTGCCGATCCTGTCGGAGGTGGCGCTGACCTATCGGTGCAACCTAGCCTGCCGGTTCTGCTACGCCGGCCCGCATCGCGATCGGGCCTGTGCGGCCACCGGGCGCAGGCGCCGCCTGACTCTCGCGTGGCCGGGGGGAAGTGGAGTCGAAGGGGGGCCGGGGGAATGGACGAGCCGCCTGGCAGGGGCCTCGAGCCCGGCGGACGAGCGGGTGTTGCCGCCGAGCGTGGCTTCTCGCCTGCCGGAGGAAGGGGCGAATCAATCGACATCGGTCGGGAGCCAGCCCTCTTCAGCTTGTTTGCCATTGCCGGTCATGAACTCGCCCGCCTTGCCCCCCCCGGCCGAGATGTCGACCGCCGAGGTCGAGCGGGTGCTGGGGATCATCCGGCGCGAGGCGCAGGTGCCGTCGGTGTCGTTCACCGGCGGGGAACCCACACTGCGAGACGATCTGCCGCATCTGGTGCGGGTGGCAGCCGACCTGGGCCTGCGGGTCAACCTGATCAGCAACGGCCTGCGTCTGACTCCCGATGTGGTGGCCCGGCTGGCCAAGGCGCGGCTCGACTCGGCTCAGATCAGCCTTGAAGGACCCGACGCCGAGACGCACGAGCGCCTGACCGGGGTGTCGGGTTCGTTCGCGGCGACGACGTCGGCGGTGCAGGCCCTGATGGCGGCGGGGGTGCCGGTCCATACCAATACCACCCTGACGGGGCTCAACGTCGAGTCGGCGGTGCGGATGCCCGCCCTGGTCAAGAGCCTGGGGCTCGACCGGTTCTCGATGAACATGGTGATTCCGGCTCCCTGGATGCGCGAAGCCGAACCGTCGCTGCTGCTGAGGTATCGCGAGATCGGGCCGCGTGTGCTCGCCGTGCGCGATGCCGCCCGGGCGGCCGGAGTGCGTTTCATGTGGTATTCCCCGACACCGTACTGCCTGTTCAACCCGATTGCCCACAACCTCGGGAACAAGGGGTGTGCGGCGTGCGACGGCCTCCTGAGCGTCGATCCGGCGGGGCGGGTGATTCCCTGCTCGAGCTTCTTCGAGCCGCAGGGCTCGCTGCTCGAAAGATCGTTCCACGACGTCTGGCAGGCTCCATCGGCGGTCGCGTTGCGTGAGAAGCGGGCCGCGCCGACGGCCTGTCAGGCCTGCCCCTCGTTCGACCTGTGCGAGGGGGCCTGCCCCCTCTACTGGCGTACCATGGGCGAAGGTGAGTTGAGGAAGGAGGGAGACGGATGGCCACGGTGAAAGCGGCGGCGGTGCCGGCTCCGGTCGAGAATAGTATTCTGCGCGAGGTTGTCATTCCCGCCCTTGTCGTGACGGCCGGGGTATTCGTGCAAATCTGGTGGTCGGGGTGGGTAGGGCTGTTCGTTTTGGCGGGCGGTTTCTTCTACGGATACTCTCAGGGGTGGGGCAAGGACCAACGCCTGAACTTTACGCCGACCTTCCCTTCCAGCACCGGCAAACGCTGGGTGCAGGTCACCTCGACCGAGGTCGCCCGCCTGAAGAAAAAGCTGGAGGCCGTAGAGAAGCTGTCTTCGGGGTATCTTGGCACGCTCTCCCAAGGGTGCGTCAGCGTGATCATTTTCTTGGGTACGGTAGCCGTGGTAGGTGGGTTGAGCAAAGGTGGACCCAGGTATTTCCACGAGGATATGCTCGGTGTCGCCATCCTCGACCTCGTCTTTCTGGGCATCTGGTATTTCTGGATCTGTGTCCCCTCGACCTGGAAACCTGATTTGATCGAGTTCAAGCTGCCGGTGTTCGAGAAGGTGCTGGCCCTGTTGCCCGAGCAGGGCATGGGAAAATGGAGTCGCGAGTACCAGTTCGAGCTGACCAAGACGGCCAAGGGCGAGGTGCCCACTGATATCAAGCTGCTGCTGAAGCCTCCCGATGCGCCCAAGGATTTTCTCGGGGTGCAGTCGCAGGTGGCCATCAACCGTGGCGGACCGTACGTCTATTTTGTCGTGATCACCCGGACGGCGTTGCCGATCGTCAAGGTGGTTGGTGATGGGCGAGACGTTCTGGAGGCCAAAACCGACAAGGACGTTAATATCCTGGTCATCCGCCAGTATGCGGACAAGCATGGGGGGTATCAGACGCGTCCGGCCGATCACCAGCGATTGCTTGGCTTGGTTGGCCAGGTGACGGAACGGACCTTGGCTGCCACCCCCCGTCCGGCTTCCGAAGCGCCCGCCCCGGCGAGGGGAACCGGGACTCTCGGGGCTTTTGGGTCACCCGGTTCGGTGTGAGGCATGATGCGGGACGGCGATGTGTCGTATACTTGGGCTTCATCGGAAGCCCGGTTTCCGATTTCAGGTTCAGGAGAAGCCCTATGATGTCGCGTATCCGCCCGAGCGGTCGTCGGCTGTTGGCTGTTCTGGCCCTTGGGGTGACGACTGCCAGTCTGGCTGGTGCGGCCCCGATCGCGTGCCGTTTCGATGTGGAAGTGCCGCCTGGCACACCGATCGGTGACACGGTGTATCTCATTGGCAACCATGCCGCCATTGGCGCCTGGAAGGGTTCCGGTGTGGCGCTGCAGCCCGCCGGGTCTGGAAAGTTCCGCTTCCAGGGGAATTTCCCGGCCGGCACCAGCCTCGAGTTCAAGTTCACGCGGGGTGATTTCAGTCGCGTGGAGAAGACGGCGGCCGGCCACGAACTCCCCAATCGCACGCTCAAGGTGACGGGGCCGGTGGTGGCGAAATTCCAGGTGGCGGCCTGGGCCGATCTGGTTGGCGCGCCTGCCCAACCCTTTCCGGAGGTGATGCCATGAAGAAGCGCGTGTCTGTGTCGATCGGCTTGGGTGGCCTAGCTGCCCTGGTGCTGGCCTGGCTGTGGAATGCCCCGCTGCCCGCGCAGCAGGACCTTTCGACGTCCGAGCTGATCAAGGTCGAGGGCAAAGTCGAGGTCAAGAAGGGGCAAGCCCCGGCCTTCAAGCAGGTGCCGCCCAATCTCAAGCTGGCCGGGGCACTCAAGCGTCTCGACGGCGGGGACAAGGTGCGCACCGGTGCCCAGAGCGGGGCCGAGTTGATGCTGAAGGACACCTGCGTGCTGGCCGTCAAGGAGGGCAGCCTGTTCGAGGTGCCTCTGGTGATCGGCGAGAAGGGGCTGGCCCAGCTCAAGGCCCAGCAGGGCAGCTTTCTGTTCAAGGTCGTGTCCGGCAGCGATTTCAAGGTGCAGACGGCCGACGTGGTGGCCGCGGTCAAGGGGACGCTGTTCGAGGTCGAAATGACCGACACCTTCCACAAGCTGCTGGTGACGCCGGGCCTGGAGATCGGCATCGACCACATCGGCGGGACCATGGTCGACGTCTACGAGGGCGAGGTCGAGCTGACCAACCAGGTTTCGAAGGCCACTCGCCGGCTGAAGGCCGGGCAGGGGATTTCGGTGCTCAACCAGCTGTTGATGGGAGTCGACAAGAACTTCGCCGAGGGGTTCAGCCCGGTGCGGGTGTTCAAACCCCTCGAACGGTTGCGGCAGAACTTCGGCCAGGTCGGGGAATTGTTGCACGGGCTGTCTCCGACCCGGCAGGGCTTGTTGGGCTTCAACAGCTCCGGGTTGTCATTGCCGCTGGGCCGTCTGAAACTGGGCGACCAGCTGGGCCGGTTTTCGGAAGGGTTCGCGCCCGAGCTGCGACAGAAGCTGAGCAGCCTGGGTGAGTTGCGTTCGTCCCTCGAGGAATGGAAGAGGATCGGCCAGGCGATCAAGGGCGAGGCGTTCAAGCCGCAGCTTGACGAACGCAAGTTTCCTCGTCAGAAGTTCCCGCTGATCGTGCCCGAAGTGGCGGTCAAGGAAGCCTTCTTGGGTGATGGGGTCTTCGTCGCGGTGGGGCCGCGGCCGGGCTGCCAGGTGGTTCGGTGTGTCCCCGAGGAAAACCAGGGTCTGGTGTTGCAGGAGGGGGAGGGCACGTTCCGGGTCCGCGATTTCCTGCATGGGATCGACGGGGCGGTGACGGTACGGCAGGAAGCCGACCAGATGCTGACGGTGATCGAGATGACCGACGGCACCTTGCACGTCAGGGTGCCCGGGGAGCTCGAGGTCTACCCGGTCGGGGCCAAGCAGCGGCTGGCGTTCGTGACCAGTCAGGCCACCGGAACCAGTCGTCGGCAGGACCCCGCCCCTGCCCTCGATCCCAACCCGAAAGTGCTGGAGTATGCGTTCCGGGCGGAAGCCGAGATCGCGAAGCAGAAGGCGGAGCATGACCAGAAGGTCGGCAAGGCACGCCAGGAAGCCATTCGCCAGGTCGTCGACCAGCTCAAAGACGGCAAAGGACGCGAGCGGTTGAAGGAAAAGGTCGATGGCCTGAAGGATCTGGGGAAGAAGCTGCCGAGATTCTGGCGCTGATTGGTGCCAGTGGAGCCGCTTGAACCACGGATTGCCACGGTTTCCTCGCCGCTCCTGGCGCCCGCCAGACGGCCGGCCAGACCGTGCGAGGGGAGCCGGGGCGGGGTGGGGCATGGGTGTGGGAGCGGGCGGCGGTGGTTGGTCGGAGGTGAGGCCGGGGTCGGAGCTGGGATGAGCTCCCGCGCTGAGGCACTGCCGCCTCCCGGTCGGGGGGGTGGGCCCCGGCGTCCATCGCAGGTCTCGCCAAGGCAGGATTTCTGGCCCGGCCCAGTGAATGAAGAGGACCCGGGTCAGGACAGAGGGTGGACATGACGACCTTGCCGTCGGAATCTGCTCCTGGCGCGGGGCCTGAGACCAACGATCGCCGCCCTGCCGGGGAGTCTGGCGGCCAAGGATCCGCCGTTTCGGGGCGGTGGTGGCTGGCGCTGCCAGTACTGCTCTGCCTGCTCTCGCTCCATCCGTTGGGGGCCGCGCTGATCCAGTGGATAGACGGCAAGGCGACCGACCTGTTCTTCGTGGTGCCGCTGCCCGAAGCCTGGCGTGGCCAGGTGACGCATCCCGTGGCGGTGGTGGCCAAAGATGCCGCATTCGACCAACTGGCCCAGCCGGTTCCCTTGCGGCGCGCCCTGGCGCGGGCCCTGGCGGCCCTGGGGTCGGCCGGGGTGACGGTGGCGGCATTCGATTTCCTGTTCGACGAGGGCCGCGAGGAAGAGGTGGACCGCGAGTTCATCGCCGCCCTGCGGGCCTTTCCCGGGCCGATCCTCGGGCACCGGTTCCTGCCCCGGAGGGTGATCGGCGGGGCGGCGCAGGTGTCGCTCGACGACCTCCAGGCGGAGGTTCCTCCGCCGCCGTTGCCCCTGCATGGGCCGATCGGGGCGGTCGCTCCCGACCGGGGCCTGGTCAACGTCGTTTCCGATTACGATCGGGTGGTGCGATATGTGCCGCTGGCCTTCCAGACCAGTGGCGGAGCGGAATTCCTGCCTTCGCTGGGCGCGGCGGCCTGGATCAAGCAGCAACTGGCGGATGCCCGGCCGCTCCTCGACCGGGCCGGCCTGCCGGCCGTGCCCCCGCCGGGGGGCGATCTCGAGGCCCGGGCCCGCGCCTGGCTGGAAGCAGCGCTGGCGGCTGGGCCGCGGCCGTTCCACCCCACGACGCATGCCGGGCTCGACGGCATGATGAGGCGGTGGGAAACGCTCTGGCTGGCCCGGTGGGCCGCCGCCCGTTCTGGCCTTTCCCCCGACGATCATGGCTGGCAGGTCTGGGAGCAGGTGGGGCAGGCGTTGCCGCCGGCCGGGCCAGCAGTTCGCACCTGGCTGGATCTGCCGGCCGCTGGCCTGCCTTGGATCGGCACGTGGACGGCCCCCTGTCTGCGGGTGCGCTTCACCCGCGTGGCGGTGCCCAAAGGCGATGGCATCCCCGTCGATTCGCTGGGTCTCCTCGTGGAATTGACCGCCCTGGGCGGCTGGGGCCGGTTGCCCGTGTCGTCCGCCCTGGCGGGGTCGGGGCCGGTCGAGCTGGCCTTCGATCAGGGGATTCCGGGCTCCTGGACGGTGACGGGGCGGGCCCTCGACCAGGCCGACCGGCCCCTGTCCGGGATCGAGATGATGGCGTGGCCCCGGGCGGGCGGCTACTGGGCCTCCGGCACAACCGGACCGGACGGGGTCTTCCGTCTGGAAGGGTTGTCGCCGGGGTCGCATACGGTGCAGGCGGTCTGGGTGCAGGGGGAATGCCGGCAGGTGCTGACCCTCGAGGTCGGCATTCCCGCCGTGGCGAACGCGGGCTCGACGGGGGGCCCGGGCTCCGGCGAAACAGCCATCGGAGACCATCCCAGGCAGATGGCCGGGACCCATGAAGGGGCGGTCGCCGGCGGTGGTGCCACCAATGGCCTGCCCACCACCAGCCCGGCCCGTCCGGATTCCCGCGCCAGACCCGCTTCTGGCACAGGAATCGACTCTGCCGACGGCCAGGCGGGCGGCCCAGGCGACCGGGCTGAGCCGCTCCCGGCAGGCCAAACCCTTTCCTCCGGGCCGGGAAGCTGCGAGATTGGATTGCCGCCCGCCCGCTTCCTGAAGGCGGGGGCGTCGCTGGAGGTCCGGGTCGCGGTGGCGTCGGTGCCGCAGGTGCTGGCGGTGCGGGGAAATCCTGTCTGGATCGAGCGAACCGGCCTCGGTGGGCGGGTCGATGTAGCCACCCTGCCCGTGGGGTTCGAGGTCACCGCCCTGGAAGATTTTTCGAACCTCGCCTTCGAGGCCGGGGGAAGGCTGTTGGGCCCCGATGGTCCAGTGGCTCCGGGGCAAGTGGTTGCCTTTACCGAGGCGTCGTCCTCTTGGCAGGCCGATCTGACGGCCCTGGCGGTCGTGCCGCCGGGATCGTCGCGGGTGTATCTACCGGCCCTTCCCCCGGGGCGCGAGCTGCAGGTCGAACTCTGGCGGGGTGATCTGCCGCCCCGCTTGCCTCAGCAGCCCGCTCCCGAGCATCCCCTGGTCGATCTGGTGATGGGAGAGGCGGCCAGCCTGACCGCCGAAGTGGTGGCAGGCCCCGCCGATCTGGAACCGGTTCCGGTGCGGGTGCTTCTCCCTCCCGGAATGGCCGGACATCCGCTGGTGTTTCGGGATGGGCTGGGCCGGCAGGTGTTCGCTCGGGGGGAAGACGAGCCGGTGTCGCTGCTTCCCGGCACCTGGCGGGTCTTCTGGGCCGAGCCGGGCGGGGCAGGCCGGCGGGGCACCTACAATCGGCTGGTCGCTCGGTATCGGGGCCGCACCGTCTTCTTCGGGACCCACCTGCCCGAGGACCAGGATTTCCAGGTCACCCCGGTCAATTTCCTCGATCGTGATTTCAAGCAGATGGCAGGGGTCAACCTGCATGCGCACCTCTGTTCGTGCCTGGCCCGTCGCGATTTTTTGCGCCCCCTGCCGCTGCATCCCGACGGAGCCCCGCGAACTTGGCCGCTATGGACGCTGCTGGCCCTGCTGCCCCTGTTGGTGGGGATCGACACCCTGGTGGCGCGCCGGGGGGCGGTGGCGGGCGGGGCGGGAACGCTGCTGCTGATGCTGCTCTGGACCAGTGCGGCCCTGGGGCTCTTCTTGCATGGGTGGTTGGTGCCGGTGGCCCTCCCCCTCCTGGCGATAGGCTCGTTCGGGGTGGGACGGGGCTTTTATGCCTACACCGAGGTGCGGCGGCGCGAGCGGCAGGTGCGCGCCTCGTTCGGCCGGTTCGTCTCGAACAAGATGGTCGAGGAGATCGTGCGCAACCCTGACGTGGTCAAGCCCGGCGGCGAGAAGAAGGAACTGACCGTCATGTTCACCGACCTCGCCGGTTTCACCACGATCTCCGAGATGCTCACGCCCGAGCAGCTGGCAGGGCTGATGAACGAATATCTCGGGGAAATGACCGATCTCGTCTTCCGGTTCGACGGCACCCTGGACAAATACATCGGCGACGCGGTGATGGCCTTCTGGAACCACCCGGGGCTTCAGCCCGATCACGCGCTGCGGGCGGCCCGTTGCGCTCTGGCCATGCAGAAGCGTCTGGCCGAACTGCGCCAGATCTGGAAAGCGCGGGGTCTGCCCGATGTCTCGATGCGGGCGGGCCTCAACACCGCGGATTGCATGGTGGGGTTCTACGGCAGTTCCGTCCAGATGAACTTCACCTGCCTGGGTGACGGGGTCAATCTCGCTTCGCGCCTGGAAGGCGCCAACAAGGCCTATGGCACCCTGATGATGGTGGCCGAGAGCACCCACCAGCGGCTGGCCGGCAGCGGCATCCGCACCCGGTTCCTCGATTTTCTGGCGGTCAAGGGCAAGCACCTGCCGATCAAAACGTATGAATTGATCGGCGTCGAAGGGGAAGACGAAGACGTATGGGGGAAGGTTCTTCCCCTGTACGCCCGTGGTATCGAAGCCTACCTGGCCCGCCGGTGGGACGACGCCGAGGCAGCCCTGCGCGAGGTGCTCGTGCTCCGGCCGGGGGATGGTCCCAGCCAGACCTACCTCGAGCGTGTCGCGGCCTTTCGCGAGGCTCCGCCGCCACCCGATTGGGACGGCAGTTTCCACCTCAAGACGAAGTAGCCGGGCGTCGCTGCCACGAACCTGAGGAGCAAATGATCCGCCGATTTCGCCGATTTCGCGGATGACGAGGATGATCCATGAAAATGGGCTGTGTGGGGGCATTCGTGCATCAGGCTCTGAGGTATGGCAAAATGGAGACGATTTCCTCCGATGGCGGCGCGGGTGGTGGCAACCTGGGCGCCAGGGTTCGTCCTCGCGAGGACCCAGGGGGAAGTTCCCCGCCCGGGGCTCTTTGTGCCGAAAGAACATTGCTACCGCCTCTTGAATCCGACATGCCTAGGAGTTTCGTCATGAAACAACACCCGTCCTCTCTCGTCATGTACTTCCGATCGAGGAGATGGGTCGGCCTGCTGACCTGCCTTCTGGTGATAGGGATGGGGGTGATCCGGCCGCGAACTCTGAACGCGGCCACCGGGGAGCTTCCCCGGCGCGAGGCGGTCGAGAAGCGCTTGCAGGAGATCGAAACCTCGGCCCTGGCTTCCGAAACGCGCCAGGCAGGAAAAGAGAATCTGACCCAGACTCTGGCTGCCCTCCAGGCGGTCGCCGATCTGCAAGCCCAGGCTCGGTCCATCGCGGAACAGGCGCAGGCCGCTCCGCGCGAGAGTGAGCGCTTGAAAGCCCAGATCGCCAGCGGGGTGCCGGGGGTCTCGCCGCTGGTCGGTTCCGGCACGCCACTCTTCGTGCTCGAGCAGACCCTGGCCCGGGCCCAGGCTGAGGTAAAGACCCTCCAGGACAAGCAGGCAGCCGAGCAGGCCGAAGCGGAGCGTCTCCAGGCGCGTCGCAAGGATCTTCCGGCCCGTCTGGCGGTGGTAAAGCAGCGCGTCGAAATGTTGTCCGAACAGCTGACGGCCCTAGGGGCCGAAGCCGACGAGAGTCGGGTCTGGCTATTGTCGGCCCAGCTTGCCCAGGCCCAGGAGGAGGTGCGGCTGCGGCAGCTCGAGCTCGATCATCTGGAAGCGTTCGTCGAGGTCAACCGGCTGCGCCGGGACCTCCTAGCCCTACGGCTGGGAGCGGCGGAAGTCGAGCTTGAGAGTTGCCGGCGACTGGTCGACGACCGACGGCGGCAGGAAGCCGAGGCGGCGGCAGCGCAGGCCCGGGAACTGGCACGCGATCTCGGCGTGGCTTCCCCGCTCCTTGCTGCTCTGGCCGAGGAAAACACGGCTTGGGCGGAGAAGCGGCGGGCGGGGGCGGTGCGCTTGGAAGAGATTGGCCGGGAATCGGCCAGTCTGACCCAAATCATGACCCGTCTACAGGACGATCACCGGGCCTTGCGTGACCGCCTCCAGGCGATCGGCTTCTCTGATGCGATCGGGCTGTTGCTGCGGGTCAAGCGGGCCGAACTCCCATCCGCCTCGCGGTTTCGGCAAGGCACCGAGCAGCGGGCCCAGGAGATCGCCCAGGGGCAGCTCGAGCTGATCGAACTCGAAGAAAACCTCGCCAACCTGCGCGATCTCGATGGTCGCGCCCGGGACCTCGCGGCCAGCGCCCTGGCCGGCACCGCCCCGGATCAGGGCAGGGAATTGGAACGCAAGATCAAAGCTTTGTTGCGGGCCCGCCGCGAGATCCTGGAGTCGTCGCAACGCGATCTGTCGACCCGTCTGACGCGGCTGGTCGATCTTGACACCCTGGCGCGGCAGGTTGCCCGCAAGCGGGATGAATTCGCGTCGTTCATCGATGAACGGGTGTTGTGGATTCGCAGCACGCAACCGGTTGGCGTGGGGGATGCCGTGCGACTGGTGCGGGGCTTGGCCTGGCTCTTCCACCCCACCCGTTGGGTCTCGGTCGCGATCGCCCTGTGGCAAGGTCTGTGGCAGAACCCCCTCCTGTTGCTGTCCTTACTGTCTTGCTGGGGCGTGGTGCTGGCCGCCCGGAGGCACATCAATCACCGGTTGGCCCAGATTGCCAGCCAGGTGCAACGGGCTGCGACCGACAGCTTCCGAATGACGCTGGAGACTTTCCTGCTGACGGTCCTGTGGGCGGCCCCCTGGCCGATGTTGATGTGGGTGTTGAACATGGGAATGACCATGGCCCCCGGGGTTGAACCCTTCATCGATGGCGTGGCGGCACGCCTGGCCGGGCTGGCGTTGCCGGTCTGGGGTCTCGAAATCTTCCGGCAGGTGTTTCGGCCGGACGGCCTGGCCGAACGGCACTGCCGCTGGAATCTAGGGGAGGTTCATCCCTTGCTACGTCGGCAAGCCAGGCTGCTAGGGATGGTCGTGGTGCCGTTGCTCTTCCTCTCACAGGTGGTGACCGACTTGGCCCCCGATGCGGCCCAAGCCAGCCTGGGACGGTGGCTGGTGATCGCTGTTTTGTTGACCTCGGCCTGGCTGGCCGATCCGTTGGTGCGCCCGTCCGGACCGGTCATGACCCTTTTGGGAAAGCAGTCCCAGGAACGGCTGTTGTTCCGACTGCGCTACCTGGTCTTCTTCCTGGGGGTGGTGGGCCCGGTCCTGCTGGCGGTAGGATGCCTCCTGGGCTATGTCTACACCGCCCAGCACCTGTGGATGAAGGCGGTGGCCACCCTGGCCTGGATTCTGGGCGCGGGGCTCCTGTATGGCCTGACCTGGCGGGCCCTGCACGTCCACCGCCGGACTCTGGCCCTGCACAAATCGCAGATCATGCGGGCGGTCCACGATCCCGCCACCAGCGGGGCAGGACCGGCCTCCGAGACGGCCGCCCCTGCCCCGGGAGCGGCGGGCTCCCCCGCGGGTCCGGTCATCCCAGGGGCTCCCGCCGGGCCGGCCGAACCGTCGATCTTCCAGATCAGCACCCAGACCGAGAATCTGCTCTACGTCTGTCTACTCGTGGCCCTGGTGGTAGGGGTCTTCCACATCTGGGTCGATGTCTTCCCCGCCCTGCGCATCCTCGACCGGGTCAAACTGTGGACGACGGAGACCCAGGTGCTGGAGACCCTGACCGCTCCTGACGGGACCGAGCGCCGCGAATGGGTGCAGCGCACGGTCGACATCACGCTGTTCCATCTGTTCCTGGCGGTGGGCATCGGGTTCCTGACGGTGACCGCCACCCGCAACCTGCCGGGCTTCATCGAGTTCGCCGTGCTGCAGCGGCTGCAGGTCGATGCCGGGGTGAAGTTCGCCGTGCGGACCCTGGCCAGCTACCTGATCGGCGTGCTGGGATTCGTCTTCGTCATGGAAACCATCGGCCTGGGCTGGGACAAGATCCAATGGTTGGCGGCCGGCATCAGCGTCGGCCTCGGCTTTGGCCTGCAGGAGATCTTCGCCAATTTCGTCTCGGGCCTGATCCTGCTGTTCGAGCAGCCTCTGCGGGTCGGGGATATCGTCACCGTCGGCGACGTGACCGGCGCCGTCACCCGCATCCAGATCCGCGCCACCACGCTGATGAACGCCGACCGCAAGGAGGTGGTCATTCCCAACAAGGAGTTGATCACCGGCCGGCTGATGAACTGGACCTTGACCGATCGCATCCTGCGCATCACCTTCCCGGTGGGGGTGGCCTACGGGTCCGACCCCGAAAACGTCACCCACCACCTGATGCATGCCGCCCGCACCCACCCGCGGGTGCTGGTTGACCCCGCGCCACAGGTGGTGATGACGGGGTTCGGCGACAGTTCGCTGAACTTTGAGGTGCGGGTCTACATCTCGGGGATGGACAATTTCCCGTTGTTCCAGACCGACATGAACCAGCGGATCTACGCCACCTTGCGGGCCAACGGCATCGAGATCCCGTTCCCGCAGCGCGAGCTGACCATCAAGAACTGGGGCCCGGGCCCGGGAGGCTCCGGAGTTGGTCCCACTCCAGGTCGCGCCCCCGAGTAATGGCGGGAGGGGCAAGGAGGCATCAGGCGGCGAAGAGGAAATCGGTGCCTTCGCGCCAGCCGGCGGCGGCGGCGCGGGCGCGGATCTCGGCGCGGGCGCCGTGGGCGCTGACGTAGACCACCGTGAAGGCCGCCCCCGGTGGGGGGAGGTCCTCGCGGGAGAAAACCGGCCGGCCGTCGATCTGCCTGCCGATGATGGTGGGACGCAGGTCGAGGAACCCGGCCACGATCACCCCCTCGCGTTCGAGGGGGGCCAGGCGGCGGCGGGCGAGCCGGCTGGCGCCCCAGACGAGAATTTTGGGGTGATGCGGGTTGTGGCGGGCCAGCCAGCGGGCCAGCCAGACCGCCTTGAGGGCGAACAGGCGGTCGAGGCTGCAGCGGCCGGCATCGGTGCGGGACACCCGGGCGGGGCGGTCATACCAGTCGAGGAGCACCTCGGGCACCTTGGCCATGCGCACCCCGGCATCGAGCCAGCGCAGCCACAGTTCGTAATCCTCGGGGAAGGGGCCGGCCCGGTAGCCGCCGTGGCGGTCGACCAGATCGCGGCGAAACAGCACCGAAGGGTGGGCGAGCGGGGACTCGACGAACCGTTCGCGTTCGATGTCGTCCGGGGTGATCAGCGAGTTCATCCAGTCGATGTAGCGGGCAAAACCGACGCCGGGCGGGGTGTCGCGGGAAGTCCCGGCCAGGCGCGCTTCGGCAGGGAACGAGCCAAGAGAGGGGAGCGGTTTCGGGAAGGAGGTCTGCATGGCCGGCGTTGCCGATCCGATCGGCATTGTCGGACCGATCGAACCGGGCGGAAGGGGAGAAGGGGGATGATAGGCGACGAGGCAGGAGACGAGGCCGAGGTCGGGCCGGTGCTCCAGGAGCGAGCGTTGGGCTGCGAGGCGGCGGGGGCGGGCCCGGTCGTCGGCATCGAGGCGGGCAATGAGCCGGCCGCGGGCCTGGGCCAGGCCGAACTGTAGGGCGGCGACCACCCCGCCGGCGGGGCGGCGGAAGACGCGGAGCCGGGGGTCACGGGCGGCCCAGGCGGCGAGAATCTGTGGGGTGCCGTCGCGCGAGCCGTCATCGACGGCGACGATCTCGAAGTCGGGGTCGGTTTGCGCCGCCAGGCTGGCCAGCGCTTCTGCGAGCGTGGCTTCCCCGTCGCGGACGGGGAGCAGAACCGTCGTCGTGGGAGTCACCGGGCTGCCGGCTCAGGGTCCCAGAGGCCCGCTGGCCTCGCCGCCCAGGCCCTCCGAATGAGAGAAATGCGTTCCGACCGATGCGTCAAAATAGGTACTTCAGCGCGATGAATCCCAGGATGCCCAGCACGGTCAGGCCGATGGTCAGGAGTTCGAAATACTTCTCGATGAACTCCTTCATCGGCTTGCCGAATTGCCACAGGAGGGCGGCCACCAGGAAGAATCGGGCCCCCCGCCCGATCGCGCTGGCGGCGACGAAAGGCAGAAACGAGATGTGGGTCACCCCCGCGCTGATGGTGATGACCTTGTAGGGAATCGGGGTGAAGGCGGCGGTGAAGACGATCCAGAAGGAGTAGAGTTCATACTGGTCGCAGACCCGCTTGAATACCTCCGGAGTAAAGCCTGGTACATACTTGAAAAAAATGTCGCTGACCATCGCCCACAGGAACATGCCGATGGCGTAGCCGGCCATGCCGCCGAAGGTGGAGCCGAGCGTGCAGAGGGTGGCGAACCAGAAGGCGCGGTGGGAGGCCGAGAGGCAGAGGGCGATGAGCAGCACGTCGGGCGGGATGGGGAAGAAACTCGACTCGGCGAAGGCCAGCACCAGCAGGGCGACCGGCCCGCCCGGGTGGTCGGCCCAGGTGAGCATCCAGTCATACAGGCGTTTCAGCCAGCCCATGCGGCGGGAGGTCTCCTCGCCCGCCTGATCTGCCGTCCGGCGGGACGGTCATCATACCGGAATGCCCGGCCCACCGCAAGGCGGGAAGTCATCGGTGAGGTGATGCGCCCCATCCAGGTCAAATCTGGTTCAGCACGGTGACCAGCGGGACGAGGACCGCGGCGAAGGAGCTGCCGAGCATCGCCAGGTCGAGCAGGAGGCCGAATGGCGTCAGAACGGCGGCCATGAGTTCGGCGCGGCGGTCGGATTCGGCGGTGTACCACCGCCCCAGGCTGTCAAGGTGCGCCAGGAGGTCGCCATCGCCCTCGCCGGTGCGAACCACCTGGCGCACGACGGCGGGCAGGTGACGGGCGACCTCGAGGGCGGAGGCGAGGGTCGCACACCTGGCCCCGCCCCCTGAGTGGTTCGGGGAAGGAGGGCAGGGTGGGGGCGGCAGGCCTCGCTCTCCGCAGATCGTCATGAATGGCCATTCTTCGAGGTTGGGGCGTCGATTCGACCCGAACCTGAGGGAACCGATTCGGCCGGCTTCATGAGGATCTTCCAGCCAATCCGGCCCAAGGCTCCGGGATACCTTTCACCGTCTCTCAACCTTTCAAGCGCCGAGCATCAAATGACCCTGGTCGCCGACGCGTTTTGAGGTTGCCGGGGGCTTCTGCTATAGTGACCCCGAAGAAAGGGGAACGAGACCATGGAGGAAGAACGCACCACGCGGCCGGTGGCCGCCCCGAACGACCTGCAGCGACAGGTCGAGCACCTCGAGGGTTTGCTGGCCCTGGCCGAGGAGATCGACCACCTGATCGAGGGCTGTCTGAAGAGCCACAAAGATCTGGCCTCGACCCTGTGTGTGGTCTTCGACTTCCTGGAAGAACGACTTGGTCCGACCGCCATGTATCTCCATACCCAGAACGAGGATTTGCGCCCGACTTTTTACGGTCGGAATATCACTGAAGACGAGCTGACCCGTGGGGCGCCCCAGATACTGTCGGTGGGCGAGCGCCTCCAACAAACCATCGGCGATCGGACGTGGTTTGTCATGCCCCTGGACATGGCCGGTGACACCATCGGGTCGTTCGGCATGGCCTTTCCCGCTGCCTCCGCTCCCGCCGCCGATGTGGTCTTTCGGCAAATGAACCTGATCGCCGAGGAACTCGACAACTACTTCTTCGGCATCCAGGAAAGCCGCTACAAACACATGAACATCATGGAGATCCAGCGGTGTCTGAAGGCGCGCAGCCTCAGCGAGGCCATCGACACGGCCATCTCTATCCTGTATGACGTGGTGCCGATGGACGAATTCGTCCTGCTCTACCTCGACGAGGATCTGGCGGGGGGAAAGATCGTTCAATACTTGGTCTACCGGGGTTGCAAGAAGGAATTCGACTCGATCGACCGGCCCATGCCCGAGCTCGACGCCCTCATCCGGCGGGGGGGCGACGTGGTGCGGCCAGGCAACCGTGATCTGGAACAGGTGTTCCCGGCCAGCGCGATGACCGAAACGATTCTGCTCGACGGCCTGGTCGAGGAGACCCTGGTCGGCAAGATCATGATCAAACCTCCCAGCGATATCGGGTTCTCGATCGCCAGCCGGGAGATGATCCAGGTTTTCGCCGAAGCCCTGCGCCAGCGCCTGGTTGATTTCAACCGCGAAAAGAACATGCTGCGGCAGTTCTTCCCCGCCGACGTCATCCGGCGGATGATGCGCGAGCCCAATTACAAAGCGAAATACCTGTCGCCGCGCAAGGCCGACATCGGCATCCTGTTCGCCGATGTCAGCGGGTTCACCAAGCTCAGCGAGCAAGTCCTGCGCGACCCGCCCCGCATCGCGCGATTCATCGATGGCTGGTCGAAGGGCGGCACCGAACGGTTCTTCCCCCTGGGCGGCACGCTCGACAAGCTGGTCGGCGACTGCCTGATCGCCCTGTTCGGCCCTCCCTTCTACGATCGGACCCCCGCGCAGGTTGCCTTCGACACGCTGCGGGCCGCGGTGGCCATCCGCACGTTCACCCGGGAATTTCTGGCGGCCCCGGAGAACGCCGATATCCAGGCGTCTCCGTTCTCCCGCGAATTCGGGGTGGCGATCGGCTTGAACTACTGCTCGGCCGACGTCGGCCTGATCGGGCCCAACCAGGATCTGACCGCCTTCAGCAGCGGCATGAACAATACCGCCCGCCTGCAGGGTCTGGCCAAAGCGGGTGAGATCCTCGTCTTCCCTCCCATCAAGGATCTGGTCGAGCAAGCCGAGCCGGGGCGATGGGAGTTTGAGGGGCCCTTCACCGCGTCTGTCAAGAACGTGCAGGAACCGATCTCCTACTTCAAGCTGGTCGGCGAACCCCGCTGACCAGAAGGGGAGATCGGCGCGCAGCGCCAGCCGGGTGGTGCGGTCGACCGTTTCCAGGAGGGCCAGACCGTTCGGAGTGGGCAACCAACCGCTGGTCTGGTTGCGGGCCCCCGCCAGGAGGGAGTCAAGGTCGCCCGCCAGAGCGGGGTTTCCCCACCATCGGCGGGTCGACTGGTCGATGACGGTCCACTGCCAGCGGTTCAGGGTGGGGGTGTCCCGGCACACGGGGCGCAGCCGGTCGGTGGCGCGCAGCCGGTCGGTGGCGGGCAGCGTCAGGGCGACCACCAGATGGGCGGTGGCGCTGCCCGGACCGGAACGCCAGGCGAGCCAGGCGGGCCGGCCATCCCACAGGATCTCCTCGGGAATCTCGGGATGGTCGCGGGTCAGGAACGGGGGACGGGCCCACCGCGGGGTCATTAGAGACCCATGGTGGATCGGCTTTCAACCTGATCGGCGAGGGGTGTTTACCTGAACGGGGAATTGCGCTATGCTGCTGCCGATTGCCGGAATTCGAGGGAGGATTGGGATATGCGGCGGTGGTGCACCGGGCCGGTCGCGGCGGTTCTGGTGGTGGGGTTCGTGGTAAGCGGTTTGCCGAGCCAGGGGGCTGGTCCTGGGAAGGGCGCGGCTCCGGTGGCTCCTGTGACCAAAGGGGCGTCGCCGGGAGCCCGGGTGGCAGCGGCACCGGGTTCCGCCTCCCAGGTGCTTCCGCCTGCCGTCGCCTCAGGGGCGGAATACCCGGGAGACGAGGATGGCCCCTCCTTTCCCTTTACCTGCCCTGAATGCGGGTATGGAGCCCAGCAGGGCGGGTTCTGCCCCGTCTGTCACATCCCTCTCGTCGAAGAGACGGCGGATTCTCCCGATACCGAACATCCCTCGGAGGACTCGGGAGAGGACGCCCTGGAGGATGCGGAAGCGATCGACCCCAACTCCTGAGGTCCGGGCTTGGTCGCCAGGCGCCACGAACACCAGCGGCGAAGTCAGGACAGATCGGGGGGGGGCTCGATGACCGACAGAGCTATCCCGATGCGTCCGGCCAAGGTACGGTCCTTGGCCTGCTCCATGGCCTGATTGACGGCATCGCGCAGGGTGCCAAAACCGAGCCATGACCGAAACGACTTCGGGGAGGGTGGTCATGTTGACCGCCCGGGGGTCCACAAGTATCATGGGTGCCGGGCGGGTGCCGCCCGATGGTACCTCGCATCGAAGGTGGGCGAACATGGGACTGTTCCTGAGTGCCTGCGTGGCTGGCGTCAACCTTCCGTACACGATCCTTCTCGCGGTGACCCTCCTCTATTGGATCTCCGTGATCATGGGGGTCTTCGACCTCGACCTGCTCGGTGGGGGGGGGGAAGGCGCGGCCGACGCCGGGGGTGATCTCGGCCTCGGGGGAGGGGACGTCGGGGGTGATCTCGATGCGGGCGGGGACGTCGATGTCGGCGGTGATGTCGATGCCGGGGGCGACGTCGAGGCGGGTGGTGACGTTGATGTGGGTGCCGATGCGGGTTTCCTGGGAGCGGTTCCGAAATTCCTCTCCCTGGGCGGCGTGCCGGTCACCGTCTTCTTCAGTTTTTTCTCTCTCTCCGCCTGGGCCATCTCGATGGCGGCCAATCATGTACTGGGCAACACTTCGCTGCTGGTCGCCCTGGGGATGGCCGTGCCGATCGTGCTGATCAGCCTGCTCGTGGCCCGGATCGCCTCAGCCCCGTTCGGCAGTCTGTTCCGGGTCCTCGGGAAAGAGCATGAACAGCACGAAAAGGTGGTCGGCAAGACCTGCGTCATCTCGACCAGTCGCGCCGACGGGGGGTTCGGCCAGGCCGAGGTCGAGACCTCGGGAGCTCCGCTCCTGTTGAACGTGCGTACCGTCGAGGGAGTGACCCTGCGCAAGGGTGAGCAGGCCCTGATCATCCGGTACGATCCCGAGAAACACCTGTATATCGTGCAGCCGTACACTTCGCCGATCCCCGAACTGGAGGATACATCCCGGAAGCCCTGACCGGGCTGCCTGGCGTGTCATGAGCTTCGCCTTGTTCCTAAATCCACCACAACACATGGAGGCCTGAGGAAATGTTCGAATACATTGCCTTTACCGGCGTCGGCGTGGTTGCCATCGTCATCCTGGGGATCATCTCCCTGGTGTTCAAATGCTATCACCAGGTCTCCCAGGGAACCGCCCTCATCCGCAACGGCATGGGCGGCCAGAAGGTCTCCTTCGGCGGGATGGTGGTCGTACCTGTCCTGCACCGCGTCGAATTGATGGATCTCTCGGTCAAGACGGTCGAGATCGACCGACACGGGGCCGAAGGCCTCATCTGCAAGGACAACCTGCGCGCCGACGTCAAGGTGCGGTTCTTCGTGCGGGTCAACAACACCGACAAGGATGTATTGAAGGTCGCCCAGTCGCTGGGCTGCCGGCGGGCCTCCGACATGAACGCCCTGGTCGAACTGTTCGACGCCAAGTTCTCGGAAGCCTTGAAGACGGTCGGCAAGAAGTTCAACTTCGTCGAGCTGTACACCGAGCGCAAGCGGTTCAAAGACGAGATCATCGACACCATCGGCACCGATCTCAACGGCTACGTCCTGGAGGATGCGGCCATCGACTATCTCGAGCAGACCCCAATCGAGAAGCTCAACCCCAACAACATCCTTGACTGCGAAGGCATCAAGAAGATCAGCGAGATCACCGCCCAGCAGCTCACGCTCGCCAACCAGATCCAGCGCGAAAAAGAGATGACGATCGAGCAGCAGAACGTCAAAGCCCGCGAGACGATCCTCGAGTTGCAGCGGCAGCAGGCGGAGGCCGAGGAGCGCCAGAAGCGCGAGATCGCCGCCACCAAGGCCCGCCAGGAGGCCGAGGCGCAGAAGATCCAGTCGGAGGAACGCCTCAAGGCTGAGCGCGCCCGCATCCAGACCGAGGAGGAGATCGCGATCGCCGAAGAGAACCGGATGCGCCAGATTATCGTGGCGGCCAAGAACAAGGAGCGGGCCCAGCAGGTCGAAACCGAGCGGGTCGAGAAGGACCGGGCCCTGGAGCAGACCGAGCGCGAGCGGATCGTGTCCCTCGCCCAGATCGAGAAGACCAAGGCGATCGAGATCGAGCAGAAGAACATCCAGGAAGTGATCCGGCAGCGCATGATCGTGCAGCGGGCCACTGCCGAGGAAGAACAGCGCATCTACGATGTGCAGGAGATCGCCAAAGCCGAGCGCGAGAAGAAGGTGCAGGTGGTCAAAGCCGAGATGGAAGCGGAACAGGCCCTGATCGCCGATGTCAAGAAAGCCGAGGCCAACCGCCGGGCCGCCGAGTTCGCCGCCGCCCAGACCGAGGTCGAGTGGGAAGCGCAGCGCAAGGCCGCCGAGAAGGAGATGGAAGTCAAGAAGATGCTGGCCCTGGCCAAACAGGCAGAAGTGGCCGCCCAGGGTCTGGCCGAAGCCCAGGTCATGGAGACCAAGGCGGTCGCCCTCGAGAAGCAGGGCACAGCGGAGGCGGTCGTCCTCGAGCGCAAGGCGCTCGCCGAGGCCAAGGGCATCGAGGCCAAGGCGGCGGCCCTCGAAAAGCAGGGCGGGGTCGAGGCGCGCGTCCTCGAGGTCAAGGCGGTGGCCGAGGCGAAGGCGGTCCAGGTCAAGGCCGAGGCCCGCGAGAAGGAGGGTGCCATCGAGGCCAAGGTGCTCGAGATGAAATACACAGCCGAGGCGAAGGGCATCGAGGCGAAGGCCAACTCGATGAAACTGCTCGACAGCGCCGGCCGCGACCACGAAGAGTTCAAACTGCGGCTGGCCCAGCAGAAGGAGATCGAGCTGGCCCGCATCGAGGCCAACCAGCACATCGCCCAGTATCAGCGCGATGTCCTGTCCTCCGCTCTCCAGTCGGCCCGCATCGACATCGTCGGGGGTGACCAGAGCTTCTTCGACAAGATCACCAGCTCGGTGGCGGCCGGCAAGGCGCTCGATCGCATGGTCGACAACAGCCAGACCCTGGCGGCGGTGCGCGACACCTTCCTGACCGGCGACCCCGAGACCTTCAAGCTGCGGCTGAAAAAGGCGGTTTCGCTGTTCGGCGCCACCACCGAGGATGTCAAGAACCTGTCGGTGGCGGCGCTGCTCGGCAAGATGCTGGTCAACGCCCCCGACAAGGAGGCGCAGGACATGGTGCGGAACCTGATGGACCACGCCAGTTCGCTGGGGCTGTCCGAGAAGGTGGTGGCCGCTGTCCTGCCCGCCCCGACGCCCTCCGTGCCCACGGGCAAATCCGGCAAGTAGGGTGCCGACTCCTGCCCCCGGAGTCGTTCGGCCCAGGTCCGGGCCATCTTCCGCCCTGAATGCGATACCCACGAAGGACGGCGGGTGGGACCCGGGTGTGGCGAGGCCGGGCCCTCCGCTGGAAGGCGGTGGAGCCCTGTTCAGTGGTCCCTGCCTTCGCGCCGTGTGTGTCAAGCGCTCCCAGGAGAAGTTGCCCCGGCTCGGTGAGCCGCTGCCCTGAACCGACAGGAAGATGGTGCCATGACCGATTCCATTCCCCCCTCCACTGATCCTTCGGTGTCCGTCCCCTCCCCCGGCGATGCCGGGTCCGGGGCGGTTCCGCCCGCAGGGGCCGCCGCGGACTCCGCCGGCCCTGCGGCTGCTGCTGGTACGGCCGCCGGTGGCCTCGACCGCGGCACCTACGAGATCATCCGCGGGCGGCTGACCGCCCAGGGACGCGAGCTGCGGGCCCGGCTCGAAACCCTGAACGCCGCCCGCAAGGCCACCTTCGGCACCATCGAGTTCGCCCTGACCGGCACCGAGCGGATCACCACCAGCAACAACTGCGTGCCGCGTGACATGGTGGCGATCGGGCAGCGGTTCATTTTCGGCTACAACGTCTTCTTCGGCCTGCGCACCGAGACCAAGGTCTCCGACGTTTTCGCCGTCTACGCCCTCAAGGACGGGACCTTCCTCGAACACTCGCTCGATCTGCTGTTGCACCCCCGCTTCGAGACCGATTTCCGCGATGTGTACAAATACTACAAGAACACCATCTTCCAGAAGTTCGTGCTGAGCGGACCCTTCCTCTATGCCCTGTTCCAGATCGGCCGGTCGGTCGATGACGTCAAGGCGTTCAAGTGGCAGATCCAGGGTGACCGTCTCGAGTACCTCGACAATCGTAGCGAGCACGAGGTGCGCCCGCCGCCCCAGCACGAGTTCGAGTGGAAGCGCACGGTGCGCGACATGCATCGCCTTGGGGTGCACCCGCACGTCTCGATCGAGGACCGCATCTTCGTCGAGACGGTCGGCGGCGACCTGACCATCAAAATCGAGGACAACACCGAATCGGGCGAGGGCATCTACTCGGAACCGGTGCAGGATGCCGACCAGACCCTCGACGATGCCGAGATCCTCTACGCGGTGCTGGGCAACCTGATCCTGCTCAAGATCAAGCCCTACCAGGAGAAGGACTACCGCTACATCGTCTACAACGAAAAAGTCCGCCAGGCGGTACGGCTCGACAGCATCGCCCACGCCTGCGTGTTGTTGCCCAACGATCAAGGCATCATCTTTTCGAACGGGTATTACCTGCAGACCGGCGAATACAAGGAGTTCGAGGCCGCCCTCGGCAACATGCGGTTCGAGAAGCGGATCGTCGCTCCCAACGGCGAGGACACCCTGTATGTCTTCCACAACCGCGAGGCGGGGGTCTACATTCTGTTGTCCTACAACGTCATCGAGCAACGGGTCGACACCCCGCTGATCTGCGGCGGGTGGTCGCTCTTCGAGGACGGCAAGCTGATCAATTTCCAGGAGGCGCGCGAGCCCCAGAAGCACCATTCCATCCAGGTCTGGCAGAGCCCTTACGTCGGCCCCAACTTCGTGGCCCGCGAGACGGACCAGGCTTCGTACTTGTACAAAATTGGCAATCGTGACATCGTGCGGGCGATGGCCGAGGTGCGCGAGATCGTGGCGCTGAGCGAGAAAGAGGATACCTTCGCCAACCTCTACCTCGATCTCGCCAAGTCGGCCGGCGACGTGCTCGACACCTTTTTCTGGCTCGAACGCCCCGAGGCGGGAAATCTGCGCGAGGTCCTGTTGCAGATCCGGAATACCGCCACCGCCGCGGTCGAAGAGTTCGAGAAGGTCGCCCGCCTGCGCAAAAACACCCAGGACCAAACCCGCAAGGTGGCGGCTCGCGCCGCCAAGGCGATCACCGACGCCCAGACCGGGTTCTTCCAGGACATCGACGCCTTCGTCAAGACGATCGGCGATCTGCGGGCCTTGCGCGGCGAGATCATCGGTCTGCGCGACCTGCGCTACGTCGATCTTGCGCACGTCGACAAGCTCGAAAAGGACGTCGAGGAGCAGAGTGGCATCATCTCCCAACGGTGCGCCGAGTTCCTGCTCACCCCCGATGCCCTCACCCCGTATCGGCAACGGGTGGCCGACCACCGGGCCGCGCTGGCCGGTCTGGCCACCGTGGCGCTCGCCAAGAAAGCCGAGGCGGCGGCGGCGGGGGCGGCCAACGACCTGCAGATGCTGATCGAGGTCGTTTCCAACCTGAAGATCGACGATGCCCTCCAGCGCACCCAGATCATCGATGCGATCTCGGCCGTTTTCTCCGACCTCAACCAGGTGCGGGCGGCCATCCAGAAGAAGATCCAGGAACTTGCGGTGGTCGAAGGCCAGGCCGAGTTCACCTCCCATGTCAAGCTCCTGCAGCAGAGCCTGATCAACGCCATCGAAGCCTGCGACACCCCCGAGCGTTGCGACGAGCAGATGACCCGCATCATGGTGCAGATCGAGGAGCTGGAAGGACGGTTCGCCGATTTCGACCAGTTCGTCGTCACGCTCTCGGAGCGCCGGCAGGAGGCCTATGCCGCCTTCGAGTCACGCAAGCTCACCCTCAACGAGGCGCGTTCGAAGCGCGCCTCCGGCCTGTTGACCGCCGCCGAACGCATCCTCAAGGGGGTCGAGGCCCGCCTGACCCGTTTCAAGACGGTGCAGGAGATCCATGGCTACTTCGCCTCCGACCTGATGGTCGACAAGGTGCGCACCATCGTCAAGCAGCTGGTCGAACTGAAAGACACCGTCAAGGCCGATGACCTGGCGACCCGCCTGCGTACCCTGCTCGAAGACGGCATCCGGCAACTGAAAGACCGGCAGGAGCTGTTCGCCGACGGCGACGCCGTCATCCGGTTCGGCAACCACAAGTTCTCGGTCAATCGACAACCCCTCGACCTGACCTTCGTTCGGCGCGAGGAGGGGATGCATTACCACCTGACGGGCACCAGCTTCTACGAGCCCATCGACCATCCCGAAGTCAACGCCGCCCGGGACCTGTGGGAACAGGAGCTGGTCTCGGAGACCCCGCAGATCTACCGCGCCGAGTATCTGGCGCACGCCTTGTTGCAGGACCTGGAAGCCGGGCGCGGGGGCACCCTGGCGGCCGCCGCCGCCTGGGACCACGAGGCCATGCTGAAGTTCGTGCAGACGGCGATGGGGCCACGGTATGCCGAAGGGTACAGCAAAGGCGTGCACGATCACGACGCCGCGCGTCTGTTGCGGGCCCTGGTCGAGATGACCGCCTCGTTCGGCCTGCTGCGGTACAGCCCGCCGGCCCGGGCCCTCGGTTCCTTCTTCTGGACGCAGATGGGGAAGGGATCTTTCCTGTGGGATCCGACCGGGGAAGCCTCGACCCGGCTGATGCTCGAGGCCAAGATGATCGGGGCCGGTGCCGTCACCCGCGTCTTCCCGAATGCGGGGTTTCCTGCCGAGTTCCTGCGGGAGCTGCAGACCGCCTTGACCGAGTTCGTGCGCCGGCATTCGTTGTTCCCGCTCGAGCTGGTCGACGAGGCGTCGCGGTTCGTTTTCGAGACGCTGGCCACGGCGCAGAAGTTTCCCATCAGCCGCGAAGCGGCGGAGCTCTACGTGGCCCTGCGCAAGCGCCTCGAGCAACGGTCGGCCGTCGACACTTTCGCCCAGGCCTTGGGCAAGGTGCGGCGCGATCCCGCGGCCGTCTTCGCCTTGTGCCGGGCCTGGGTCGATGCCTTCCTGCTCGAGCAGCCCAGGGAAGACGGGCCTCTCTACCGGGACGAGGTCGCCCTGTTGCTGGGCGAGGACAACATCGACAAAAGCCGAATTTCCTCGCAGCCGGCTCGCCGGATGATCGAGGGCATGGTGGGGAACCACCCCCTCATCGTCGAGGGGAAATACCAGCTGCAGTACAACCGATTTCTCGATAAACTGGGACGGTACTGCCGCGAGGTGGTGCCGCGGTTCGCGGCCCTGCAGGCCCTGAAACGCTCCCTGCTGGCGACCCGGCGCGCCGAGCTGCGGCTCGAGGAGTTCAAGGCTCGGGTGCTGACCAGCTTCGTGCGCAACCGCCTGATCGACGAGGTCTATCTGCCCCTGATTGGCAGTAACCTCGCCAAACAGGTCGGCGAGGTGGGGGAGGCCGCCCGCCCCGACCGGATGGGCCTGCTGCTGCTGATCTCGCCGCCCGGCTACGGCAAGACCACTTTGATGGAATACGTGGCCAATCGCCTGGGCCTCGTCTTCATCAAGGTCAACGGCCCGGCCATCGGCAGCCGGGTCACCTCGATCGACCCGGTCGAGGCTCCCAATGCCGCCGCCCGCCAGGAGCTCGAGCGGCTCAATCTCGCCTTCGCCATGGGCGAGAACGTCATGATCTACGTCGATGACATCCAGCACTGCAGCGGGGAGTTCCTCGAGAAGTTCATCTCGCTGTGCGACGCGCAGCGCAAGATCGAGGGCGTGTTCGGCGGCCGCACCCGCACCTACGACCTGCGGGGCAAGAAGGTGGCCGTGGTCATGGCCGGAAACCCCTACACCGAAAGCGGCGAGCGGTTCAACATTCCCGACATGCTCGCCAACCGCGCCGACACCTACAACCTCGGCGACATCATCGGCGGTCACGCCGACGCCTTCGTGCAGAGTTACCTCGAGAACGCCGCCACCAGCAATCCGGTGCTGTCGAAGCTGGCCCAGCGCAGCATGAAGGACTACCTCGGGGTCATGAAGATCGCCCAGAGCGGGTCACGCGACGGGGTCGAGTTCGAGGGCGCCTGGTCGGGCGAGGAGGTCACCGAGTTCGTCGGCACCATGAAGAAGCTGCTGCGCGTGCGCGACGTTGTGCTGGCTGTCAACCGCGAGTACATCAAGTCGGCCGCCCAGGGCGAGGCGTTCCGCACCGAACCGGCGTTCAAGTTGCAGGGGTCCTACCGCAACATGAACAAGATGGCCGAGAAGATCCTGCCGATCATGAACGACGACGAGGTCGAGACGGTCATCACCACCCATTATCAGAACGAGGCCCAGACCCTGGCCACCGGCGCGGAGTTCAACCTGCTCAAGTTCCGCGAGCTGCAAGGGAAGCTGACCCCCGATGACGTCAAGCGACTCGCCGAGATCCGCAAGACCTTCCAGCGCAACCTGCTCCTGCATGGGCTCGACACCAGCGACCGGCTCGGCCAGCTGATGGCCCAGCTCACCACCCTCAGCGCCGCCGTCGACTCGATCAAGGACGTGCTCTACGAAGGGCTCGGCCTGGGCACCTCCATGGGTTCCGGCCCGGCGGCCGGCGGGGCGACCGAGCTGAAGCCGAAGAAAAAGGAGCCCCGCTGAGAAAGGAATCCGGGAAGGACTGATCCCGCTTCTGCCGGATAAACCGGAGAACGTGCCCCCCCTGGGTTGAATGCCGGGGATGGTCACTCTGCAGTCTGGAAGCAGTTTCAATGAGCCTGGGCGGCCTTGGGGGTTCGCCGGGCTCCCCGTCTCCGGCAGGTTGGCCGCGGCTCTGAACTAGCCATTCCCAGGAAAAGAGATTCGTTGCGGAAAACGACGAAAAAACCTCCAACTCAGCCACCTCATAAGGTTCCCTCGTGATGGCACTCAGGGGGCACGCCACCAGGTGGCCGACATGCCCGGAAAAGATGGCCGACTTGACCGGAGTATGCAGATATCAGAGCCTGTTGCACGAACGCTCCAAACAGCCGATTTTCATGTGCCGTCTCTTTGGAGATGTTGGCCGGATCAGGGCCGCGATGGACGTGGCAAGCAAAAACCGATGCAGGCAACCGGCTCATCATGGATCATGCTTGGCGGGATGGGGAGGAGGAGCGACCTAAGCGAGGGGATCCCCCTCCCCGGAATCAGGTAGGGAACACCGCTCTTCCCGCGTCAGCGGCACGGCAGGAGCGCCCCGTAGGGGGGATCGGTCGAGGTCGAGGTCTGCCCCCGCTCGATCAGAGAGCTTTGAGCAGCAAGTCGGCCACTTTTTTGCTGAAGGCGGCCGGATTTTCGGGCTTGCCGCCCTCGGCGATCAGGGCCTGGCCATACAGGATCTCGGCGGTATCGACCAGGGTGGGGTCTTCCTTGTTTTTTTCGAACAGGGTCTGCATCTTCTCGACCAGCGGGTGGGTGGGGTTCAACTCGAGGATGCGCTTGACCTTGGGCAGGTCTTTCCCCGAGGCCTTCAGCAGGGTCTCCATGTGGGGGCTCATGTCGCCGGGGTCGCCGACGAGGCAGGCGGGTGAGCTGGTCAGGCGGCTCGACAGGCGCACGTCCTTGAGGTTCTCGGCCAGCTTGCCCTTGAGGAACTCGAGCAGCGACTTGTAGGTCTCGCTCTTCTCCTTGACGGCTTCCTCGGCCTTTTTCTTCTCCTCGTCGGTGCCGAGCTTGACGTCGCCCTTGCCGGCCGAGACCAGCTTTTTGCCTTTGTAGTCGCGCACGAACTGCACCCAGACCTCGTCGACCGGGTCGGACAGCAACAGCACCTCATACCCCTTGTCGCGGAACGCCTCGAGCAGGGGCGAGTTCTCCATGGTGGCGCGGGTCTCGCCGGTGACGTAGTAGATCGCGTCCTGGCCAGGCTTCATACGCTCGACGTATTCCTCGAGCGTGCAGAGGTCATCGCCCGAGGCGGTCGAGGGGAAGAGGCAAACTTCGAACAGCTTATCCCTGTCTTCCTCTGCCTTGAACAGGCCTTCCTTGATCGTCGCGCCGAAATCCTTCCAGAACTCGATGAACTTCTTGCGATCTTCGTTGCGCATCACTTTGAAGGTGTCAAGCACTTTGCGGGTGACGCTTTTCTTGATCACCTGGATCTGCTTGTTGTGCTGCAAAATCTCGCGCGAAATGTTCAGCGAAAGGTCCTCGGAATCGACGACGCCACGCACAAACCGCAGGTACTCCGGAATCAATTCCTTGCAGTCGTTCATGATGAAGACGCGCTTGATGTACAAGTGGATGCCGCGCTCCTTCGGCTGCAAAAACATCTCGGGGGTCGGCTTGCTGGGCAGGAACAGCAGCGAGCGGAATTCACTCGTCGTGCCTTCGAGCCGGAAGACGATGCGCCGCAGCGGGTCGTTCCAGTCGTGGCTGATGTGCTTGTAGAACTCTTTGTATTCTTCCTCGGTGACCTCTTTCTCGGGGCGCATCCAGATCGCCTTCATCGAGTTGAGGGTCTCGTCTTCGATCACCGTCTCGGGTTTGGCGTCCGGCGGGGTCTTGCCCTCGGCGTCCTTCGGCCACTTCTGCCGTTCGACCTTCATGCGGATCGGGTAGGCCACGAAATCGCTGTATTTGCGCACGATATCGCGGATGACGTACTCCTGGGTGTAGTCCTCGGCGTCCTCGTCATCCTTGTCGACCGGCTTGAGGTGCAACGTCACGGTCGTGCCTTGGGTGTCGCGGGAAGCCTCTTCCAGGGTGAAGGTGCCCGACCCGTCCGATTCCCATTTCCAGGCTTTCTCCTCGCCGGCGCGGCGTGACACGAGGGTCACCTTGTCGGCGACCATGAAGCTCGAGTAGAAACCCACGCCGAATTGACCGAT
>CALLCO010000003.1 GCA_937998695.1 Candidatus Ozemibacteraceae bacterium
CCCTCCGTCACCCCGGCCCATTCCCCCCCAGCTGCTGCCGCCGGGGTGGCAGGGTTCGACCTCGACGGCGGGCACCGCTGCTCCCGGGTGGCCTACGGGTGGGCCACCCGCACGTTCGCCGAGCGCCGCGAGCGCCCGGGCGAGGTAGCCCTGACCGGCACCGGCGCCTTCAGCAACGTGCTGCTGTTCGGCGAGACCCGGCTGGGCATCACCTCCGACGGCATCGGCAGTAAGATCGAGATCGCCGAGCGAATGGGCCGCTACGACACCCTCGGCCACGACCTGGTGGCCATGGTGGCCGACGACCTGGCGGCGCTGGGCATCGAGCCGACCAACCTGTCGAACATCCTCGACGTCGATCGGCTCGACGAGCGGGTCGTCGACGACCTGATGCGCGGCCTGCACGACGCGGCCCGAGAAGCGCGCCTGGCCGTCACCGGCGGCGAGATCGCCGAACTAGGCCCCCGCATCGGCGGCTACGGCGAGGGCATGCATTTCAACTGGTGCGCCACGGCGGTCGGCTGCCTGCCCCGGGGCCGGCGGCCCCTAACCGGCGAGGAGATCGCCCCGGGCGATTCCATCATCGCCTTGTACAGCCCGGGCTTTCGTAGCAATGGCTTCACGGCGGCCCGCCGCATCCTGGAAGCCAGCCTGGGCCCCCGCTGGCACGAGCACCATCTGCCCGAGGAAGGGACGGTGGCCACTCCCCGCACCTGGGGAGAGGTCATGCTGACGCCCTCGGTCATCTACGCCCCTCTGGTGGTCGACTTCCTGGCCACCGGTCTGCCCGTGCATGGGCTGGCCCACATCACGGGCGGCGGGGTGCCTGACAACCTCGGACGCATCTTGCGGGTCGGAGGGAACGGGGCCATCCTCGACAATCTGTTTCCGGTCGAACCGGCGGTGCTCCACCTGCAGGAGTGGGGCGGGGTCTCCGACCGCGAGGCCTACCGCACCTGGAACATGAACCAGGGCATGCTCGTGGTCGTCCCGCCGGCCGTCGAACCCAACGCCCTCGCCTGGTTCGCCCGGCGGGGCGTGGCCGCCCGCGTGGCCGGCCACGTGGTCTTCGGACCAGGCCAGGTTCTGCATTCCCGCGGCCGCGACGGCGGACTGCTCGAATACCTGCATACAGGGAAATGACCATGGCGACCGGCATCGTCCGCTGGATCAAACGCACCCTGCCCGACCCGACCGGGGCGCGCGTGGCCGAGCAGGCCCGCCGCTGGTTGGGCCTCGAGACCGGTGAGGTGCGCACCGCCAAAGTCTTTCTGGTTCCCGACCACCTCGGGGAAGCCACCCACCGCCGACTGGCCGAGGAAGGCCTGCGCGATGCCGTCCTGCACGAGGTCGCCCTCGATGCCCTGCCGGCCTGGCCGGAGTTCCGCGCCGCGCTGCGCGTCGCCCGCCGGCCCGGCGTCACCGACGACGAAGGGCGCTCGGCCCAGCGGGTCCTGGCCGACCTGCTGGACCAGCCGCTTCCCGGCCACCAGGACATCTTCACCCAGGATCTCTACCTGTTCACCAACCCCCTCGCCCCCGCCGATCTCGAGCGCCTGGGCCGGGAGCTGCTCGCCAACCCGCTGATCGAGCGGGTCGAGGCTTTGACCCCGGAGACGGCCTTCGCCGCCACCCCGGCCCTCCCCCGACCACCCGAAGGGGGGCAACCCAGATCCTTCTTCCCGCCCTGTGCGTTGGCCGAGGAAGCTGGGCCGCGACCCGGGCAACCAGGAAAGGAAGCGAACCAGCCTCTCGCGCCAGGCGCTTCTCTTCACGCCGAACCTTCCCGCTCACCCGGAGGTCCAGAGACCGAAGCCGACCTCCGCTCTGACCGCCTCACGCTCAAAACGCCCTTGGCTTCAGCCTCTGCCGTGCCGATCATGGACCCCTCGCCGAAGGTGCAGGCCCCCGACCAACCGGTAGATGGGATGCCCCAGATCCCGGCCGCCGTGTTCGGTCCGCGTTCCTTCCCCCGGGGAGACGCGGCAACCTCACCATTGGCGCCGGAGGTTCCTGCATCAGACCCTTGCCCGAACCTGACCCGCGCCAGAGACAGGGCAGCCCCCACCTTCAGGCTCCCGGCTCCGGAATCCGACAATGGCCCGAGCCTGGTTCACTCCGAGTACACGTCGTACACGTCAGCCCCCGAGTTCACTCCCGCGATTCCTGAAACGTCGACCCGGGACGAGGCGCCGGTGGCCGCCCGCCCGCTGGTCGACCCCACCGTCGAGGTCATTCCCCTGCCCGACCGCTCCGATGAGTTGCTGGCGCTGTCGCGCGCGCGGCTCCTCTCGCTCGACCTGGCCGAGATGGAGGCGATCCGGGACTACTACGCGCGACCCGAGGTGCAGGACGCCCGCCGGGCGGCCGGTCTACCCCCGAGCAGCCCCACCGACGCCGAGCTCGAGATCATCGGCCAGACCTGGTCGGAACACTGCAAGCACAAGGAGTTCGCGGCGACCATCGTCTGCCGCGACCTCGACACCGGCGAGGAGACCGTCGTCGATTCGTTGTTCCGCACGTTCATCCGGCGGCCGACCGAGCTGTTGCGCGCCGAGCAACGCCGGGTCGGCACCGATTGGCTGGTCAAGGTCTTTGACGACAACGCCGGCGTGGTCAAGATCGACGACCGGCGCCTGTTCGTCTGGAAAGTCGAGACCCACAACTCCCCCTCGGCCCTCGACCCCTACGGCGGCGCCCTGACCGGGATCGTCGGCAACAACCGTGACCCGCTCGGCACCGGCCGCGGCGGCGCCCGCCTGCTGTTCAATACCGACGTGCTCTGCTTCGCGCCGCCGGACGACGCCAGCCCTCTCTTCCCCGGCCAGTTGCCGCCCCATCGCATGTTGCAGGGGGTGAGGCGCGGCATCGAGGACGGCGGCAACAAATCGGGGGTGCCAACCGTCAACGGCGCGATCGTCTTCGACCCACGCTACCGGGCCAAGCCGCTGGTCTACTGCGGGACCGGGGCGGTGCTGCCCGCCACCCTGGCCGGGCGCCCCGCCTGGGAGAAGGAGATCGCGCCCGGCGACCTGATCGTCATGGCGGGCGGCCGGGTCGGCCGCGACGGCATCCACGGCGCCACCTTCTCGTCGGCCGCCGCCGCTCCCGACTCGCCGGCCTCGGCGGTGCAGATCGGCAGCCCGCTGACCCAGAAGATGCTGAGCGACTTCCTGGCCCGGGCCTGCGCGGACGGGCTGGTCAAGTGCTGCACCGACAACGGGGCGGGCGGCCTGTCGTCGTCGGTCGGGGAACTGGCCTGGTCGTGCGGCGGAGCGGCCGTCCAGCTCGAGGCGGTGCCGCTGAAGTACCCCGGCCTGCGCCCGTGGGAGATCTTCCTGTCGGAATCGCAGGAACGGATGACCCTGGTCGTCAAGCCCGACCATTGGCCGGCCTTGCAGGCCCTGGCCGACCGGCTCGAGGTCGAGGTCTCCTGCCTTGGCCAATTCACCGCGACCGGCCGGCTCGAAGTGCGGTTCGGTGACCGACCGGTGGCGGACCTGGAGCTGGCTTTCCTGCACGACGGGGTACCGCGCAAGCGGCTCGAGGCTGTCTGGCGAGCCCCCGTCACCAGCCCCGCCCGCCTGCCGGCCGACCTCGAGACCGGTCGCGTGGTGAAACGACTGCTGCGTCGCTGGAACATTTGCAGCCGTGAGAGCGTCATCCGGCAGTATGACCACGAGGTCAAGGGCCGCACGGTGATCAAACCCCTGATGGGGCCGCGCGGCATCGCCCCGCAGGATGCGGCGGTGGTGCGGGTCGACTTCTCCGATTTCGTGGGCATCGCAGTCGCGAACGGCATCTGCCCGCGCTACGGCGATCTCGACGCCTACGCCATGTCGGCGGGGGCCTTCGACGAGGCGGTGCGGCAAATCATCGCGGTCGGCGGCCGACTGCCCCGCCGCGACCGGGCCGATCACCGGTTCTGGAGCGGCAACGACAATTTCTGCGTGCCCGACTCGGTCTTCGACCCCGAGACGAACCCCGACGGTCGCGAGAAGCTGGGCAAGCTGGTGCGCATGTGCCAAGCCCTGGCCGACCTGTCGCTGGCCTACGGGGTGCCCATGACCTCGGGCAAGGACAGCATGAAGAACGATTTCCGGTGCGGCCGGGAGAAGATCTCGGTGCCGCCGACCGTGCTGTACTCGCTGACCGCCCGCATCGACGACGTGCGCCGGGTGACCACCGCGGAGTTCAAGCGGCCCGGCGATCTCGTCTTCCTGGTCGGCCCGACCCGCGACGAGCTGGGCGGGTCGGAGCTGCTCGACGAGCTGGGCCTGCACGGCGGGGCGGTGCCGCAGGTGCGACCGGCCGAGGCCCGGGCCCGCTATGACCGTCTCAGCGACGCCCATGAGGCGGGGCTGCTCGCCTCCTGCCACGACCTGTCGGACGGCGGGCTGGCCGTGGCCTTGGCCGAGGCGGCGTTCGGCGGCGACCTCGGGGCCGACCTGGAGCTGCCGGCGCGCGGGCTTCCCACCCCGGTCTGGTTGTTCTCCGAAACCCATTCGCGGTTTCTCGTCACGGTGCCGCCGCCCCAGGTGGAGGCGTTCACCACCCTATTTGGGGAAGACGCTCTCCGGCTGGGCGCCGTGACTTCCCAGCCCCGCCTCCGCCTCCGACGCGAGGGGCGGCCCGTGCTCGACGAACCCCTGGCGGACCTGTTCGCCGCCTGGAACCGCGACCTGGAGGCCTGACATGACGGAGCGACCGCGGATCCTGATCGCCGCCGGGTGCGGCATCAACTGCGAGGAAGAACTGGCGGCCGCCTGGGAACTGGTCGGCGCCGCCCCGGAGATCGTGCTGCTGGGCGATCTCTTCGAGCAAACCCACCCGCTGGACGGCTGCCAGGCCTTCTGTCTGCCGGGCGGGTTCTCGTTCGGCGACGACCTGGGGTCGGGCATGGTCCTGGCGGGGCGGCTGCGGCACCGCCGCACCGGAGCCGGCGAGCGGTTCGCCGATCACCTGCGGCGCTTTCTCGACCGCGGGGGGTTCGTCCTGGGCATCTGCAACGGCTTCCAGGTGCTGGTCAAGATGGGGCTGCTGCCCAATCTCGCCGGTACCTGGGTTCAGGAAGTCACGCTGGCGACCAATGCCTCGCGGCGGTTCGAGAACCGCTGGTGCCACCTGCGCGCCAACCCAGACACGCCAGCGACCCACCTGGCCGGCCTGGACCGCCTCGAGCTGCCGGTGCGCCACGGCGAGGGGCGGCTGCTCACCGGCGACCCGGCGGTGCTCGAGCAGATCCGGCGCCGGGGACTCGATTTCCTGCACTATACCGACGCGGCCGGGCACGCCACGGCGGCCTATCCTGCCAATCCCAACGGGTCGGACGGGGCGATCGCCGGCCTGGTTGACCCGACCGGCCGGGTCATCGGCCTGATGCCCCACCCCGAAGCCTTCCTGCACCCGACGCTCCACCCCGACTGGCCGGCCCGCCGACGGGGCGCGGCGGGCGACGACGGCACGGCCGACGGGCTCCGCTTCTTCATCGCCCTGCGGCGGGCTATCGAGGAACCATTGCCCCGCCCCAGCCACCACAGCCTTTCCCGTGGCGCATCATTCGGTTCGTTCACGAACCCCTCTTGAGGAACCCCCATGAGAGAGACCCCCGCGACACCTATAGATGTCTCCCCCGTCCTTCCCCTGACCGGTGGCCCAATCCGCATCAGGCGCGCCCTGCTGTCGGTGTCGGACAAGACCGGCCTGCTGGGCCTGGCCGAGACCCTACATCGGTTTGGGGTTGAACTGATCTCGACCGGCGGCACGGCCGCCTATCTGCGCGAGGCCGGCTTCCCCGTGACCGACGTCAGCGCGCTCACCGGGCGGGCCGAGTGCTTCGGCGGACGGGTCAAGACCCTGTCGGCCGAGGTGGCGGGAGCGCTGCTGTTCGACCGCGAACGGCAGGCGGACGAGGCGCGCCGGCTCGGCATCGCGCCCATCGACCTGGTGGTTTGCAATCTCTACCGGTTCCGCGAGGCCTGGGAGGCCGGGGCCCCCCATCCCGCCCTGGTCGAGGAGATCGACATCGGCGGGGTCACACTGATCCGGGCGGCGGCCAAGAACGCAGCGGGGGTCGCCGTCGTGGTCGATCCGCGCGATTACGAGGCCCTCGCCCGCGAGCTGCTGGACACCGGCGGCAGCCTCGGACCCGCCACACGCCACCGTCTGCAGCGGCTGGCCTTCCGGCACACCGCGGAGTACGACGCGTTGATCGCTACCGCCCTCGACGAGCTGGCCGGCGAACCCGCCCGCCGTCTGACTTTCGTCGAAGGACGCCGGCTGCGCTACGGCGAAAACCCGCATCAGCAGGCGTTCGTCTACCGGAGCGCCGACACCCCCTGGCCGTTCGAGGTCAGGCAGGGGAAGGACCTCAGCTACACCAACCTGCTCGACCTGCACGCCGCCGTCACCGCCGCCCAGAGCCTGCCCGGATGCGGCTGCGCCGTGGTCAAACATGCCAACCCCTGCGGCCTCGCGGTCGGCCCAACCCCGGCCGCCGCGTTCGACCTGGCCTGGGACGGCGACCCCGTCTCGGCCTTCGGCTCGGTGGTCGCGTTCACCGACCCCCTGACTGCCGAGGCGGTCGACCGCTTCCGGCTCGACGACCCGGACCGGGCCCGGCGGAAGTTCATCGAGATCGTCGCCGCGCCCGCGTTCACGCCGGAAGCCCTCGACCGCTTGCAGGCCGCCCCGAACCTGCGGGCGGTGGTATGGAAGGGGCCAGCCCGCGCGGGGTGGACCGACCGCCTGGTGGGCTCCCTCCTGTTGCGCCAGGAGGCCGACCTACCCACTGCCGAGCCTCTCGTCTCCTGCACGCGCCTGCCCTTCCCCGAAAGCGCGGCCGCCCTGGCGCGGTTCGGCTGCACGGCCGTGGCGCTGGCGGCCTCGAACGCCGTGGTCATCGTGCGCGAAGCCTCGGAGCAGGGCGGGTTCCAGTTGCTCGGGCTGGGCACCGGCCAGCCCAACCGCGTGGCGGCGACCCGCCTGGCGGTCGGGGTAGCCACCGGCAACCTGCACCGCGAGGCCGAGTCCCGCCGGGCCGACCCGGAAGCCTGGTGTCGCGACCAGCTGGCGCGGGCGGTGCTCGTGTCCGATGCGTTCTTCCCTTTCTCTGACTCGGTCGAGGAGGCGGCCCGGGCGGGCCTGCGCCTCATCGTCCAACCCGGCGGCTCGCGCCGCGACCAGGAGGTCATCGACCGCGCCGACGCGCTCGGCCTCGCCATGGCCTTCACCGGCCGCCGTCATTTCCGGCATTGACCGACACCTGAAGGAGGTTTTCACGTGCTTCTTCCGATGCCCCATTGCTCGACCCCCCAACTGGAACACCTGCATTCCGGCAAGGTGCGCGACAGTTTCCGCATCGACCCCGGACGCCGGCTGCTGGTGGCGACCGACCGCATCTCGTGTTTCGACCGGGTGCTCGACACCCCCATTCCGGGCAAAGGCGCGGTGCTCAACGGGCTCGCCGCCTGGTGGTTCGGCCAGGTCGCCGACCTGGGGCCCACCCACTTCCTCCAGAGCGTCGATCCGGCCGCCATGGTGGTGCGGGAAACGCAGCCCATCCGGCTCGAGGTCATCGTGCGCGGCTATCTGACCGGCTCGGCCTGGCGGGCCTACGCGCGCGGCCGCCGCGAGATCAGCGGCGTGCCGCTCCCCGAGGGCATGACCGAGAACCAGCCGTTCCCCGAGCCGATCCTGACCCCGACGACCAAGGAGGCCTCCGACCGCGAGATCAGCGCCGCCGACCTGATCGCAGAGGGGTGGGCCACCGAGGAGACGTGGCGGGAGATGGCCGACTTCGCCCGCCGCCTGTACGAGCGGGGGCGCGAGGTGCTGGCCGCGCGCGGGCTGATCCTGGTCGATGCCAAGTATGAATTCGGCCGCTGCGACCAGCGGGTGGCGTTGATCGATGAACTGCACACGCCCGACGCCGCCCGGTTCTGGGACCGCGAGGACTACGAGCGCGACCCGACGGCGGTGACCTTCCTCGACAAGGAGGCGGTGCGGCAGTGGCTGCAGGCCAATCGCACGCCCGAGGGTTTCCCCACCACCCTGCCCGACTACGTGGTCGAAGCCACGCACGAACGGTATCGCCTGTTGTTCCGGCGCATCACCGGCCACGACCTGGCGCTCTCCGACGAGGATCCCCGCGATCGGCTGACCCGCAACCTGACCCGGAGCGGCCTGATCAAGCCCGGTTTCGTGGCCGTGGTGATGGGGTCGGCCGCCGACCTCGAGTTCGGACGGCGGGTGGCGGCGGCCCTCGAACCCTACGGGGTGGCGGTCGATCTGCGCGTCGCCTCGGCCCACAAGAACGGCGAGGACGTCGTGGCGATGGCCCGCGAATACAACGAGGCGATCGAGCCCGGCGCCGTCATCGCCGTGGCGGGCCGCTCGAACGGCCTGGGCGGGGCGCTGGCCGCCAACCTGGCCCTGCCGGTGATCAACTGCCCCCCGTTCAAAGACCTGGCCGACTACCAGGTCAACATCCATTCGTCGCTGCAGATGCCCTCGCACACCCCGGCGCTGACCATCCTGTCGCCCGAGGCGGCCGCCTTGGCCGCGGTGCGCTGCCTCAACCGGCATCTGCTGCGCGACACCACCCGCGACCAGATCGAACGCACGAAAGCCGCTCTGCAGGCGGAGGACCGCCGGGTGCGCGGCCGGGCCTAACCCGCACCCGGGCATGATGAAGAGGAATGACCGAGACGATGGGACGGCCGCCGCAGTGGCCTCGCACCCCGACACAAGGAAGAATCTACCCGTGACCATGATCCAACCCCAACACTCTTCGTGGGAAGAATCCGTGCCCACCCTCGACCAGGCCGGCGACGAGATGGACCGCCCATGCGAACCTCCCCTGGCGGACCCAACCCCCGGGCTCGCCTCACCCCCCTCGACCTCTGTCGACGGCCAGTCCGGGGGTGATTGGCCGACGGCCGCCAGCCCCCTCCTCGGACGGGGCCTCACCCCACCAGCGCAGGCTTTGGCCGCTGGCTCTACGGGTCTTTTCGACCCGCTCCAGGCCCTGTCACCGCTCGACGGGCGCTATGCCGACCGCACGGCGCCGCTGCGGGCCTGCTTCTCGGAGGCGGCCCTGATTGCCGCGCGCGCCGAGGTCGAGCTGCGCTTTCTGCTGGCCCTCGACCCGCTCCGCATCTTCCCCGCCCTCACCCCGGACGAACTGGCCCGGATCGCCCACCTGCGCGAGACCTTCGGAGAAGCTGAGTGCCGGCGGGTCAAGGAGTTGGAAACCACCCTGCGACACGACGTCAAGGCGCTCGAGCGGACCCTGCGCGAGCGGCTCGGGCTGCGCCATCCCAACATGATCCATTTCGGGCTGACCTCGGAAGACGTCAACAACCTCGCCTACGGGCTGCTGCTGGGCCGGTTCCGCGACGGGCACCAGGTGCCGCTCCTGCGCCGCCTGCTGGCGAGGCTGGCCGACCTTGCCGAGACCGGGCTCGAGATCCCCTTCCCCACCCGCACGCACGGGCAACCCGCCTCGCCGAGCACCGCGGGCAAGGAACTGGCCGTTTTCCTGCAGCGGCTGCGGCGGCTGCTCGACCGGCTGTCGGGCATCTCGTTCCGCGGCAAGTGCAGCGGCGCCACCGGCACCTACGCCGCCTGGATGGCCGCCGCCCCGCACGTCGACTGGATCGCCTTCTCGTGCGATTTCGTGCAGAGCCTCGGCCTGGAGTGGAACCCGCTGACTACCCAGATCGAGGACCACGACGGCTGGGCCGACTACCTCAACGTGACGCGCCAGATCAACAACGTCATCGTCGATCTCGACCAGGACGCCTGGCTGTGGCTGATGCAGGGCTGGTTCGTGCAGGCCGCCGACGCCGCCGAGATCGGCTCGTCGACGATGCCGCACAAGGTCAACCCGATCCGGTTCGAGAACAGCGAGGGGAACCTGCTGCTGGCCAACGCCCTCCTCGGCTTCCTCGCCGACAAACTGTGCCGGTCGCGGCTGCAACGCGATCTCTCCGACAGCACTGTTTCCCGCAACCTCGGCGTGGCGCTCGGTCACACGTGGCTGGGCTGGGATGAAACCCTCGCCGGGCTGGCCACGCTGCGCCTTGACCCGGCCCGCTGCCGCGACGCGGTGCGAGCCTGTCCCGCCGTGCTGGCCGAACCGCTGCAGACCATGCTGCGGCCGGTGGTCGACGGCGACCCCTACGAGCGGCTGCGCACCCTCACCCGTGGCCGGGCATTCGGGCCCGACGACCTCGCCGCCTTCATCGACGATCTCGAGGTCGACCCCGACCTCGGCCGGCGCCTGCGTAACCTGCGCCCCGAGACCTATGTGGGGGAAGCCACCCGCCTGGCCGTCTCGGAAATCGAGGAAGTCCGCACCGCTCTCGGGGAGGTGACGCCATGAAAGTCGTCGTCATCGGTGCCGGCGGCCGCGAGGCCGCTCTGACCTGGAAGCTGATCCAGACCCTCGGCCACGCCAACGTCTATCGGGTGCGGGACATCCCGCGCCGCCCATCTACGCCCACCTCCCCCTCGCACGGCACCCCTCTCGGTACCTCTCCAAGCGCTTCCCACGGCGTCGCTCACGGCGGAGCTCACGGTGCCGCGCCGGGCAGCCCGCTTGGGGCCACCCTCGATCCCGCCGTGGCCGATTTCGCCGACTGGTGCCGGGAAGAGGGCATTGGGTACGTCATTCCGGGACCCGAAGCGATCGTGGCGGACGGCCTCGGGGAGGCGCTGGCAGCGGCGGGCGGCCCCCCGGTCATCGGGCCTGCCCGGGCCACGGCCCGTCTCGAGAGTTCGAAGACCTGGGCCAAGGAGTTCATGCTCCGGCACGGCGTCGCCACTGCCCCGGCGTATCTGGCCGATTCGGTGGCCGCCGCCCGCCGGCGGGCCGCAGAAGAAAGCGGCCCGGTCGTGGTCAAATTCGACGGCCTGGCGGCCGGCAAAGGCGTCTGGGTCTGCGACACGGCCGCCGACGCGCTGGCCGCCCTCGACCTGGTCGAGGCGCGGTACGGCCCCGACGCGCCCGTGGTGCTGGAAGAACGCCTGGCCGGCGACGAAATCTCGCTGATCGGCTTCACCGACGGCGAGACCTGCCACCTGCTCCCGCCCGCCCAGGATCACAAGCAACTGGAGGACGGCGACCGGGGCCCCAACACCGGGGGCATGGGGGCCTTCGCGCCGGTGCCTTGGTGCGACCACCCCCTGCTCGACGAGATCGATCGGACCATCGTCGCCCCCACCCTGCGCGGGCTGCGCGCCGAGGGGCTGCCCTACGCCGGACCTTTGTTCTTCGGCCTGATGATCACCGCGCACGGGCCGCGCCTGCTCGAGTACAACGTGCGGTTCGGCGATCCCGAGGCCCAGGTGCTGCTGCCGCTGCTCGCCGACGACCTGTTCGGGCTGTACCTCGCCGCCCACGAACGGCGCCTGGCCGATCTGCCGCCGCCCCGCCAGCACGCGGGCGCGGCGGTGGGCGTGGTGCTGGCGGCCCCCCGCTATCCCCACGCCGCGTCGCATGGCCTGCGCATCACCGGCCTGGAAGACCTGCCCGCCGACCTGCTGGTCTTCCACGGCGCTACTCGCCAGTCCGACGCCGGCTGGGAGACCGACGGCGGCCGGATTCTCACCATCGTCGGCCGGGGTCCGACCCTGGAGACCGCCCGTCAGCGGGCCTACGCCGGGGTCGAGACGGTGTCGTTCATCGGCCGCCGCTTCCGGCGCGACATCGGCCAACGACCGCGCCGGGCCCTGCCCGCCGCAACCTGGCAGGAGAAAGCCGCATGACCCTGCTCGTCCCGCCACCCCAGCCCCCTCCTCCGGCCCCTCAGGTTCGGGCCAACCCGGCTCCTGCCGACTCATCTTCCCCGAGTCCCACGGGGAGTCCGGCAGAGAATGCCGGGAATGCGCCACCCGGGCGGGCCCGCAACCCCATCCGGCTCGCGGTCTTCATCTCGGGGCGAGGTTCGAACCTCGCCGCCCTGCTGGCCGCCCAGGCCGACGGACCTCTGCGCGGCGTGGGCGAGATCGTCGGGATTGTCACCGACACGCCGGAGGCGGGCGGATTGAGGCTCGCGGCCGGGGCGGGGCTTCCCACCCTGGTGGTCATGCCCCAGGGACGGACCCGCGAGGAGCACGACCACGCGATCCTACGCGGCCTGGCGCGCTGGCGGGCCGACCTCCTCGTGCTGGCGGGGTACCGACGACTCGTCTCGCCCGTCCTGGTGGGCGCCTTCCCCGGGCGGATCCTGAACATCCACCCCGCCGATCCCGCGCGCTTCCGGGGGCTGCACGCCTACCGGTGGGCCTGGGAAGAAGCCCTACCGGAAACCACGGTCACCGTCCACCTCGTCGATGAGGGAATGGACACCGGTCCCATCCTGGCCCAGGCCCCCGTCGACCTGCGCGGCGCCACCGGGCCCGACGAGGTTGAACGGCGCGGTCTGCGCGTCGAGCACGACCTCTATCCCCGTGCCCTGGCGGAGTTCATCCGCCGCGAATTCGGACAGGCAGGAGACACGACATGTGCGGCATCCTCGGACTGATCGGCCCCCACGACGTGGCCCGGGAGCTGGCCTTCGGCCTGACCGCGCTGCAGCATCGCGGCCAGGACGCAGCCGGCCTGGTGACCTTCGACCGGGCCTTCCGCATCAAGAAGGGGAACGGCCTGGTCGGCACCCTCTTCCATGACGGGATCCTGGCCCGCCTGGCGGCCCCGGCCGGCCTCGGCCACGTGCGCTACGCCACCCAGGGCCCGGTCGATCCCGCCCAGGCGCAACCCATCTACATGAACTACCCCTTCGGACTGGCCATGGTCCACAACGGGAACGTCACCAACGCCCCCACCCTGGCGCGCCGCCTGCAGCGCGACCACCGGGTCATCGAAACGGCCAACGACCTCGAACTGCTGCTCTACACCTTCGCCGACGGGCTCGAACAACGGGGCGTGGCCGACCTTACCCCTGATGACGTCTTCGCCGCCGTCGAAGGGGTGCAGACCCGCGTCGAGGGCGCCTATGCCGTGCTGACCCTGCTGGCCAACCGCGGCATGGTCGGGTTCACCGACCCCTGCGGCATCCGGCCCCTGGTGTTGGGGAAGCGGGTCACCGGCAAGGGCCCCGTCTTCGCCTTCGCCTCCGAGACGGCCGGACTCGATGCGCTCGGCTACGAGAAGGTCCGGGAACTGGGCCCCGGCGAGGCGGTCTTCATCGACGCCGAGCGCCGGGTCCATACCCGGACCCTGGTCGCCCGCGCGCCCGCCTTCTGCCTGTTCGAGTACATCTACTTCGCCCGCGAGGACTCGGTGCTGCGCGGCCGCCTGGTGGCCGAGGAGCGGGTGGCCATGGGCCGTCGGCTGGCCCGCCCGTTGCTCGCCGCGGGCCTGCGCCCCGACGTCATCATCGACGTGCCGACCTCGGCCTACTTCTTCGCCGAGGGGCTGGCCGAGGAGCTGCACGTGCCCTACCGGCGCGGGTTCGCCAAGAACAAGTACGTCGGCCGCAGCTTCCTCTTCCCGACCCCGGAACTGCGGCAACGGGCGGTACGGCAGAAGTTGAACCCGCTGCCCAACGTCATCCGCGACAAGAAGGTGGCGGTGGTCGACGATTCGATCGTGCGCGGCACCACCAGCCGGCATCTTGTCGACCTGGTGCGGGAAGGCGGCGCGGCGGCCGTCTACTTCGTCTCGGCGGCGCCGCCGGTGCGGCATCCCTGCGTCTACGGCATCGACATGTCGATCCGCACCGAGTTGATCGCGGCCAACAACGACCTGCCCGACATCGCCCGCTACATCGGGGCCGACGCCGTCGTCTACCAGGACCTCGACGACCTGCGCGCCCTCTACCCGGCCGGGCAGTGGTGCGATGCCTGTTTCAGCGGGTGCTTTCCCACGACGCTCGACCGCGCCTGCCTCGACCGCATCATGCAGGAACGGGTCCGGGCGCAGCAGACCACCGGAGGCCGGGCGGACGCCCCCATCCCTGAACAATCTGGCACGGCCGGAGCGATGCTCGCGTGGCCCACGAACGGAGGAGACAGCCATGAAGCGTGACCTGATCTCGATCGAGGATCTTTCCCTGCGGAAGATCCAGGAGTATCTCGACCTGGCCCGCCGGGTCGAGGCACTGCCGGTGGCCGAGCGCGCCCATCTGCTCGACGGCCGCCTGCTCGGGGTGCTGTTCTACGAACCCAGCACCCGTACCCGCCTGAGTTTCGAGGCCGCCATGCTGCGCCTGGGCGGGCGCACCATCGGCTTTTCGGAGGTGGCCAGCACCTCGGTGGCCAAGGGTGAATCGCTGTCCGACACCATCCGCACCGTCGAACAGTATTGCGACGCCCTGGTCATCCGGCACCCACGCGAGGGCGCCGCCCGGCTCGCCGCCGAGGTTTCGCGCCTGCCGGTCATCAACGCCAGCGACGGCTCCAACCAGCATCCGACGCAGACCCTGCTCGATCTCTACACGCTGCAGCACCTGTTCGGCCGCATCGACGGCCTGCGCGTCGCGCTGGTGGGCGATCTCAAGTATTCGCGCACCGTCCATTCGCTCGTGCATGCCCTGGCCAAGTTCCCCGGCATCGAGTTCATCCTGGTCTCGCCCGACAATCTGCGCCTGCCCGAATACGTGCGGGCCGTCCCCGAAGGAACCCTGCGGGCCCGCGAAACCACGAGCCTCGACGAAGCGATCCCGACCTGCGACGTCATCTACATGACCCGCATCCAGCGCGAGCGGTTCCCCGACTCGCTCGAATACGAGAAGGTCAAGGACTCCTACCTGCTCGACCGCGCCGCTTTGCGCCGCGCCCAGCCTCACCTGAAGGTGCTCCACCCGCTGCCGCGGGTCAACGAGATCGCCCCCGACGTCGATTCCACGCCGCACGCGGCCTACTTCCCCCAGGTCGGGTACGGCCTGATCATGCGCCAGGCCATCCTGGCCAGCCTGCTCGGAGGAATGTCATGAGCCCCGAAGAAAAGGTTTTGCTCATCCCCAAGATCGAGAACGGCTTCGTCATCGACCACATCCCGGCCGGCGCAGGCCCGCGTCTGCTCGGCCTGATGAAGCACCACCGCGAGTTCGACAACATCGTCATCACGCTCGGCCTGCACTACTCGAGTCGCCGCCTCGGCCGCAAAGATCTGTTGAAAATCCAGGCGGGCGAGCTGCCCTCGCGCTTCCTGCAGCATCTGTCGCTGGTCATGCCTGGGGTCACGGTCAAGCGAGTGCGCGACTTCAGGGTGGCCGAGAAGGTCGTCATGGAGACCCCCGACCTCGTCCATGACATCCTGCGCTGCCCCAATCCCAACTGCATCACCAACCACGAGCGGGCGGTGGGCACGACGTTCCACCTGGTCGAGCGCGAGACCAAGACCTTCCGCTGCAACCACTGCGAGCGCCACTTCACCCAGACCGACCTGGGAGCCACCCTCAACGTCTGACCCGACCCCCTGCACCAGAGGAAAGGGTGGACTCGGCGAGCCGCGCTCGCCCCACCACCAATCCCCCCCCGACAATTGGTTCTTCGCTGTTTTGTGTGAGTTACCCCGGGAAGGTGGGTGGCCTGCGGGATCCCTTGCTTCG
>CALLCO010000004.1 GCA_937998695.1 Candidatus Ozemibacteraceae bacterium
GCAGGTGGTACAGACACCGGAAAGTTTGGTTGACTTCCCTTTTCCCGCTCAAGTATAATGGCGCCTCATTCTGGTCACCTACTATGGGGGAGTCTCACTCGATGAAAAGCCAACACCGGTTCCAGCTTGTGATCGTGCTCCTGGTCCTGCTATTCGCCCTCTGGTATGCCCTTCCCTCTACCCCGCTCTGGGAGAAGGCCTTCGGAGCGCTGACCATCGACGAGCAGATGGCGGTGCCCCAGGCCACCCTGCAGTTCAAGGATGCCGAGGACGGCACATCCGGGTTGGTGGAATTCACGGTCAACCGCAACGACACCCTGTTCGTCAACAATCCCAAGCTCCGGGCGGAGGATGTCCTCGAGAGTGTCGCCGACACCTGCCGCCGGAAATTCCTCGAGCACGGCATCGCCGCCATGGCGGTGAACCCCGATTATACCCGGGGGGTGGCCAGCATCCGGGTTCCGGAAAAAACGGGGGCCGCCCTTCAGGAAGCCTTCCACTCCCTCAACCTCTATTCCCGCCTGCCGTTGTGGCTCGGGCAGATCTTTCCCACCTCACGAATCACCCTCGGCCTCGATCTCAAGGGCGGCATCGACCTCGTCTACCAGATCGATCTCAATAGCCTCGAAAAGGACGACAACCCCGCCGACGCCTGCCAGCGGTCGGTAGAGATCATCCGCAACCGCGTCGACATGTTTGGCATTGCCGAGCCCAACATCAAGGCCCAGGAAGGCAACCGGATCCGCATCCAGCTCCCCGGCGTGCGTGATCCCGAGAAGGTCAAGAATCTCATCCAGTCCACCGCCATGCTGAAGTTCCACCTCGTCCTCGACCAGGCTCTGTCCGCCGCCCAGCTCGAACCGGTCGACCAGGCCAGCGAACTGGTGCTCTTCGAGCCCGGCAGCAAGCATCAGCAGGGCAAATGGTACAAGCTCAAGCGCGCCCCCGAGGTGACCGGTCGCGACCTCAAGTATGCCCGCGTCGCCTTCGACGAGATGGGCGTGCCCATCGTCCACCTCGAGTTCAACCCGGAAGGGGCCGCCAAGTTCGCCCAGGTGACCGGCGCCCACGTCAACGAGCAGTTGGCCATCGTCCTCGACAACACCGTCCACAGCGCTCCCGTCATTCAGTCACGCATCACCGGCGGTATGGCTCAGATCACCGGCCGCTTCACCCTCGAGGAAGCCCAGACGCTGGCCATCGTCCTGCGCGCCGGCGCCCTTCCCGCCAGTCTGATCCTGCTCGAGAGCCGGGTCGTTGGTCCCACCCTCGGTGCCGAATCGATCAAGGCCGGGGTTCGGGCAGGCGTCATTGGTGGGGTTCTGGTGCTCGCTTACATGGCCATGTTCTACAAACTCTGTGGGGTGCTGGCGAACCTTGCCGTGATCTTCAACACCCTGATCGTCTTCGCCACGCTGATCTTCTTCCGGGGCACCCTGACCCTCCCTGGCATCGCCGGCCTGATCCTGTCGATCGGCATGGCGGTCGATGCCAACGTCATCATCTTCGAGCGCATCCGCGAGGAGCAACGGACCGGGAAGACGGTGCGGGCATCCATCGACGCCGGGTTCGACCGGGCTCTGGCCTGTATCATTGACTCCAACGTCACCACGCTGATCACCGTAGCCGTCCTCTACGTCTTCGGCTCGGGCCCGATCCGCGGGTTTGCCACGACACTGGGCATCGGCCTGATCGCCAACATCTTCACCGCCATCCTTTGCGTGAAGCTCTGGCTCGAGATGATCTACGGCCGCAGCAAGGCCACTGTCATGAGCATCTGAACCCGGGAAGATCACAGGAGAACATGCAATGAAATTCGATTTCATGGGTTATCGCCACACGTTCCTCATGGGGTCAGGCGTCCTGATTCTGCTATCCGTCCTCCTTCTCATCGGGAAGGGGCTCAACTACGGCATCGATTTCAAGGGCGGCAACATCATCAACCTGCGGTTCCTCGAGACCATGGACGAAACCCGGATCCGGCAGGTCTTCGCCCGGATCCCCAATCTGTACTTCAAGCCCGAACAGCTCATTATCCAGGCGGTCGCGGCCGGAGGCGGCAAGGAGTTCATCATCCAGTACCCCGCCCCCGCGGTTGACGAGAAAGAGACCTCCGAAGTCCATTCCTCCATCATGCGGCAGCTCAAGGAAAAAGCCCCCTATGAAGAGGAATCCCTGTCCATGTCAAACATCGGACCCACCCTGGGGGCCGAGATGAAGCGACAGGGCATCCGGGCCGCCGTGTTCTCGGTGATCGGCATCCTGCTGTATCTGGCCTGGCGGTTCGAGTTCTATTCGGGAGCCGGGGCCGTCCTCGCCCTGGTCCACGACCTGATCATCACCCTGGGCTTCGTCACCATCCTGGGGGTGGAGTTCGATGTCACGGTCCTCGCCGCCGTCTTGACCATGCTGGGGTATTCGGTCAACGACACCATCGTCGTTTTCGACCGTATCCGCGAAAACCGGCGCATCATGCGAGAGCAGAGTTTCACAGCCCTGATCAACGAGTCCATCAACTCGACCCTGGGGCGCACCATCAACACTTCGTTGACCACCCTGTTCACCCTGCTGGCCCTTCTGCTGGTCGGCGGGGCCTCGATCAAGGGGTTCGCCACCACCCTGACCTTCGGCATTGCCATCGGCACCTATTCCTCGATCTTCGTGGCCAGCCCCATTCTCCTCTACCTGACCGGAGAGCGGCTCGACCGGAAACGCCGCTGAGGCAGGGTTTGCTGCCCACCCACGGCCTGTCCACGGGAACCAATGGGGCCCTTCGGGGCCCCGTTTTTGATGCCGGGAAGGAGTTCGCATGAAATCCGTCGTCCAGCGCGTGGAATCGTGTACCCTGTCGGTCGCCGGCCAGGAGGTGGCCCGCATCGGGGTGGGACTCGTCTGCTACCTGGGTGTTGGCCAGGGGGACACCGACGAGGACCTCGACTGGATGGCCAGGAAGGTGGCCCGGCTCCGCATCTTCCCCGATGCCGCCGATCGTATGAACCTGGCCGCCGCCGATGCCGGGTTCGCTATTCTGGTGGTTCCCCAGTTCACCCTGTTCGGCGATATTCGGCACGGGTATCGGCCAAGCTTCTCCGGAGCAGAAGCCCCGGACCGGGCGCGGAGCCTGTTCGAGGCTTTCCCGGGGAAACTGCGGTCTTATGGCATCGGGCAAGTGGCGGCGGGAGTGTTCGGGGCGGACATGACCATCGCCCAGGTCAACCGGGGGCCGGTGACCATCCTCCTGGATTCACGGGAATAGAGGGCGAGGTCGGCAGACGGGGGGCGTTCCGGCGAGGTTCAGGCCGCGCCCGGCTCGGGGAAGAGCTTCTTTTCGAGTTGGGCCAGGTAGACCACGCTGGGCTTTTTCGTGCCGGTGTTTGCCGTATCGGGGTGATCCCGGCGGAATTTTTCCTGTAGGGTCCGAAAGGCGTCCCGCTCCAGGATGAGCTTGTAAATGGGGCGGATCTGGTAGGTCTCGGCGAGGTCCAGCAGGAGGGTGCGGTCGAATTCTTCCAGCCCTTTCTGAAGGCTGGCCATGCGGAAGAACTCCAGTTCCTTGGCGGGGAATCGTGGGCCGGTCCGGGTGGGGCCCTTGGAAAACCACAGCCATGCGAGAATCAGGAAGGCAGGAATCAGCAGGACCACCACCACCTCATTTTCATAGGGGGGGGCGGCGAAGTACTCACGCAGAGCCCGAAAGAGCCGTTCGACCCCCTGACGGTTGTCCATGTCAGATGACCTTGTAACTGAACTCCGTCAGAAACTGTCGGATTTCCGGGGAGGTATCGAGGCGGAGGCTGTTCAACAGTGGCTTGAGGGCTTCGGGGTTGATCTTGGCCGTGGCCTTCAACGCGTTGAGGCGGACCAGGGTATGAGGGTCGCGCACGAAAGGCACGATCAGGGTCAGATGGGCTTCCTGCCTGATTTCCCCGAGGACCCATAGGCCGCTGGCCTTCATCAGGGGATCGCTGTGTTTGAGCATCTTCTGGACGACGGGGAGCACGTTGACCTTGCCGATCTGCCAGACCCCCAGGGCCGCATTGGCGCGGATCCGGTTGTTGGGGTCCTCCAGGAAGGGAAGCAGGATCTGGGTGGCGCGGGCGTCTCCGAAGCCGGAGATGGCCTCGATCGTGTTGGCCCGCACCCGTTCGTCCGGGTCGTTGAAGAACTCGATCAATTGCGTCAGCAGGGTACGGTCGCCGATGACGCCAAGGGTCTTGACCACCGCCGCCCGGACTTTTCGCGAGGGGTCACGCATGGCGGAGAGGAGGGCCTCGCGGCCCTTCCCGCCGACCTGCAGGTTTTCCATGATCATGGCGGCCCGTAATCGGGAATCAGGATCGAGGGATTTCAGTTCCCCGATCAGCTGATCGACGAAGCTCGCATCCAGTTTCAGAATGGCGGAACCCGCGAGTTTGCGGACCTCAGGGGGAAGGGTCTTGAAATTGGCGATGTAGCGCTGTTTGGTGACCTTGGCGATCTCCTGCAGCACGTAGGTCCGGATCTCGTCGACCGGGCTGTGGGCCAGGCGGGTCAGCAGGGCGGTGAACCGGTCGGGGGGCAGTCCCTCCCGCAGACTGCGCACGGCCAGCAGGGCGACTTCGGGGTCGGGATCGCCCGTCGCGTCCTCGAGGATGCGGGCGATGCGCGGATGCCGGATCTTGAGACTGGTCTGGACGGCTTTTAGCCGGACCTGGGGGGAGAGGTCCTTGAGGGCCTTCTCGAGAACCCCTGGCAGCATGTCGGCCCCGATGTCGATCAGGATGTCGATGAGGGCGATGCGGACGTCGGGGTCGGGGTCCTCCAGGAACTCCGCCAGGCGGATGCCCTTCAGCCGGGCCTCGAAATTGCGTTTGAAGACCTCGCGGTCGCCGGCCGGGATGGTCTGCAGGAGCTTGAACAACAATCGAAGGTAGTGGTGGGCCGGGTTCCGGCCGATGCCGCTGAGCAGCAGGGCGGCCACCGAGGGATCCTGCTTGACCGCATCGTGGATGAGGGAGAACTGGTCGCCGAAGGGCCAGGTACTGATGCCGGCCAGGGCTTCCCCGAACTGGTCGGTCAGCAGACGGGTGAAGACCGGGCGCACGAGGGAATGGTCCGCTTCGGCCATGGCGAAGAACAGGCGGGTAAGTTCGGTTCCCCCATTTTGGAAGGACCCCTGGGCCACCAGCGTGACGATGCGCTGGCGCCAGTCTTCCAGGAGTTTGGTGAGAAGCGGTTTCTTGTCTTCGTTGGGATCGGCCAGGCGGCCGAGCGTGGAGCGGTGGATCGACAGAAGCGCTTCGTGGACGAGGGCCCGGACCCTGGCCACGGGGTCGTCGAGGAGGTCGAGGCAGGGCAGGAAGAGAAAGGGGTCGAGCTTGCGGGTCAGGCGCGACAGGAACTGGATGCGCAGTTCGGGGCGCGGCAGACCGGCGGCGAGCCGGAACAGGTCTTCCTTGAACTCCATGGTGCGCGAGAACAGGACCTCGTCGATCAGTTGGATGACGGCCTTGCTTGGATTGCCCTGGAGGAGCCGCTGGACGGGGGGGATCAGGTCATCGGGGGAGTAGTCGAGGAGGGCGTCCCGGATCTTGCCGAGCAAAGCCGCCCCCGCGCCGTCGGCGAGCTCGAGATAGAGGGGAACGAACTCGGGACGGTGGAATTTCACCATATTGTGGAAGTGGAATTTGCGGACTTCGAGGTCGGGAATGGCGAAGTTCTCCACCATCCGGGCGAACAGATCCATGTCTTCGAGCAGGGACGAAATCTCGAAATAGAGCGGCGAGGTGTGGTCGGCCGGAACGGCCCGGAGGAGGGCGCCCAGGGCGTCGTCCCCGTAAAGACGGATGATGGCTTCGCGGACCTCCTTGCGGATCGTCAGGTCCGGGTCGGCGAGAAGCGGGACGATGGCGTCAAGACTGCTCTGGGAGGGAATGCGATTGAGGGCGCGCAGGGCGGCCATGCGGACCTCGTTGTCCTCATCCTGGAGGAGGTTTTTGAGCAGGGGGATGCCCTCCTCGATGCCTCGCCGGCCCACCAAATCGAGCAGGGCGAGGAGAGTTTCCCGCGGCGCGTCTCCCAGGGCTCGCAAACGGGCAAGGATTTCGGCGTCGGCTTGAGGATCATCAAGGTCGGCCAGGGCCGCAAAGGCTTTCCGCCGGATGTCCGGGTCGGGGCTCTCAAGGTCGGCCAGCAGTTCGGCCGGGGGGCGGGCGGAGCGGAACGGCCAGATCATGGGGCGGCTTTCGGTTTGGGGGGGGCCGTCAGGATGTCGGAGACGGCTTTGCGGACGCCCTCGTCAGGGTCGAACCGCAGGGGGCGGATGTAGGGGGCGACGACGACGGGTTCGGCGAGCTTGCCCAGCCCTCTCACGACGTTGCGGCGGACGTCGGCGTCGGGGTCGCGCAGGCAGCCGACCAGGACCGGAAAGAACCGGGGGTCTTTCAGTTCACCCAGGGCGAAGGCGGCCGAGGCCCGCATCCATTTGTCGGGATTGCGGAGCATGTCGATGACGGCATCGTAGATCTGGTAATACCCTAGGCGCCAGAGGGTTATGATGGTGTTGGCGCGCACCCGGTTGTTTTTGTCATACAGGCAGGGCAAGATGGCCTCGGCGAGGGTGAGGTCGCCCACGTTGGCCATGGCCTCGACGGCGTTGGCGCGCACGCGGTCATCCTGGTCCTTGAGGAATTCGACGAGCATGTTGGCGACGGACGGCCCGCCGATCTTGCCCAAACCCATGATGACGACCGCGCGCACATGCGGATCAGGGTCCTGGATGGCCACGATCAGGTTGGTCTTCAGTTCCGGCGGGATATGGTCGCACAGCACTTCCAGGATGCGGGCGGACAGCACCCGCACACGCTGATCGGAAGCCGAAAGGTCGCGGGTGACATCCTCCAGGAAGGTGGGGTCCATTTTGATGAGCGAGGTGCCGATCGCGTATTTGGCCTCCGGGGTCATTTGGTCGAACCCGGCGATGAACTTGCGGCGGGTTACGTAGGCGATGGCCTTGTGGGCCTCTTCCCGCAACTTGGGATCCTTGCTGGCCAGGAGCTTGCTGAAGCTGCCCAGGAGTTTGGGGTGGTCGCGCTCCTTCAAAAGTTCGATGGCATGGAGAATGATCGACTGCTCGGTGTCTTTCAAATACTCCATGAGGGCTTCGGTGCCTTCCGGCGTCTGGAAATGCTTCAGCTTGAGAAGGTTGAGGATGCCCTCCCGCACCGAGAAATCCGGGTCGCGCATCTTGCTGACCAGGATCTGAAGCGCATTGGTCGAGCCACTCTCGCCCAGGATCTGCAGGATGCGCATGCGGAGGGCGGGATCCTGGTGGTAGAGCACTTCTTCCACGAACCGCTTCAGGCGGGAATCCATCATCAGATTGATGACTTCACCCTGGATGGGGGCAGGCACCTTCATGAAGTGCTCGAGAAGGAGGGTATTCAAGGTGTCGATGATGTAGTTCTCGGTGGGGTTCGACAGCAGGAGAAGGGCGGTCCGGCCGGTGGCGTGCTCTTTATAACAAACCGCGTCGATCAGCAGGTTCTTGCGCCAGGTCACGTCCAGGCCCTTCAGGAAGCTGGTCAGGTAGTTCTCGTTGTATTTGTGGATCTTGGGCAGGTTGCGCAGGATGATGTCCGGCTGGAAGCGGCCTATCCGAAGCAGGCATTCCGACATGATCTTGCTGGCCTGGACGTAGCGGTCGTTGAGGCAATCTTCGAGAGGCTTGGTGAAAAAATTGATGCGTTCGACGGTCTTGGCCGAGTTCCGGGTGGCTTCGTCCATTGCCTCGAGTTCGTCGGCGATCCGCTTGATGATGGCCTGGATGGTGTTCTGGACCACCGGCGGGATCGTCTTGAACTTGTCGAGCAGGTAGGGGAATAGGAAGGGGTAGGAAACCGGGTCCGACAACTGCTCGATCAGCTTGAGAACCGCCAGGCGAAACCCTTCGCTCTTGCGACCCAGATCCTGAAAAATCTGCTTGAAAAAGGCTTCACCGTGATATTGGCAACATTTGAAGACCTGATACCACATCAGTTGGTCGATGCTCGGCAGGTTCTTGATGCACAGGTCGAGGAAGGCCGGATCTTTGATCTTTTCGATGTGCTTGCCGAACTCGACCTGGATGATGCGCTTTTCCTCTTTCTTGCTCTCGACCACTTCCTCCTTCAGGATATCCATGAAAATGGGGTAGGTGGCCGGATTCTGGAGGAGAACGATCTCTTCAAGGTAGAGGATCTTTTCCTTCGTCGAATACTCGCTCCACTTCTTCAACAACCGGTCGAGAATGCCAGAATGGACGATGGCATGTTGCAGCGTGTTGCGGATGGAGGTGTCGGAAGTGGAGCAGAGGACCTCGGTGACCGGCCGCAACCGCTCCTCGTTGAGGCTTTGCAGGATCTCCTTGAAGGTTTCACGCAACACCGAATCGGGGTAGGAAAGCAGCTTCAGGATGCTCCGGAGATCTTCGTTCGACAGGGCATCGTGGCGGGCGGCGAAAATCTCGAGGATCTTCAACCGGGTCTCCAGGGTGTTCTGGCCGAGGTTGCCCGCCTCGTCGAAATTGCGGCACAGGAATTCCACGAGATCGTGGTTGAGGTTGACGACGAACTCCTCCTTCGCCCCCGCCGCGATCTTCTTGTCAGGGGAGATCAGGCGGGCGAAGGCTTCGTCGGGATCGGAGATCTTGCGTGTGAACCAACCCATGCTCTGCTGCCGGCAATCCTCATACGATTATCGACCGAAGTGCGGTCTTCCCTGAATGAAGGTGAGGAAACCACCATTGCTCCATTCAGAAGAGGCAGAAGAGATTATACCGGATTCCCATTCCGATGGAAATCATTCTCCAGGGGGAGAGTGGGTGGGCGGCCGGGCTGTCCGATAGAGGGCCGCGAGCCACAGGCCTGCTTCGGTCAGCAGCAACAGGGGAAGGGCGACCAGGAACTGGGAAACCACGTCGGGGGGGGAAAGAATTCCTCCCAGGACGAACGCCCCCACGATCGTATGTCGCCGGTGGGCCCGCAGACGGTCTGCCGGAAAGATGCCAGTGGCATCGAGGAACAGGATCAGCAGGGGGAGTTCAAATAGCACGCCCATGACCAGCAGGAACATCAGCTCGAACTCGACGAAAGCCCCGAACGAGAGGGTCAGGGCCAGAAAATCCCCGCTCTGCAACAGGATGCTCAAGGCTGCCGGCAGGACCAGATGGTAGCAGAACAAGACGCCGCCGATGAAGAAGCCCATCGCCGGGACCAGGATCAATCTGCTCCAAACGCGTTCCTGCGGGAGCAGGCCGGGCTCGACGAACCGCCACGTCTGCCAGACGATGACCGGCGAGGTGGCGGCCAGACCCGCTACCCCGGCCAATTTGACGGTCGTCAGGAACGCCTCGGTCACGGTGAGGGCGGCGAGGCGCGCATCAGGGACGGCGGCGCGCAAGGGGGCCAGAGCCCAGCGGATCAGCCACTCCGACTGCCACCAGGCGACCAGAAAGGCGGCCAGGAACGCTCCCAGGCAAAACAACAGGCGGGCCCGGAGTTCGGCCAGATGTTCGGTCAAGGAAGCGGTCCCGGGTTCTTCGCCCTCGGGGGGCGGAGCGCCTTCCGAAGAAGGGGGGACGGCCGAGGGAGCCGCTGGAGAAGCGGTCGGAGAAGGGGGGGGCGGGTGGGTCGTCATGCCGGTCGGCGAAAGTTTACATTCCCGGAATCCTCTGGTATGATACACCCACCAATTCCGCGACAACAGGGAGAAATGCCGTGTGGTTCATTAAGAAGGTGTTCTGGCTGTTCGCTCTGCCCTTCGTCTCGCTCATGGGGGTTCTGCTCTTTGCGTTCCCCGAGGAGATGAAGGAGTTCAAAAAAGACCTCGTGGACATGGTCGAAAACTCCTGGCTGCGCTGGCTGGGCTTTGTCTCGTTTGTCTTTGCGATGGTCCATCTGGTGAAATTCTTCGACGGCCATCACACCCTGGTCCGCTGGTCGGACCCCAACTGTTGCGAGGACTGACGCTCAGTCGAACCCGGCCACCCGCACCCGGAACGATTTGACCCCGGGCGGGGGATTCCGGAAGGGGATCTCGAACAGGGAGCTCTCGTTGGGGAACAGGCCCCGGTCTTTCAATGGAAGGGCCCCGGTCTCCCGGCGGAGCTCCTGTTTGTGTTCGTCGAGCAGCACGCCCTGCACCTGGATGTTCTGCCGAAGGGCATCCGAGACGTTGCGAACCTCGCCCACCAGGTAGAGGGTGCCGAACTCATCGTAGGATTCTACCCGCTCGATCGAGAACAACGGTTGCAGGTCGCGTTCGACGACCGGATTCCGTTTCTCGTCCCGGGCTCGTTCGACGTAGGCCAGTTCGGTGGCGTAATCGTAGAGATTCCATGCTTCGAGATTCATCGGCTCCAGGCGGAGGGCCGTGCGCAGCGCCTCGCGAGCCTCGGCCAGACGGCCGGCGCCGATCATCGATTGGGCCTGGGTGAGGAAGGTGCGGGCATCGGGGCCTCCCGGTCCTGTGCCTGTGCCCGTGTTGGCGCCCGATCCGCTGTCCAGAGGCCCCCTGGGGAGGCCCCCGGGCCGGAGGAGGGTTCCGGGCGAGGGGGATCCAGGGCCGGCGGGGCGGCCTCCCGTTCGGGGCAGTCCCTGGCCGATGACCCGAATGGTGAAGGTCCCGGTCATTATCAAGAGAATCAAGGCGATACGAAGGCGACTCATACGCCCTCCCCCATCGGCAGAAATCGCCGTCTCTTGAAGAGGGGAGGGGAAACGGAGCGGGGGTCAGAGCAGCCGGGGCGGGAAGGCCTTCAGGATGAGGGTGAAGAACCGCTCGAACCCTTGCAGGAGCAGGGCCCGTCGCAGCATGTGGTAGGCGGCCAGGCCGGCCTCATTTTCTTTTTCCCGCAACATGCCCAACAAGGTGGCGTCGCTGACGGTCATGGTGGTCACCCGCGGATGGAGGTGGGGCGGAAAGATGGAATGGATGCCCAGTTCGAGTTGCGGATCCACTGCCCCCTCCTCGGTCATGACCAGGAACAGGTCGAGGGCCAGCGGCTCGGCGCCCTCCTCGGGGGTGGGGGAGGTCCATTCCCCGGTGGCCGCCGCGGTGGCGGTGGGGAGATCAGATCCTTCCCCGGCTGTCAGGGCCGGCGCCGCCGCCTGGAACGCGTCGAAGTTGAGGAGCAGAGCGGCGTGGAGGCGCTCCCCCAGCCGGGCCTCGATCAACCCTCGCAGCTTGGCGGTAAGCGGGGCCAGGAGGGAGCTCGAGGTCAGGAACCGGTGAGTGGTCTGCGAGGCCCCGAGCCCAAGCAGGTTGGCCGTCATCGGGTTGGCGGGGTTGAGGGCGCAGAGCTTGGCCTTGCCCTGTGGCACGATCTGCACGCACCCGAGCTCCTCCATCTCGTGGATGCGGTTGTAGGCCGTCCCATAGGGAATGCCCAGCCGCTTGGAGATCTGGTGGATCGACAGGACACCTCCGGGGGTGTCCAGGAAGACTTCCGCGAGACGGATGGTCAGTTGCATAGGGGAGGGTATTATACCAGACCGGGGAAAGATGCAACATGCACCCGCACAAATTTTCCAGGACCAGCGTGTTCCCGCTCCTGGGCCGGTACCCCGGGCGGCTCTCCGGGTTGGCATGAAACCTGCATAAAACCATTGACACCTCCTGGAATGCATGTTATAATCCAAAACCATTTTCACGCTTGGGTAGGAAGGTAGACCACGAACGCTGGTGTGGAGCCCCGCAGGCATTGAATAGCCGATCCGACATCGCGCAGTCCCCCGCCCGGGGAAAGGGGAAGATATTCCCTCCTTCCGCGGTGTCCTGCTGTTTCCGCGGTGACTTCCCACCCGCAGTTTCCCTCGGTACCAGTCTGGATGATTCCCGTCGCCCGGGCGGGAATCCATCCGCTATTCGATCGTAAGGAGCAAGGCAGAACATGGCGACCACGCAACAGCCCCACACCGAACGGGTCCTGATGGCGGACAAGCGCGTCTTCCGCGACATCCCCAACCTCATCGACATCCAGCTGAAGTCCTTCGAATGGTTCCTCCAGCCGGCGAAGAGCGCTTCCGAGCGGAAGAGGCAGGGCCTGCAGGAGGTCTTCCTCGAGATCTTCCCGATCCAGGACTACGTGGGCAATCTCTGCCTGGAGTTCATTGACTACTCGCTCGGTCTGGGCATGTGCAAGAATTGTCCCCAGATCAAACTCAACAAGAAATGTCTCTACGATGACTGCAGTTTTCCGGAAAAAGACTGCGAAATCGCCTTCATCGGCGATACCCCCTTCCGGGTCAAGTTCACGCCTGACCAGTGTCGCAAGCGCGACTTCACCTATTCCATCCCCCTCAACATCAAAGTGCAGCTGATCATGCAGCAGACCGGCGAGGTCAAAGAGCAGGAGATCTTCCTGGTCAACTTGCCGTGCATGACCGAGCGTGGCACCTTCATCATCAATGGGGCCGAGCGGGTTGTGGTCAGCCAGCTCCATCGTTCGCCTGGCGTCTACTTCAGCTTTAACCGGGCCAAGAAGCTGTATTCCGCCAAGATCGTCCCCTATCGCGGCGCCTGGATGGAATTCGAACTCGACCTGATGAAGGACGCCATCTTCGTCCGCCTCGATCGCAAGCGGAAGATCCCCATCACCACCTTCCTCCGCGCCATGGGCTTCGCCACCGACGAGGAGATCGTCGACCTGTTCGACAAGAACGAGACGATCGTCAGCTCCCTCAAGTTCGACAAACAGTCGGTCCACGCCAGTGAGAGCCCCGACAAGATCGCCAAGATGGTCACCGAGGCCCTCAAGGTCATTTTCTCCAAGCTGCGGCAGGGTGACCTGTTCGTCGAAGAGAACGCCCGCACCCTGTTGCGTGGACTCTTCTTCGATCCCAAGAAGTACGACCTCGGCGACGTCGGCCGCTACAAGATGGATAAAAAACTCCGGCTGGCCGACCGCCTCTCCGACCAGATCCTCTTCAAAGACCTGGTCGACCCCGCCACCAAAGAAGTCCTCGCCAAGATGGGCGACAAAGTGTCGAAACGCATCGCCTCCCGCGTCGAAGCCATCATGTTGCCGGCCTACATCAAGTTGGGCGAAGAAAAAACCGGCTACCGCATCATGTACAACCCCCCCTGCGCCTATGTCAGCCTGAAGGCTGCCGAGAAGGGGCTCGTCACGCTGGCCGGCCGGCTGGCCTATAAAACCGTGGTCAACTCGAAGTCCGGTGAGATCGTGGTCGAGCGCGGTTGCGAGATCACCGAGGACGCCTGCAAACAACTGGCCGAAATGGGTCTCACCACCGTCGAGGTGGTCAAAGACCGCATCTTGTGCTTCGAGGACATCATCGGGGTGGTCCGCTACCTGATCGACCTGTCCAATGGCATCGGTCGCCAGGACGACATCGACCATCTCTCCAACCGGCGCGTTCGCCGCTGCGGCGAACTCCTGCAGAACCAGTTCCGCATCTCCCTCTCCCGCATGGAACGGGTCATCAAGGAGCGCATGACGATCCATGACCTCGATAGCTACACCCCGCAACTGCTCATCAACACTCGGCCGGTGTCGGCGGTGGTCGATGAGTTCTTCGGCAGTTCGCAGCTCTCCCAGTTCATGGACCAGACCAACCCCCTCGCCGAGCTCACCCACAAGCGACGCCTGTCGGCCCTCGGGCCCGGCGGCCTCAAGCGCGAGCGGGCCGGCTACGAAGTTCGCGACGTCCACCCCACCCACGACGGCCGCATCTGCCCTATCGAAACCCCGGAAGGCCCCAACGCCGGTCTGATCGCCAGCCTGGCCGTCTACGCCAAGGTCGACGAGTTCGGCTTCATCACGACCCCGCTCTGCCGCGTCGATGAAGAAACCGGCAAGGTCAACTTCAACGAACTGGAGTACAAAGACGCCTACGAGGAAGACCGGTTCAAGGTCGCCCAGCCCGACATCCACCTGCAGGACGACGGCACCATCAACCAGGAGATCGTTCCGGTCAAATACTTCCGCGACGATTACGAATTCGAATACGTGGACAAGGGCGAGGTCGAATACGTCAAGTTCTCCCCCCTGCAGATGGTCAGCGTGGCGTCGGCCCTCATCCCCTTCCTCGAACACGACGATGCCAACCGCGCCCTGATGGGCACCAACATGCAACGGCAGGCCGTCCCCCTCATCATGACCGAACCTGCCATCGTCGGGACCGGTCTCGAACCTCGCGCCGCCCACGACTCCGGGGCCATGCTGCTCTGTCGCAGCGCCGGGACGGTCGACTATGTCGATGCCAACATCGTCCGGATCAAGCGCGCCAGCCGGCGCAAAGACGACGAGAAGATCCCGCTCACCGAGCAGGCCTTCCGCAAGAACCAGGGCCGCAAGATCATGGACACCGTGATCGATCCGCTCACCGGCGAGATCATCATCGAGGCCGGCCACCCGCTCGACATCACCTATCTGCACCGGCTCGCCTCGCTCTGCTCCGAGGTCCGTCTGCAGCAGGAATCGATCGACACCTACTCTCTTCAGAAGTTCATGCGGTCCAACCAGGGTACCTGCATCAACCAGAAACCCATCGTCAAGAAGGGTGACAAGGTCCGGCCCGGCAGCGTCCTCGCCGACGGTCCCGCCACCTCGCAGGGTGAGCTGGCCCTCGGCCGCAACATCCTGGTGGCCTTCATGCCCTGGGAAGGCTACAACTTCGAAGACGCCATCATCCTCTCCGAGCGCATGGTGAAGGACGACATCTTCACCTCGATCCACATCGAGGAATACGAGATCGACGCCCGTGACACCAAGCTCGGACCCGAAGAGATTACCCGCGACATCCCCAATGTCGGCGAGGAGGCCCTCAAGAACCTCAATGCCGACGGCATCATCCGCATCGGGGCTGAGGTCGAGGCCGGCGACATCCTGGTCGGCAAGGTCACTCCCAAGGGCGAGACCGAACTGACCGCCGAAGACAAGCTGCTCCGCGCCATCTTCGGCGAGAAGGCCCGCGAGGTCCGCAACACCTCCCTCACCGTTCCGCACGGGGAGAAGGGGAAGGTCGTCGACGTCATGGTCTTCTCCCGCGACAACGGCGACGAACTCCAGTATGGGGTCAACAAGCTGGTCCGCGTCTTCGTCGCCCAGAAGCGCAAGATCACGGTCGGCGACAAGATGGCCGGCCGGCACGGCAACAAGGGCGTCATCTCCAAGATCGTTCCGGTGGAAGATATGCCCTACCTGGCCGACGGGCGCCCCATCGACATCATCCTCAATCCCCTGGGCGTCCCCTCCCGCATGAACGTCGGTCAGGTCCTCGAGACCCACCTTGGGTGGGCCGGCGAGGTCCTGAACAAGCGCTACTTCACCTCGATCTTCAACAACGGTCGCGATATTCCCAACGAGAAGTTCGTCACCGACCTGCTGAAGAGCGCCAACGACAAGGATCCGATGAAGCTGGTCGACGGGGAAGGGAAAGCCTGGCTCTACGACGGCCGCACCGGCGACCGTTTCCACAAGCGGATCATGGTCGGCGTCATCTATATGCTGAAGCTGGCTCACCTGGTCGACGACAAGATGCACGCCCGTTCCACCGGGCCGTACAGCCTCGTCACCCAGCAGCCTCTGGGCGGCAAGGCCCAGTTCGGCGGCCAGCGCTTCGGGGAGATGGAAGTGTGGGCCCTCGAGGCCTACGGCGCCGCCCACGTCCTGCAGGAACTGCTGACCGTCAAGTCTGATGACGTGGAAGGCCGCGTCCAGGTCTATGAGACGATCATCAAGGGCAAGAACATCATGAAACCAGGCATTCCCGAGTCCTTCAAGGTGGTCATCTCCGAACTGCAGAGCCTTGGCCTGCAGGTCGACCTGAAGAAGGATTCCCGCGAGGTTGCGTTGCTCGACGGCACCGAGCGCCTGCTGGCCCCCACCGATTCCGACGGCGAATCCGACGATTGGGACGAGGAGGGTGGCGCCGAGGAAGCCGAGGAAGAGGAAGACCTCGGCGAGGGCGGTGAGGACGATGACGACGAAGACGAGGGCAGCGACGAGGAGGACGGCGAGTAAGCCGTCGGCGACGCGAAGTAAGCAAGGAGAACCGATCAATGTTGGACATGGACAAATTCGATGCCATTCAGATCAGTATCGCTTCCCCGGAGAAGATCCGCTCCTGGTCCTATGGTGAGGTGAAGAAACCGGAGACCATCAACTACCGCACCCACAAGCCCGAGCGCGACGGCCTGTTCTGCGAGCGCATCTTTGGGCCCCAGAAAGATTGGGAATGTTTCTGCGGCAAGTACAAGAGCATCCGGTACCGCGGCATCATCTGCGAGCGTTGTAACGTCGAGATCACCAAGGCTGCCGTCCGCCGCGAACGGATGGGGCACATCCAGCTGGTGACGCCGGTCGTCCACATCTGGTATTCGAAGGGCAGTCCCAACTACATCGCCCTGCTGCTCGACATCTCCGCCCGCGATCTCGAAAAGGTCCTCTACTTCCAAAGCTACATCGTCATCGACCCGGGCAACCTGCCCCTGTCGAAGAAGCAGTTGTTGCCCGAGGAGGGCACCGGCGGCGAGATGGGCTATCGCGAGCTGCGCGAGAAATACGGCGACATGTTCGTCGCCAAGATGGGCGCCGAGGCGATCAAAGATCTGCTGGCCGAGATCGACCTGAAGAAGCTCGAGGCGGAGCTGTCCTCGCAATTGCGCACCGCCACCGGTACCCGCCGGGCCCACCTGCTCAAGCGCATGGAACTGGTCAAGTGGTTCGTCTCCTCGATCAGCCGTCCGGAGTGGATGGTCCTCGATGTCATCCCGGTCATCCCGCCCGATCTGCGCCCGATGGTCCAGCTCGATGGCGGTCGCTTTGCCACCAGCGATCTCAACGACCTCTACCGGCGCGTCATCAACCGCAACAACCGCCTCAAGAGCCTGGTCAAACTGCAGGCTCCCGACATCATCATCAAGAACGAGAAACGCATGCTGCAGGAGGCGGTCAACGCCCTCATCGACAATGGCCGCCGCGGCAAGCTGGTCACCGGCCCCAACAACCGGCCCCTCAAGTCCCTTACCGACATGCTCAAGGGCAAGCAGGGCCGCTTCCGGCAGAACCTGCTGGGCAAGCGCGTCGACTACTCCGGCCGCTCGGTCATCGTGGTCGGCCCGACCCTGAAGCTGCACCAGGCCGGGTTGCCCAAGAAGATGGCCCTCGAACTGTTCAAACCCTTCGTCATGCACCGCCTGGTCCAGAAGGGCATCGCCCACAACATCAAGAGCGCCAAGAAGATGATCGAGCGCGAGAAGTTCGAAGTCTGGGACGTCCTGGAAGAAGTCATCCGCCACCACCCTATCCTGTTGAACCGCGCGCCCACCCTGCACCGCCTCGGCATCCAGGCCTTCGAGCCGATCCTGATCGAGGGCAAGGCCATCCAGATCCATCCCCTGGTCTGTACCGCCTACAACGCTGACTTCGACGGCGACCAGATGGCTGTGCACGTTCCCCTGCTCCTCGATGCCCAGATCGAAGCTCGCATGCTGATGTTGTCCAGCAACAACATCCTCAAACCGGCCGATGGTCGCCCGATCTGTCACCCCACCCAGGACATGACGATCGGCCTGTTCTACCTGACCATCGAGAAGCAGGAAGGGAAGGACTACCCCGTCCTCGATCTCAAACTCGAGAAGGGTACCACCTGGGACAAACTCCTCCTCGACCCCGGACGCCCCTTCGATTTCAAGTTGGCCGACGAGGTTACCGACGCCCAGGGCCAGGTCCTGCTCGATCGCGGGTTCGTCTTCGATACCCCGGAAGCCGTCGAGAAGCTGAAAAAAACCAAGGTCACCGAGATCGCCGTCTACAAGCCGCCCGTCTTCATGACCGTGGCCGAGGCCGTCAACGCGGCCAATACCGGGCAATTCCACCTGCAGTTCCCCATGTACATCCATCGCACCGCCTTCCCCGCCGCCAAAATGGACCGCGTCTTGCCGGCCGCCGACTCCGCCAACCGCCGGAGCCAGTACCTGCGCACCACGATCGGCCGCATCATCTTCAACGACGCCCTCCCGGCGGAGTTTCCCTTCCAAAACCTCCAGGTCCGCAAGGAAACGGTGTCGACCCTGATCAAGAAACTGTTCGCCCTCTATGCCCTCGACGTGGTGGGAGTCACCCTCGACAAGACCAAGGAACTCGGCTTCCGCTATGCCACCCTGTCGGGCTTGACCATCTCCATGGTCGACATGGTCGATCCCCCCAAGAAGAAGGAGATCCTCGAACGCGCCGACAAGAACGCCCTCAAGGTCAAGGAGCGCTGGGAACGGGGCGAGATCAACCGCGAAGAGCGCAAGCAGGCCGAGATCAACATCTGGACCAAAGCCACCGAGGACGTCTCCGACGACCTCCTCGAGATCTTCGAATCGACGGCCAAAACCGGTGAGTTCAACCCGGTCTACATGATGGCCTTCTCCGGCGCCCGCGGCAACATGCAGCAGATTCGCCAGCTGGCCGCCATGCGTGGTCTGATGTCCAACCCGAAGGGCGACATCCTGTCCTTCCCCATCAAATCGAACTTCCGCGAAGGGCTGAACCAGGCCGAATACTTCATCTCGACGTACGGCGCCCGCAAGGGCCTCGTCGACACCGCGCTCCGCACCGCCGACTCCGGGTACCTGACCCGGCGACTGGTCGATGTCGCCCAGGACGTAGTCATCACCATCCCCGACTGCAAGACCGTCCACGGCATCGATATCTTCCCGATCCGGCAGAGCCGCACCTCCAACAACATCCTGGTCGACGATATCGTCGTCCCGCTGCGCTACCGCCTGGCCGGCCGCATCCTGGCCAAGGATGTGGTCCACCCCATCACCGGGGAGGGCATCTCGGTCACCGTCGAAGGACAGACGATCAAGTTGGTCGCCGGCCTCTATTGCACGGACGAGATTGCCGCCGAGGTCGAGAACATTGCCGAGATCATGGTGCCCACCGAGCAGCTGAAGCCCGGCCTGATCATCGCGGAGCAGCTGATCGATCCCAAGACCAACCGGGTCATCCTGAGGCCCGACCGGCCCCTGAACGAGCATGTCATCGACCGCATCCAGGAAGCCCAGATCCCCGAGATGAAGATCCGGATCGTGGTCAACATCCGCAGCCCGCTTACCTGCCGCGCCAAGAGCGGGATCTGCCGCACCTGCTACGGGGCTGACCTGGCGACCACCTTCCCGGTCGATATTGGCGAGGCGGTCGGCATCATCGCCGCCCAGTCGATCGGTGAACCCGGCACCCAATTGACCATGCGCACCTTCCACCTCGGGGGCGTCGCCCTGGCCCAGCGCTCCTTCGTCAAGTCGCGCACCGGCGGCACCGTCCGCTTCGACAACCTGCGGTTGGCCAAGATCCACGACCGCACCAAGTTCGAGATTGGCTCCGGTACCGAAACCTTCGACAAGAGCGAATTCGGCGCCAACCTCCGCGAGGTCGTCGTCGGTGGTCACGTGCTGATCGAAGGCAAGGGCGGCCGCAAGGATCGCGTCCACATCCCGGTCGGCTCCGACATGCGGGTCAAGGATGGCGAGAAGGTCTCCCCGGGCAAGCCGCTGGCCGAATACAACCCCAACTATGTGGTGTCCGGGTACACCGGCGAAGTCATCTTCGACCGCATCGAGCAGAAGGATGGCATGGTGGTGTCGGAAGTCGGCATCATCCAGATCGCCACCCAGGAATTCGATCAGGTCAAGAAGGAATTCATCATCGAGGAATACAAGATCCCGCAGGGCGCCACCCTGAAGGTCGAGGACGGCGATATCATCCACGCCGGCAACGTCCTGGCCGAAATCTCGGCCGAACAGCACGCCGCCATCGCCCGCATCGACGGCACCGCCAAGTTCGAGAATATTCGGGTCAAGAACCGACAGGTCATCAGCGACAACGGCATGATCTTCCTGTTCCCCAAAGACGTCGATCCCAACAAGGACCGCAAGGAATACCCCCTGCCCCGCGGGGTCAAGGAAGCCCGCGATCCGACGGTCAAGACCGGCGGCATGATCCTCAACGTCAAGAACGGCGATCCGGTCAACCCGGGTGAGCGACTGCTCTCGGTCGTCTCGGAAATGGACGGTGTCCTCACCATCTCGGGCAACGGCACCGTCCTCGCCGTTTCCCGCGATCTCGTGGAAGAGTTCGAGTTCAAAGGCGAGCTCGAAGCCCGGATCGATCAAAAGAACAAGGAGCTGTCGCTGATCGCCCCCATGGCGGGCGTCGTCCGCACCATCAGCGAGAAGAGCGCCGCCAACAAGACCCTCGACCGCAAGCGTGTCATCATCAAGAACGAGATCGAGTATCCCGTGCCGCGCGGCGTCATCCTTCGCCCCAAGGAGAACTGCAAGGTTCCCAACGGCCAGGAGGTTGCCGAGGGCGGCGATCTGACCACCAAGCTGGTCATCCAGGCCGAGGTCGATGGGGTGGTCGAGATCGTCCATGCCAAGTCCGAACGCCGTGTCCATCTCATTTCCGAAGACCTGTCCTCGCTCAAGGGGGCAACCCTGGCTCGCGCCCTCATCAACAAAGACACCGAAGAAGAACTGGCCAAGCCCGGCATCGAGATCGATGATGACCTGCTCGGCATCATCGATGAGCACCGGGCTGAGATCCGCGAGGTCTACCTGGTGGCCGGCGATACCGAGGCGGTCAATGTCCGCAGCGAGGAGCACGTTCACCAGTACCCCGTGCCGCCCGGCGGCCAGATCGTTGTCGAGGATGGACAACTGGTCAAGGCCGGCGACAAGCTGGTCACCGACATCGAGCCGATCAAGAGCGAGATCACCGGCAAGGTCAACTACATCTACGGGTACAACAAGGTGATCTGCGAAGAGATCATCGAGAAGATCCTGGTGTACTCGGGCGTCGAATTCAGCTACCCGGCGGCTCTCAGTCTCAAGTTCGAGAAGACCGTGGTCAAGGGTGGTGAACTCACGGCCGCTCCCATTCCGTTCGAGGAAATCGAGAAACTCGATCCCGAGGAACCCGCCGGTGGCTCAGGCATTCGGCTGCGCCAGCGGGTCATGCGCGAGAAGAAATACAAGATCACCCGCGAAATGGCTTCCGCCCTGTCGGTCCTGGTCAAGGACGGGCAGAACATCAAGGAAGGCCAGGTGCTGGCCGCCATGACCGCCACCAATAAGGGTGTGGTCCTGCTGGAACGCCAGGTCTCCAAGGAAGGCAAAGCCAAAAGCACCATCAACCGCATCGTCATCCAGCCGGGCGAAGCCTACCAGATCCTCGACGGCGCCGAACTGCGCATCGAGGACGGGCAGGAGGTCAAGAAGGGCGAGATTCTGGCCAAATGGGGTCTGGTCGGCCGCAAGACCACCGACATCATTCAGGGTCTGCCCCGTGTCGCCGAACTGTTCGAAGTCCGCCGTCCCAAGAAAGAGGCGGTCATCTCCGAAGAGACCGGCATGGTCAAGATCACCGGCACCTCGATCTCGGTGGTCGATGTCAACACCAACGTCGAGAAACCGATCCGTATCCAGTATGCCGCTCCCGGGCTGGTCGTTCACGACGGCGAGTTCATCGAGGCTGGCGATCCCATCACCGACGGCAAGATCTTCCCCAAGAAACTGGTCAAGGTGGTCGGTCTGCCTAACGCCCGCCGCTACCTGATCGACGAGATCCAGCGCGTCTACCGCGACCAAGGCGTCAGCATCAACGACAAGCACCTGGAGATCATCGTGCGGCAGATGCTGCGCAAGGTTACCATCACCGACCCGGGTGACTCCGAGTTCCTGCCCAACGAAACGGTCCACGTCAAATACTTCGAAGACAAGGTTCACCGTCTGGTGGCCGTGAAGAAGAAACCCCCCACCGGGATTCCCATGATCCAGGGCATCACCAAGGCTTCGCTGACCACCGACAGCTTCATCTCGGCAGCCTCCTTCCAGGAGACCACCCGGGTGTTGACCAAGGCGGCCATCAAGTCGAAGATCGACTACCTGCGCGGCCTCAAGGAGAACCTGATCATCGGCAAGCTGATCCCGGCCGGGACCGGCCTGTCCGCCAAGCGGAAGGTCATCTTCAAGAACCTGCCGGCCGAGGTCGAAAAGCCGGAAGGCGTCAACGAGGAACTGTTCATGAGCGAGACGGACGACGCCGAGCTCAACAAACTCGAGGACAGCCTCTTCCTCAAGGGCGGGGAAGAACCCGAAGAAGGCCGCTGATCCACACGGTCGGTACCCCCGACCAGATCCCAACCACAAGCCGAGGGCCCGGGCATACCGGGCCCTCGGTCGTTTTTGGGGGGGCGTTGGGCTCAACCACGAAAACCACCGAATCGCAGTTTTGCCCCTCGTACCCTGCGATGACCGGGTTCCAGGCTCTGGCCCAAGAGACGCCCGGGAGATCCAAAAGCCCCTTCCCCAGATAGCCCTTTTGGGAAGGCGGAGCCTGCTCGTCGGCCCCTACCCCAACGGGAAGAGAGGCGCCCAGGGCCCGCGGAAGCCCTTTCTTCGCGACCCCTGGTGGAATTTTCCTGCGATTGGCCGTTGACAGGGACCTTCGCGTGTGCTACCATCAATTCTTACCTCCCCTGCTCGGGGGTACTCGTTTTTCGTCAACGAGTCGGAATATACGGAAGGAAGGTGTTACCAGTGCCGACCATCAATCAACTCATCAGGAAGGCGAGGGAAGCGGTCCGCTACAAGTCCAGTTCCCCCGCCTTGACGGATTGCCCGCAGCGCCGGGGAGTGTGCACCGTCGTCAAGACCACGACGCCGAAGAAGCCCAACTCGGCCTTGCGGAAGATCGCCCGCGTGCGCCTGACCAACAAGATCGAGGTCACCGCGTACATCCCGGGGATCGGCCACAACCTGCAGGAACACTCGGTCGTCCTCATCCGCGGCGGCCGCGTGAAAGATCTGCCGGGCGTGCGCTATCACATCATCCGCGGGGCTCTCGATTGCGCCGGCGTCGCCAACCGCAAGCAGGCTCGCTCCAAGTACGGCGCCAAGCGGCCCAAGAAAGCGTAAGGAGGGTTCCAGTCCATGCCTCGCCGTGGTCATGTCAGCAAGCGGGAGATCACTCCCGATTCCGTGTACAACTCCAAGCTCGTCACCCGGTTCATCAACAACCTGATGAGCCGCGGCAAGCGCAGCATCGCGACCGGCATCTTCTATGACGCCCTCGAGAAGCTGTCCAAGACGAACGGCAACGAGAATCCCCTCGAGCTGTTCAAGAAATCGATCGATGCGGCCAAACCCATCGTCGAAGTTCGCAGCAAGCGCATCGGCGGCGCCAACTACCAGGTGCCCGTCGAGGTCAAGCCCGATCGCGCCATCGCCCTGGCCTTCCGCTGGATCCTCGGGTTCTCCCGGCAGCGGAAAGAGAAGTCGATGTCCGACCGCTTGGCGGCCGAATTTTCCGACATCCTGAAGAACACCGGCGCCACCATGAAGAAGCGCGACGAAGTGCACCGCATGGCCGAAGCCAACAAGGCCTTCGCCCACTACCGCGTGTAAGGTCGCGAAAGGCAGGAACGCAGAGGCCACGCCATGAAAGCCCGGGAAGCCATGAAGAAGATCCGCAATATCGGCATCATCGCCCACATCGATGCCGGCAAGACCACGACCACCGAGCGGATCCTCTTCTACACGGGGCGGAACTACAAGATGGGCGAGGTCCACGAAGGCACCGCCACCATGGACTGGATGGTCCAAGAGCAGGAACGGGGCATCACCATCACCAGTGCCGCCACCAAGTGCCACTGGCTCGATTGTGACATCAACATTATAGACACGCCCGGGCACGTGGACTTCACGGCCGAGGTCGAGCGGTCCCTGCGGGTCCTCGACGGGGCCGTTGTGGTGTTCTGCGGCGTGGCCGGCGTTCAGCCCCAGTCCGAGACCGTCTGGCGGCAGGCCGATAAATACGGCGTTCCGCGTCTGGCCTTCATCAACAAAATGGACCGGACCGGGGCGTGCTTCAAGCGCTCCGTTCAGCAGATCAAGGAACGGCTGCGGGCTCGTCCCGTGCCGGTCAACATCCCGATCGGGGCCGAAGACCGCTTCCGCGGGCACATCGACCTGGTGGAGATGCAGGCCTGCATCTGGCCCGCCGACGGGGGAGACGACCTGGGCGCCACCTTCGAGCATGCCCCCATCCCGGCCGAATTGCAGGCCGAAGCCCAGGAAGCCCGCGATTTCCTGCTCGAGACCTTGTCGGCCTACAACGACGAGATCCTCGAGAAATACCTCGAAGACCAGCCGATCGACGCCGCCGTCATTCGCCAGACCCTGCGCGATGCCACCATCAAGGGCAAAGTCGTCCCGGTTCTGGCGGGGGCGGCCTTCAAGAACAAAGGAGTGCAGGCGCTGCTCGACGCCGTGACCTGGTATCTGCCCAGTCCCCTTGACGTGCCTGCCGTGCAGGGGCATCACCCCAAGACCCAGGCCCTGATCGAGCGAGCCCCCGATCCGGACGGTCCCTTCACCGCCCTCGTCTTCAAGATCGCCACCGACCCCCACGTTGGAAAGCTCGTCTACATCCGGGTCTATTCCGGTAGCATGAAGTCGGGCGGCCAGATCTTCAACGTGGCGCGCGACAGCAAGGAGCGGTTGGGGCGGCTCCTGCAGATGCACGCCAACCAGCGCCAGGAGCTCGAAAAAATCCAGGCCGGCGACATCGTCGCCGTGGTGGGGTTGAAGAAAGTCGGCACCGGGGACACCCTGACCGACGAGAACCACCCCGTCCTGCTCGAGGCGATCCGGTTCCCCGACACCGTCATCTCGGTGGCCATCGAGGCCACCACCCAGGCCGAGCTGGCCAAGCTCTCCCAGGTGCTCAACGCCCTCATGGAGGAAGATCCCACCTTCCGCGCCTCGATCGACGAGGAGACCGGCCAGACCATCATCGCCGGTATGGGCGAGCTGCACCTCGAGGTCATCGTCGATCGCATCACCCGGGATTTCGGGGTGAAGGCCACCGTGGGCCGCCCCCAGGTCGCCTATAAAGAAGGCATCCGCACCGCCGCCCGGGGCGAAGCCCGACATGTCAAGCAGACCGGCGGCCACGGCCAGTACGGGCACGTCATCGTCCAGGTCGAGCCCCTGCCGCGCGGCAAGGGGTTCGAGTTCGTCGACGCCACCAAGGGCAACGACATTCCCCGGCAGTTCGTCAAGGCGATCGAGCAGGGGGCTCGCGATGCCCTCAACGACGGCGTCCTCGCCGGGTACCCCGTCGTCGATGTCAAGGTCACCCTCCTCGGGGGGTCGGCCCACGACGTCGACAGTTCCGATATCTCCTTCAAGATCGCTGCCTTCGAGGCGGTGAAAGACGGCATCCTGAAAGCGTCTCCCGTGCTCCTCGAGCCCTACATGAAGGTCGAAATCGAGACCCCCGAGCAGTACATGGGCGACATCATCGGCAACATGAACGCCCGGCGGGGCAAGGTTGTGCAGGTCGAAATGCGGAACGACATCCGCGTCATCAACTGCCAGGCCCCCCTGTCCGACATGTTCGGGTATTCCACCCAGTTGCGTTCCCTCTCGCAAGGCCGGGCCTGCTTCACCATGGAGGTCCTGCATTACGACGAAGTGCCCGACAACGTCTCGGAGAAGATCCTGGGCGTGTTCGGGTTCCGGAAGCCCACCCAACAGGCGGCCGCCGGCTGAGGCGGGCGCCGGGTGGGATTCACCCACGCGGCAAAACATCCCAAGGAGGATTTCGAATACATGGCCAAGCAAAAGATGCGGTTGTCCCTGAAGGCCTTCGACCACCGGCTGCTCGACCAGTCCGTGGCCCGGATCTGCGACACGGTCAAGCGGACCGGCACCCGGATTTCCGGGCCGATCCCCATGCCGACGGAGATCCGCAAATACACGGTGCTGCGGTCGCCTTTCGTCAACAAGGATTCCCGCGAGCAGTTCGAAATGCGCATCCACAAGCGGAACATCGATCTGTACAGCCCTTCCTCCCAGACCGTCGACTCCCTGATGAACATGGACCTGCCCGCGGGCGTGAACATCGAGATCAAGATGCTGTGAGCGAGGGATAAAGGAGGAAACGTATGGGCGTGAATGCAATCCTGGGAACCAAGATCGGCATGACCCAGATCTTCACGGACACCGGCGACGTCGTCCCGGTCACCGTGATCAGCTGCGGTCCCTGCACCATCATCCGCAAGAGCGAAAAGGCCGTCCAGGTCGGGTATCGCGAGATCCCCAAGGACGCCGTGACCCGCCGCCTGAACAAGCCCCTGCGGCTGATGTTCGAGAAGGCCGGGGTCAAACCTTTCCGCTTCGTGCGCAACCTGCCGGCCAGCGAGACCGACGGCATCGCCCCCAACAGCGAGATCACCGTCTCGATGTTCAAGGCCGGCGAGATCGTCCACGTCACCGGCACCACCAAGGGCAAGGGGTTTGCCGGCGCGATGGAGCGCCACCACTTTAACGGCGCCCAGCAGACCCACGGGCAGTCGGACCGCACCCGCGCCACCGGTTCCACCGGTTCGGGCCAGGAAGCCAGCCGCACCTGGAAGGGCAAGCGCCTTCCGGGGCACCTGGGCGATGTCCGCCGCACGACCAAGAACCTGAAGGTCGTCCGCGTCGATGAGCAGAAAAACCTGCTGCTGGTCAAGGGGGCCATCCCCGGCGCCAGCAACGGTCTGGTCATCGTCCGCCGGGCGCAGTAACGGAGGGACCCATGGAAACCAAAAAATTCCAGATGAATGGCCGGGAAGTCGGCTCCATCACCCTGAAGGACGAGGTGTTCGCCGCCAAGTCCCATCCCCAGACCGTCACCGACGTGGTCAAGGCCCAGCTCAACAACGAGCGCCAGGGGACCCTGAACACCAAGACCCGCGGCGAGGTTCGCGGCGGCGGCCGCAAGCCGTGGCGCCAGAAGGGCACCGGCCGGGCCCGCCAGGGTTCGACCGTCTCTCCGCTGTGGCCCGGGGGTGGCTGCACCTTTGGTCCGCGGCCCCGCACCTATGACCACCGGCCCCCCCGGCAGATGGTCGATGTCGCCCTCCGCGGCGTTCTCACCGAACTGGCCGCCCACCAGCGCGTGCGTGTGGTCGAGAACCTGACCTTCGATTCCGGCAAGACGGCAGATGTGGTCAAGTTCCTCGCCGAGCACAAGCTCGACAAGGCCCTGCTGGTGCTGCCCGAAGTCACCGCCAAGAGCAAGCTGGCCACCCGCAACCTGAAGTGCGTGAAGGTCGTCACCCCGCATCAGGTCAACGTGGTCGACCTGCTGAAATACGGACACCTGGCGATCAGCGACAAGGCCGTCCGAACCCTGGAGGAGGTGTTGGTCAAATGAACCATCCGCAAGACATCATTCTGCAGCCCATCGTTTCCGAGAAGAGCTACGACCGCATGGGCGAAAAGATCTACCAGTTCAAGGTCGCCAAATCGGCCAACAAGCACCAGATCAAGGAAGCGGTCGAGACGCTGTTCAAGGTCCGCGTGATCAACGTCCGCACGCTCAACGTGCGGCCCAAGGCCAAGCGGCGGGGCGTCTTCAAAGGGTTCACCCCCTCCTGGAAGAAAGCGGTGGTCTGCCTGCACAAGGAAGACTCGATCGCCTTCTTCGAGGGGATCGCGTAAGGCGCGGGAAGGAACACAAGGATGAGCATCAAGAAATACAAACCCACCACCCCCTCCCGGCGGTTCATGGAAGGAAGCACCTTCGAGGAGATCACCAAGAGCAAGCCCGAGAAGTCCCTCGTCGAGATCCTCCACCGCCACGCCGGGCGCAACCACCACGGGCACGTCACTCAACGGCACCGGGGCGGCGGCTCCAAGCGGTTCTATCGGCTGATCGATTTCAAGCGGAACAAAGACGGTATCCCGGGCAAAGTGACGGCGATCGAATATGATCCCAACCGCACCGCCCGCATCGCCCTTGTCACCTATAAAGACGGCGAGAAGCGCTACATCATCGCCCCGGAAGGCCTGAAGGTGGGCGCCCCCATCGAGAACGGCAGCCATTCCGAGATCATCACCGGCGCCTGCCTCCCCCTCAAGGACATCCCGCTGGGCTCGACCATCCACCACATCGAGATGAAGCCCGGCAAGGGGGCCCAGATCGCCCGTTCGGCCGGGGCCTCGGCCCAGTTGGCCGGCAAGGAGGGCGAGTTCGCTCAGGTCATCCTGCCCTCCGGTGAGATGCGCAAGATCCCGTTGGCCTGCCGTGCCGTGCTCGGCCAGGTCGGCAACCTCGACCACATGAACATCTCGATGGGCAAGGCGGGCCGCTCGCGCTGGAAGGGGATCCGCCCCTACGTTCGCGGCGCCGTCATGAACCCCTGCGACCACCCGCATGGCGGTGGCGAAGGCAAGAACAGTCGTGGACGCGTGCCGGTCTCCCTGTGGGGCCAGGCCACCAAGGGGCTGAAGACCCGGAAGCGGAAGAATCCGTCCAACCAGTACATCATCAGCCGCCGGAAGAAATAAGGGAGTCGGACAATGAGCAAGAAACCTCCATTTGTCGAAGAGCGCCTCATGAAGCGCATCGAAACCATGAACCGGACGGGCGAGAAGCGCCAGATCAAGACCTGGTCCCGTTCCTCCACGGTCTACCCTGCGATGGTCGGACACACCATCGCCGTCCACAACGGCCGCAAGCATGTCCCGGTCTTCATCACCGAGAACATGGTCGGTCACAAGCTCGGGGAATTCGCCCCGACCCGGACCTTCAAGGCCCACGCCGCCAGCGAGAAGGCGGCGGCGGCCAAGTAGGAGGACACCCATGTTGCGTCTGGTAGGTGTGAACATTCCCGATGACGTCGATCTGTTCAACGGTCTGCGCTTGATCAAGGGCCTCGACACCAAGCACAACCGCACCAAGATCGAGCACATTCTGACCAAGGCCCGCCTCTACACCCGCCGGGTGGAGAAGGACGGCCGCGTGGTCAAGGTCTACCCGAAGGTCGGTGACCTCACCTGGAAGGAGAAGAGTCGGCTGATCGATCTGGTGGACATTCCCCGCGCCAGCATCACCAATGTGCGGATGAGCCCCCGGAAACTGCGGCTGGTGGCCGACGAAATCCGCGGCAAGCCCGTGGATGACGCCCTGGCCATCCTGTCGTTCATGCCCAAGGCGGGCGCCCCCGTGCTCCTGAAGCTGCTCAAATCGGCCATCGCCAACGCCGGCAACAACCACGACCTGAAAGCCGACGGCCTGTACGTCGCCAAGATCACCATCGACGGCGGACCGACCATGCGGCGGTTCATGGCCCGCGCCCGCGGCCGGGCCTGCCGGATCCGCAAGCGGACCGCGCACGCCCTGATCGTCCTGCGCGAGAAGTTCGTCATGCCCAAGGCCAAGAAGACCGAAGGCACTGACCAGCCCAAGGCCGCCGAAGCCGGTGCCGCCCCCGCCGCCGGTCAGACCACTGGGTCGAAGGCTGCCCCCAAGGCCAAGAAGGCCGCCCCCGAGGCGCCCAAGGCCGACAACTCCGCGAAAACCCAGGGAGGAAAGTAAACCATGGGACAGAAAGTCAATCCGATCGGCATCCGGCTCGGCATCACCCGCACCTGGGATTCCCGGTGGTTCGCCAAGCGCGCCGACTACGCCAATTTCCTGCATGAGGACGTCAAGATCCGCGAGTTCATCGACAAGAAGCAGTTCCCCCGCGAAGGGATCGGCCGCATCGAGATCGAGCGGAAGTCCAACACCAAGGTGCGGATCACCATCCACACCGCCAAGCCGGGCGTCATCATCGGCCGCGGCGGTGAGCGCGTCGAACTGCTGAAGAAAGCCCTCGAGAAGCTGACCGGCAAGTCGGTCTTCCTGGCCATCCAGGAAATCAAGCATCCCGACGCCGAGGCCAAGATCATCGCCGAGAACATCGCCATGCAGCTCGAGAAGCGCATCTCCCACCGCCGGGCCATGAAACAGACGATCGGGCGCGCCCTGCGCGCTGGCGCCCAGGGCGTCAAGGTCACCTGCTCCGGCCGACTGGGCGGCGCCGAGATCAGTCGCCTCGAGTGGCAGCGCGAGGGGCGGGTGCCCCTGCACACCCTGCGCGCCGACATCGATTTCGCCAAGGAAACCGCCATCACCACCTTCGGGTGCGTGGGGGTCAAAGTCTGGGTCTTCAAGGGCGAAAAGATCGGCAAACCCGGCTCCGCCGAGACCGCTCCGGCTCGGGAAACCACGTACTGAACAGGAGGAACTGAGCCATGTTGATGCCGGCACGCACCAAATTCCGCAAACAACAGCGCGGCCGCATGCGCGGCCTGAGCAAGGGCGCCAAATACCTGGCCTTCGGCACCTTCGGCCTGCAGGCCATGGAATGCTGCTGGATGACCAGCGCCCAGATCGAAGCGGCCCGCAAGGTCATCACCCGCACCGTCAAGCGCGCGGGCAAGATGTGGATCCGCGTCTTCCCCGACAAACCCGTCTCCAAGAAGCCCCTCGAGACCCGCATGGGCAAGGGAAAGGGCGCCCCCGAGTTCTGGGTGGCCGTGGTCAAGCCCGGCCGCATCCTGTTCGAACTGGAAGGGGTCCCCGAGAACGTCGCCATCGAGTCGCTCAGCCAGGCCGGCCGGAAGCTCCCCATCCGGACCCAGGTCGTGAACGCCAAGGCGTGACACAGGACGTACAGACATGAAGAACCAAGAAGAACTCAACGAATTGACCGTTCCCGAGCTGCAGGACAAGCTGCGGCACTATAAGGAAGAGCTGTTCAACCTCCGTTTCCAGGCGGCCACCGGCCAGCTCTCCAACCCTTCCCGCATCGAGATCGTGCGCCGCAACATCGCCCGGGTCAACACCCGGCTGTCCCGGCTCGAGAAGGAGAGCGTCCGCGCCCGCCTGAAGGAGGAGCTCGACAGCCTGTACAAAGAGAAGAAGATCGCCGATCCGCGGCAGATCCCCCTGCGCGAGAAGCTGTCCATGCTGCGGTCCAAGCTCAGCCAGAAGGCCCGCAAGGTCAGCCAGGAGATCAAAACCGAGGTCGACAAGAAGTCGACCGAGCTGCTGAAGACCCTCCGCACCCGGATCACCGAAAAACTCAAGACCGTCAAAGGGCGGGAAGAGTCCCAACTCCGCGCCGCCTCCGTCCGGCTGCGGGATCCCAAGTTTGCGGCCCGCAAGAAGTTCCTTGACAAACTGAACTCCATGGGGTTTAATGAAGCTTCTCAGTTCGTGTCTCTCAAGGAAGCCAAGCGAGCCAAGCTCGGCGAACTGGAGCAGATCCGCGCCATGCAGCGGGAACTGATCTCCGGTCGGCTGCCGTTCTGAGTTTTAGGAGGAATCCATGGAACAGAAATCCCATCGCCGCACCCGCGTCGGGCGGGTGATCGCCGACAACACCCCCAAGACGATCAAGGTCCAGATCGAGGGGATCGTGCAGCACGCCCAGTACAAGAAGTACATCAAGCGGCAGACCAGTTTCCTCGTCCACGACCCGGAAGACCAGTGCAAGCTGGGCGACCTGGTCCGGATCGAGGAGAGCCGCCCGTTCAGCAAGCTGAAGAAGTGGATCGTCCGCGAGATCATCCAGAAGGCGGACGCCAAGACCAAGGACAACATCCAGGAGGCCACGCATGATTCGGCAGGAATCAACCCTTAAGGTCGCCGACAACACCGGCGCCAAGAAGCTGCTCTGTATCCGGGTCAAGGGTGGCTCCAACCGGACCTTCGGCACCCTGGGCGACATCATCGTCGCCTCGGTGAAGGACGCCCTGCCCGACGGCACCGTGAAGAAGAAGGAAGTGGTGCGGGCGGTCATCGTCCGCACCAGGAAAGAGTTCCGGCGCCCCGACGGTAGCTACATCAAATTCGATGACAACGCCGCCGTCATCATCGGGCCCGACAACAACCCCAAGGGGACGCGCATCTTCGGGCCGGTGGCCCGTGAACTGCGCGAGGCGGCGTTCATGAAGATCGTTTCGCTGGCCCCCGAGGTCATCTGACGGAGGGAATGCACCCATGTTGAAGACCGTGAAAGCCAAGCGCAGCGTCGCCAAGCCCCATGTCAAGAAAGACGACACCGTTCTCATCCTGACCGGCGAGGACGCCGGCAAGAAGGGGCGGGTCCTCGAGGTCAAGCCCGAGAAGGGGCAGGTCTACGTCGAGGGCGTCAACTATGTGAAGCGTCACCAGCGGCCGACCAAGAAGATCGGCAAGGGTGGCATCATCCAGAAGGAGGGCGCCATCTTCCTGGGGCGCGTCGGCCTTCTGTGCGGGGCCTGCAACAAGGTGACCCGCGCCAAGATCGTAGACCAGAAGGGCGAGACCGCCCGGGTCTGCAAACTGTGCAACGAGCCTCTCGGCCGCAAGTGACCGACGGGCAGTCCTGAACGACGAATCGCATCGAGGAGAATTTCGGCATGGCAAAGACGCAGAAAGGGACCCCCGAATCCGGGAAGGCCCCCGAGGCGGCGAAGGCCCCCAAGGCGGCAAAACCGGTGGGTCCGAAGTCTATTCCAAGGCTGAAGCAGAAGTACCATTCAGAGGTCCTGCCCAAGCTGCTCACCACTTACAAGAACCCGATGGCCGTCCCCCGGGTGGCCAAGGTCGTCCTCAACATGGGCGTGGGTGCTGCCACCCAGAACAGCAAGCTGCTGGACGCCGCCGTGGCGGAACTGACCCAGATCGCCGGCCAGAAGCCGGTCATCACCCGGGCCCGCAAGTCAATCTCGAACTTCAAGCTGCGGGAAGGCGTCCCCATCGGCACCTCGGTCACCCTGCGCGGCGACCGGGCCTACTTCTTCCTGGACAAGCTGTTCAACATCGTCGTCCCCCGCATCCGCGACTTCCGCGGGCTGTCGCCCAAGTCGTTCGACGGGCGCGGCAACTACAGCCTTGGGCTGCAGGAACAGCTGGTCTTCCCTGAGATCAAGTACGACCAGGTCGAGAAGGTCCAGGGGATGAACATCACCATCGTCACCACCGCCAGAACCGACGGCGAAGCCAGAGAGCTCCTGTCTCTGCTGGGCATGCCGTTCCGCCGGACCCAGAAGAACTAGAAGGAGTTCATATGGCCAAGAAGGCATTGATTCAGAAGTGGCAGGGCAAGCCCAAGTTCTCCACCCGGGCCTACAACCGCTGCCGGATCTGCGGGCGTCCCCGTGGCTACATGCGGGATTTCCAGATGTGCCGCATTTGCTTCCGGGGCCTGGCCTCCCGTGGCCAGATCCCCGGTGTGACCAAGTCCAGCTGGTAGGAGACCGACCATGAGCATGACTGATCCCATCGGCGATATGCTGACCCGCATCCGCAACGCCAACCACGTCAAGCACGAGAGCGTGGAGATGCCCTCCTCCAAGATGAAGATCGAGATCGCCAAGATCCTCAAAAAGGAAGGCTACATCCGCGATTTCCGCTACTACAAGTTCCAGAACAAGTTCAATCTCAAGATCTTCCTGAAATACGGGGAACGCCAGGCCCGTCAGATCCTCGGCATCCGCCGGATCTCCAAGCCCGGTTGTCGCATCTACTCCCCCCAGGACGAGCTCAAGAAAGTCCTCGGTGGGCTGGGGGTCGCCATCCTGTCCACCTCGAAGGGCATCATGACCGACAAGGAGGCCCGCAAGGCCGGCGTCGGGGGTGAAGTCCTCGCGCACGTCTGGTAAGGGAGGCCCGCCATGTCACGCATCGGCAAGAAACCCATCACCATCCCGACCGGGGTGGAAATTACCATCGCCGGGTCCTCGGTGACCATCAAGGGGCCCAAGGGTACTTTGCGCCGCGAGTTTCCCCCCGAGGTGCAGATCACTAAACAAAAAGACCACCTGGTGTGCTCGATCCCCCCTGAGAGCGGCAAGGACGTCCGGGCCAAGTTCGGTCTGGTGCGCAGCCTTCTCAATAATATGGTCACCGGCGTGACCAAGGGGTTCACCCGCGAGCTCGAAGTGGTCGGCCTGGGATACAAGGTTAAGGCGGAAGGAACCAAGGTCACCTTCAACATCGGATATTCCCACCCGGTGGTCTTCGAACCCCCCAAAGAAGTTACTCTGAAGGTTGAACCGGGCGTTAAGCAACCCGGTGGTCTCGACGTGGCTGCCCGGGTCGTGGTGACCGGCATCGACAAGCAGGCGGTCGGACAGGTCGCCGCCGACATCCGGGCCATCAAGCCTCCCTGCCATTACAAAGGCACGGGCATCCGCTATGCGGGTGAGAAGGTCCGGATCAAGGAAGGCAAGAAGCTGGCCGCGTAACGGCGCTGCTTCGACGACGGAGAACGGAAATGAACAAGGCCAACAAGAAAAAAGAAATGCGGGTTAAGCGACACGAACGGGCGCGCTTCTACCTCAGCGGGACGACCGACAGGCCCCGGCTGGCGGTATTTCGCAGCCTGAACCACATCTACGCCCAGATCATCGACGACGACAAGGGCATCACCCTGGTCGCCGCGAGCTCCTCCGAGAAGGCCGCCCGTGAAAAGAACGTCAAGGGCGGCAACAAGGCGGGCGCCCGCACGGTCGGGACGATGATCGCGGAACGCGCCAAAGAGAAGGGCATCACCCAAGTGGTGTTCGACAAGGGCGGGTTCAAGTATCACGGCCGGGTGAAGGAACTGGCGGATGGGGCCAGAGCCGGCGGCCTGCAATTCTAAAGGAGCTGACCATGGCAACCGACAATACGACCC
>CALLCO010000005.1 GCA_937998695.1 Candidatus Ozemibacteraceae bacterium
CCTGACCGCCCAAGATCTGGAAGAGCTGTCCACCGAGTTCCGCAAGCGGGTCAAGAAGGTGCTGGGCAAGGAATTCCCCGATGACCACATGGAGCAACTGTGGGGCGGCATCGGCGCCGTCTTCAAGAGCTGGAACGGCAAACGGGCCATCTCCTACCGCCGCATCGAGGGCATTCCCGACGAATGGGGAACCGCCGTCAACGTGCAGGCCATGGTCTTCGGCAATATGGGCGAGACCAGCGCCACCGGCGTGGCCTTCACCCGCAACCCGGCCACCGGCGAGAACAAGTTCTACGGCGAGTGGCTGGTCAACGCCCAGGGTGAAGACGTCGTGGCCGGCATCCGGACCCCGAGCCCCCTGAACAACGACACCAAGAACGACCAGAACAAGCACCTGAAGAGCCTCGAGGAGGCGATGCCCGAGACCTACAAACAGCTCGAGGCCATTCGCACCAAGCTCGAGAAGCACTACAAAGACATGCAGGACATCGAGTTCACCATCCAGGAGGGCAAGCTATACATGCTGCAGTGCCGCAGCGGCAAGCGCACCGGCACCGCCGCCCTCAACATGGCGATGGACATGCTCGACGAGAAGCTGATCTCCGAGGAAACCGCGGTCCTGCGTGTTGCCCCGGCCCAGCTCGACGAGCTGCTGCATCCGATCGTCGATCCGGCTGCCGAGAAGAAGGCCGAGCCAGTCGCCAAGGGCCTGCCCGCCGGTCCCGGCGGGGCCGTGGGTCAGATCGTCTTCACCGCCGCCGACGCGGTAGCCTGGACCAAGGCGGGCAAGAAGGTCATCCTGGTCCGTGAGGAGACCAACCCCGAGGACGTCGAAGGCATGCGCGCGGCCCAGGGCATCCTGACCGCCCGCGGCGGCATGACCTCCCACGCGGCGCTGGTCGCTCGCGGCTGGGGAAAATGCTGCATCGTCGGCGCCGGCGCCCTCCACCCCGACGTCCATGCCAAGGTCCTGAAGATCCAGGGCAGTGCCAAGACCTTCAAGGAAGGCGATTTCGTCACCCTGAACGGCACCCGCGGCCTGGTCTACGAGGGCAAGCTGGCGATGATGGATGCCTCCGAGAATCCCCGCTTCCAGAAGTTCATGAAGATGGTCGACAAGCACCGCAAGATGCAGGTCTGGACCAACGCCGACACTCCCAAGGATGCGAGGGTGGCCCGCCAGTTCGGCGCCGAAGGCATCGGGCTGTTCCGCACCGAGCACATGTTCTACGGGGAAGGCTCCGACCAGCCCCTGTTCTTCCTGCGCAAGATGATCCTGTCGAACACCCTCGAGGAGCGGCAGGCGGCCCTGAAGGAGCTGTACCCCTTCGTCAAGAAAGACATCAAGGCCACCCTGGCCGAGATGGAAGGCCTGCCGGTCACCTTCCGGCTGCTCGATCCGCCCCTGCACGAGTTCGTCCCGCAGTCGGAGGAGAAACAGAAAGAACTGGCCAAGAGCCTGGGCATCAAGGTCGAGGACGTGAAGAAGCGCGGTGAGGCGTTGCACGAAAGCAATCCAATGATGGGACACCGCGGCGTCCGCCTCGGCGTCACCTATCCCGAGGTGTCCGAGATGCAGATCCGGGCCATCTTCGAAGCGGCCGCCGAACTGCTCAAGGAGGGCAAGAAGGTCCACCCCGAGATCATGGTGCCGGTCACCTGCGACGTGCGCGAGCTCGACTTCACCAAGAAGATCGTCGACCGCATCTATGACGAGGTCCTGAAAGCCAGCGGCCTGAAGAAGATCGACTACCACTACGGCACGATGATCGAGATCCCGCGGGCCGCCCTGTTGGCCAACAAGATGGCCAAAACCTGCGAGTTCTTCAGTTTCGGCACCAACGACCTGACCCAGATGGGCTTCGGATTCAGCCGCGACGACACCGGCGGGTTCATGCACGATTACCTCGAGAAGCGCTTGCTCGACGCCGATCCCTTCCAGACCATCGATCAAGAAGGCATCGGACAGTTGATCCAGATGTGCGTCGAGCGCGGCCGCGAGACCCGCCCCGAGCTGAAGGTCGGCATCTGCGGCGAGCAGGGTGGCGATCCCGCCTCGGTCGAGTTCTGCTTCAAAACCGGGCTTGACTACGTCAGCTGCTCTCCCTACCGCGTGCCCATCGCCCGACTGGCGGCGGCCCATGCCTCTATCCAGCACAAAGACCTGCGCGACAAGGTGCTGAAGGCGCAAGGCCACACGCCCCTCGCGTCGAAGCACTGATTCCCATCCACGGAGATCACTCGATGTCCTCGCGACGACGCAAATCCCGCGAAGCGGCCCTGAAGGCGCTCTACCAAGCCGATCTGGTCGGCCACGATCCGCTCGCGGCCCTGGCCACCATCGTCACCGAAGAGCACCTGCAGCCCGCCCTGGAGAGCTTCGCCCGCGAGTTCATCCTGGCCACGGCGGCCGTCCAGGGGCAGACCGTCGAGATCGAGTCGTTCATCGACGCGGTCTCGACCCTACCCCTGGAAGTCCTGGCCGACGCCGGCCGCCGGCGGGAGGCGATCGAGCATCTCGTGCTCGATTCCTTCCACGGCCCGGCCGCGGTGCCCATGGCGAGCGACCCGGTCAAGGCCCTTCTTGACCGGGTCGCCGACAAGGTCGCCGGGGTCGAACAACTCCATCAGTTCGCCCGTGACCTGGTCGAACGCACCCAGGAACACCGCACCCGGATCGACGAGCTGCTGTCGCAGGTGGCCGACCACTGGTCGCTCGACCGCATGGCCTCCCTCGACCGGGCGATTCTGCGGTTCGCCACCTGCGAGCTGCTGTTCTTCCCCGACGTTCCGGTCAACGTCACCATCAACGAGGCGATCGAGATCGCCCGCAAGTATTCCACCGACCGCAGCGGCGAGTTCGTCAACGGCATCCTCGACAAGATCAAGCGCGATCAGCATCCCAAGAAGCGGGAAACCGCCCGCTGCCGGAAGGGTGGGGGTACTCCGCCGGCCCCGGATTCCCCTTCGTCAACCGAAGCGTGAAAAAAATCCCTTCCCTCTCCGATACTAGGCCGGGAACCATTGCCACCGGCAGCCCGTTCCCTCGGGGAGACCCTACCTGATGGGCCTATCATCCGTCCTCATCAACAAGAAGACTGATCCACAGAAGAACGTCTGGATCACGTCCTTCGTCATTGGCGGCATCGTCGGCGCGGTATTCGCCGGCCTGGGCATGACCCTGTTCGGGGCCGCCCTGGGCAAAGCCAAGACCAATTTCATCCTGGCCGCGCTGGGAGTGGGCATCGGCGCCGGCGCTATCATCGGCTGGTTCGGGCGGGAGATCATCCTGGGCCTAATCACCCTGGTGCTCACCGACCTGGAAGAGAAAGTCGGCCTGCAGCGCACCGGCTTCACCTCGACCAAAACCGGCCTGAGCCGCGACCTGGACATCTTCGAACAGATGTTCAACCTGGTCGTTTCGGTGTTGAAGCGCGTCCTGATGATCTCCTTCCGGCTCGAAGAGGCCTCGACCGACCTCGACCGCACCGCCCAGGTCAGTTCCCAGGTCATCAAGGAGATCGTCGAGAAGGTCGAGCAGGTCAACAAGAACGCGGTCGAAAACGCCGCCAACCTGCGCGAGACCATTTCCTCGCTCGAGAACAGCTTCAGCATCACCAAGGACATCAGCTCCAAGCTGGTCATCGCCCGCGAGGACAGCCAGGGAGTGGCCCAGATCGCCCAGACCACCCAGAGTTCGGTCAAGGAATCGGTCGACAAGATGGTCAAGATCAAGGAATTGACCGAAGGGTCGGCCAACCTGGTCAACGACCTCAACGACCGCAGCAAGCAGATCGGCGCCATCCTGACCGAAATCGCCAACATCGCCGAAAAGACCAACCTGCTCGCCCTGAACGCCGCCATCGAAGCGGCCCGCGCCGGCGAACAGGGCCGCGGCTTCGCGGTCGTCGCCGAAGAAGTGCGCAAACTGGCCCGCGGCTCGGCCGAGTCGTCGAAGAAGATCAACAACCTGATCAACGACATCTTGCAGAAGACCGAGCACGCGGCCGAAATGATGCGGTCGAACACCGCCAAAGTCTACGAAGGCATGGACGTCATCAACGCCGTCAACGCCAGCCTGGGGAAGATGGTGACGACCGCCATGACCCTCAACGACATCATCAAGGACATCAGCACCTCGGCCCAACAGCAGAGCGAAACTTCCGATCAGATGTACCAAAAGGTCAACACCATCTCCAAGATTACCGATCAGATCTCACAGCAGATTCAGAACGTGGCCAATGCCGCCCTGGGCAAGACGGTCATCGTCGACCAGACCAGCAGCTCGGCCAAGGAATTGCGAACATTGTCCGATATCTTCCAGAACGCCCTGGTTCCCTTCAAGTTCAAGGTGGAAGGGGCCAACAAGCGCGCCTTCGTGCGCACCGAAGCCCGTATCCCCTGCAAGTTCAAGGTATTGCTGTCCGGCGAGCTGATCGACGGCACCCTGACCAGCGGCGACTTCGAGATGCGCGGCGTCATCACCAACCTGTCGGCGGGCGGCTGCGTGGTCGAGACCACGGAAGACATCGAACAGGGCAAATACGTCATCTTCTCCTTCCAGCTGGGGAATCAGTTCGTCCAAGGCATCCAGGGCCGCCTGGTCCGTTTGAAGAAATCGGGTTCGGCCGAGGCCGAAGCCCTGGGGAAGGACACCTACGAAGGGGTCATCTCGTTCAACAACGTCTCGCCCGAGCACGAGAAGGTGATCGTCGACTACGTCCTCAACGCCCAAAAACAGTTCGAGCAAGCACTCGGCATCGAAGGCTAGGAGTTTTTCCCATGTCACGCATCGAGAAAAAACTGCTCGGCGAGTCGCTCGTCGCCGAGAACCTGATCACCGCCGACCAGTTGCGGACGGCGCTCGCCGAGCAGAAGCAGACCAGCGATACCCTGGGCTACACCCTGCTGCGCCTCAACTACTTGACCGAGCAGCAACTGCTCGACTTCCTGGGCAGCAAACTCGGCTTTCCTTACGCCAACCTGCGCAACTACGTGATCGACCCCAAGGTGGTCAAGGTCATTCCCGAGAACATCGCGCGCAAATACCACTGCATCGCCATGCTCAAGGTGAAGGGCGCCCTGACCGTGGCCATGGTCGACCCCCTCGACAGTTTCCTGCTCGAGAACCTCGAATACACGACCGCCTGCAAGGTCAAACCGCTGGTCTCGACCATGACCGAGATCCAGCACGCCATCGAGGAATTCTACGGAGCGGCGGGGGCGGGCGGTACGGGGGGCGGCGGGCTTCCCCTTGCCGGCGGCCAGCCGTTTACCGCGACAGGATTGAACGACCCCAAGGCAGGCGTCAGCCTGCAGGATTTCGCCAAGAAGGTGCAGGGACTCGGCAGCGGGGCGAAAGACGCCTCGGTCATCGACCTGACCAAGATCAGCGCGGCCGACCAGGCCAATATCATCCAGTTGGTCAACCTGATCATCATGCGTTCGATCAAGGAGAAGGCTTCCGACATCCACATCGAACCGGATGACACGGTCATGCGCTGCCGGTTCCGCATCGACGGAATGCTGCAGGAAGTGCTGGCCATGCCCAAGACCTTCGAGGCGGCGACGGTGTCGCGCTGCAAGGTCATGGCCGAACTGGACATCGCCGAGAAGCGGGTGCCCCAGGACGGCCGCATCAAACTCAACGTCGACAACCGCGAGATCGACATGCGCGTCTCCACCTACCCCACCCTGCGCGGCGAGAAGGTGGTCATGCGTATCCTCGACAAGCAGCGCGTGCTGTTCGGGTTGGAAGAACTGGGCATGCCCGACGACACCCTGCAACGATTCACTACCCTGCTCGAAAAGCCCAACGGCATCATCCTGGTCACCGGGCCGACCGGCAGCGGCAAGACCTCGACCCTTTACGCCTCGCTGCAGAAGATCAAGAATCCGGCCATCAACATCGTCACCATCGAAGATCCGGTCGAATACCAATTGCCCGGCATCAACCAGGGGCAGATCAACCCCAAGGCCGGCTTCACTTTCGCCGGTGGGCTACGATCGATCCTGCGTCAGGACCCAGACGTCATCATGGTCGGCGAGATCCGCGACTACGATACCGCCGAAGTGGCGATCCGGGCCGCTCTCACCGGGCACCTGGTATTCAGCACCCTGCACACCAACGACTCGGCCGGCACGGTCACCCGCCTGATCGACATGGGGGTCGAACCGTTCCTGGTCGCCAGCTCGGTGGTCGGCATCATGGCCCAGCGCCTGGTCAGGTTGATCTGCGTCGAGTGCCGCGAGGAGTTCGTGCCGAGCACGGCCATCATCAAATCCAGCAAGCTGCTCTACCAGGCGGGCAAGACCAAGGTCTTCCGGGGCAAGGGCTGCGAGAAGTGCAACGCCACGGGATACCGTGGCCGCACCACCATTTCCGAGCTGCTCATCATGAACGAGCGCATCAAGGAGCTGATCGTCGAGAAGGCCCCCGCCAGCGTGATCAAGAACGAGGCGATCAAGCAAGGCATGCGAACCCTTCGACAAGACGGCCTTGCCAAGGTCCTGCGCGGCCAGACGACCCTGGAAGAGGTCGTCCGGGTCTCGGCCGAGGACGAGATCTGACCGGCGGCCCGCGCGGTGCCGTGAGTTGCCTGTTCTGATGGATGTCGAGCGCGAAGCGGCTGGTGGTCGTTGGCCATGGCACGTGCCGTCTGGCACGTTGTCCTGATGATCCGGCGGCCAGGAAAAGTGGAAGGTGTCCGCGGCGGCAGGATTGCCCCTGACCAGGGTCTGGGCCATTCCGATCATGCCGGGCTGAGCCAGCTGCTGTCGCGCTGGGCCGGCGGGACCGACCAGGATGTGGTGAACCGCCTGGGGAGGGCGGCCCGGCGTCGACCGCTGCACCTCGAGACGGTGGTGCCGTCCAAGACCCGGGCGGTCTCGGTCACCGGCGCCGTCTGCCAACAGCGGTGCGCCCATTGCAACGGACATTATTTGCGGGGCATGCAGCCTCTCGATGCCCTGGAATCGGCCGGCATGGCTGGCGTAGATTCGCTGCTGATCAGCGGCGGCAGCCTCGTGCATGGAGAAGTCCCACTGGCGGATCATCTCGACCGCCTGCTGGCCCTGCCGCCCGACCTGCCTCTCAACCTCCATGTCGGGCTGCAGGACGGGGAGCGGTTGCGGCCCCTGCGCGGGCGACCGGTCACCGTCTCGTTCGACCTGGTCGGGGACGATGCCACGGCCCGCGAGGTCTACAGGCTGAATCGACCCGCGCGAGACTGGCTGGAGGCGTATGAACGACTGCAGGAGCTGTTTCCCGTGATTCCCCATCTCACCATCGGGTTGCGGGGGGGAATGGTCTCCGGGGAAAGGGTGGTTCTCGACTATCTGAGCCGACACCCGCCCCCTGCCCTGACGTTTCTCGTCTTCCGCCCGACGCCGGGCACGGCCTTCGCTGGCCGGCCCGCCCCCGCCCCGTCCGTGGTGGCTGAGCTGATCGCCGAGGCCGCCGAGCGCCTGGACTGCCCGCTCCATCTCGGATGCATGCGCCCCGCCGGGGCCTGGCGGCGACGGGCGGACCGGCTCGCCTGGCTGGCCGGGGCGCGCACGATCGTCATGCCCGACCGGGCGCTGGTGGCTGATCTTCAGGAGGCAGGGATTCCCGTCACCACCCGCCAGGAGTGCTGCTCTCTCGACCGGCGGGGGCCGGAGCAGGCGGATGGCTGACCTGCCGGCGACGATCCGGGTCAGTTACGGCACCGCCATCGCCCTGGGCCTGCGGGAGGCGCGGCAGGAGGTGGCGCCGACCACCGCCTACCTGCTATGGGATCCCGGCTGCCGGGGCAGCTGCACGTTCTGTCCGCGCGCCGGCGGGAACGCGGCCACCGACCGTCTGTCGCGGGTGGCCTGGCCGGAGTGGCCGTGGGCGGAGGTGGTGCGCCGGCTGGGCGAGCGCCCCGGACCGCTGCGGCGGATCTGCCTGCAGACGGGGTGGCACGACAGCGCCGGGGCGGTGCTTCCCCTCTGCATCGAAGCCTTGCGGCCCACCGGCCTGCCGCTGAGCCTGACCCTCCACCCGGCCCAGATCGCTCTGGTCGACGGGCTGTTGGCGCACGGGCTCGATCATGTGGGCATCGGCCTCGATGCGGCGACGGCCGCCACGTATTCCCGGCACAAGCACCGCGAGTGGGCGACGGACTGGCCCGCTTTGACGGCCGCCCTGGAGCGACACGGGCCCCGTCTCGAGATCCATCTCATCTTCGGGTTGGGCGACGGAGAGCGGGAGTTTCTCGCGACGGTGGAGGCGGTTCTGGCACGGCGCGGCCTGGTGGCCCTGTTCGCGTTCACGCCGACCGGGGAAGGAGGGGGCGGTCCGCCCGATCTGGGGGCTTGGCGGCGGGTGCAGGCCTTCCGGCATCTGCGCAGCCGGGGAGCGATCACCTGGGACGGCTGCCGGTTCGACGGGGCCGGCCGTTTGATCTCGTTCGGTCTGTCACCAGATGATCTGGTCGGCCGCCTGGCCGACGGGCAGGCTTTTCAGACGGCAGGATGCCCGGACTGCAACCGGCCCTTCTACAATGAGCGGCCCGGCGGTACGATGTTCAACTTCCCCCGGCCCCTGACCCCCGAGGAGGCCCGGCAGGCCATCGCCGACCTCGAGCTGGCCTTGTGAAGAGGAACATCCATGAGCGGCCAGGTCTGGTTCGACACTCACTGCCACCTCGACGTCGAGCCGTTGGTCGACGACCTGTCCGGAGTGCTGGAGCGGGCCTGGGCGGCGGGGGTCGGGCGGATCCTGGTGCCGGCCATTCACGGCCCGGTGGCCGATCGCGGGTTTCCGCCCTGGGTGGCTCGGGCGTGGGGCATCCATCCCGGCATCTGCACCGAGATCGCCCCGGAAGCAGTGGCGGCGCGCTTTGCCAGGCGCGACTACGAGCCGTGCGCCATCGGGGAAACCGGCCTCGACCCCCTGGCCGAGCCCCCGCTCGACCACCAGGAGCAGGTCTTCCGGGCCCACCTCGCCTTGGCCCGGGCCCACGGGTTGCCGCTCATCCTGCATGTCCGGGGAGCCTGGGACCGGACGCTGGCCATTCTGCGCGAGGAAGCCCGCGGCCTGCCCTGGATCATGCATTCCTTCTGCGGGTCCTGGGAAGTAGCCCAAGGGTTTCTGCGGGAAGGCGCCTTCCTGTCCTTTTCAGGGTCGCTCTGCCGCCCCACCGCCCGCAAGACGCCGCGAGTCGCCCGCGCCGTGCCGGCCGAGCGGATGCTCCTCGAAACCGATGCCCCCGACCTCGCCCCGCCCTGGTGGCCCACCAGGGACAACGAACCGGCCGCCCTGCCGTCGATCGGAAGGTTTCTCGCCGAACTGCGCGGCATGCCGGTCGAGCCCCTGGCCGATCTGGTCGCCACCACGGTCAAAGCGATCTGGCCCGAGTGGGAGGCAGGAAGACGTTGAGCTCGGGGGAGGCCCGGACCAGGCGACAAGGTTCGCTCTCGCCCTTCCCATGCGATCGAGAGGGGACCCCCGACGCCTGACCAGGAAGTTTTCCGGGGCAGTGCGGGCAAACCGGCCCTCGAGTGGCGCGAACCCCGGAAGTTCAGGGGGAACCGGACGGGCCAGGCACCCGTAGCGCGTGCGGCCACCCCGTTTCGGGAACGGCATCGACCATGGCGAGAAGCGTGGCGAAGGGAATGGTTTCCCCCCGACATCCGCGCGACAGGCCGACCTGCTCGAAGATGGCTTCCCAAGGCTGGTGGGGAAGGGCTTGGCGCAGGAGGTTCACCGCCATCTTCCGACGTTGCCGCAGCATGGCCGACAGCAGCCACAACGCCCGTTGGCGACGCCGAAACTCGTCGGGTGGCAGGGTCAGCGGACGCAGCTCCAGGATGGCGCTGGACACCTTCGGGGCGGGCCGGAACGACGAGGGCGGGAAGATTGACCCCATCTTGACCTCGGCCCGCAGCTGCAACTGCGCCGACAGGAACCCGTAGGCTGCCGAATCGGGGAGGGCGACGGCCTTCCGGGCCACTTCCTCCTGGACGACGAAGACGAGGCGGTCAGGGGGACGAGCCAGGTCGATGAGCCGCCGGATCATCGGGGTGGCGCAGTAGTACGGCAGATTGCCGCAGGCCAGGAACCCACCGCCGGCGGGCACGAGGGGCGCGGGATCCAACTCCAGGAAATCGCCCCAATGGAAGGTGGCCCGCTCCCCGAAGCGGGTCTCGAGTTCGGAGCGCCAGCGTTCGTCGATCTCGAAGGCGCGCACGGTGGCCCCGGTTTCGACCAGTAGGCGAGTCAGGGCGCCGGGACCGGGCCCCAGTTCCCAGATCTCGTCTCCTGAAGCGGGGGAAAGCCTGGCCAGAACCTCTTCGCCCAGGCGAGGATCGATGCAGAAATTCTGCCCCAGAGACTTCTTCGGCCGAGGGGTTGCTCCGGGCCGACCGCCGTCGTCCCGGCCTGGCCGCGGGCACCCACGCGGCGGGAAGCGGGAAGCGGGCATCTACCAGCCCTCCCCGTCAGGCTCGTCACGCGGGCCGGCTCGGGGCAGGTCGCGCAGGACCTCGAGAAACTCGGGGCGCTGCGCCTTGCCAAAAGGACGGTCGGGAAGAGGCTGGCGGATCCGCACCGCAACGTCCCGCCGGGGCAGGTCGAGGGCCACCTCGTCGCCCGGCTGGAGCTCCCGGGTCGGCTTGGCGGGCTGCCCGTTGACGCGAACCAGCCCGCGACGGCACGCCTCGCTGGCCAGGACGCGGCGCTTGATCAACCCGGACAACTGCAGGAACTTATCCAGTCGCATGTCGGCTCCCAGGCAGACGCCAGCCGGGGGCTTCGCCCGCCGGTGAATGCTGCCCAAGGGGGCGGCCCGGGAGCCGGAGCCCCCGGGCCGCTCGCAAAAGCGGGCCATTCCTGACGCTCACGGCCCACGCCGAGACCCTCTGCACCGTCTCCCGCGCCGTCGCCGGCGAAAGAGCGCCATTCCCGACGCTCACGGCCCACGACGGCCGCGGCGTCGGGTGGCCCGCCGGACCTCACAGCTCGTTCAGCACCTCGGCGTGCCGAATCACGGTCGCGGAGTTCCACAGCCCCGTCAAAAAGCTCTCGAAGAGCTCTTCCGCGTTCCTGTTCTTGAGCTGCTCCCGCAGCCGCTTGGCGATATCGGGGGTCAGCGTGGCTTTCACCGCGGGTTTTTCGTCTTCGTCCAACATCATGATGACGTACCCGTACGAAGTCTGGATAGGCTTGGTATATTCACCTTTCTTCAGTTTCCAGAGTTCTTCGTCGAGATTGGCCGGCAATTGGCCACGGGCCACCTCGCCGAGCAGACCGCCGCTCGAGCTGGTGCCATCGACCGAATACCGTTTGGCCAGCAGCGAGAACATTTCCCCCCGCTTCAGGGCCCGCATGACCTCCTCGGCCTTCTCCAGGGTGGTGGTCACGATCTGGCGGACTTTCCGCTTGGGCGGTTGGTCGAGCTGTTCGCGATTCTTCTCGAACTCTTTCTGGATTTCCTCTTCGGTGGGGATCTGTACAAGCATTCTCCGCAGCGTATCTTTCAGCTCCTCGAAGGGGGTCACCTGGTTGGATTTGAACTCGGTGACCTGGAAGAAGTGGAACCCCAGCTCGCTTTCCACCGGCCCGAAGACTTTGCGGGGAGCGGGGGAACCCGCCTCCGAGAAACCGCGCAGGGCTTCGAGCAGGCCCTTGTGCAGACCGGGAACCCAGGTGTGGCCGTCCATCGTCACCTGGCCGACCGCCGAAGTTAGCGCGAAGTTGGAAAAGCCCGGGTTCGTCGAGAACGGAAGGGTGAGGCTGGCCACCTGGGTTTCGAAGGTGCTGGAAGCCAACGCCTCGAAGTTCTCGATCGTCACCTTGGTGGCGAACTCCTTGGCCTTGGCCTCGGCGAGTTTGCGCCGGGCTTCCTTCTCGAGGAGTTCCCGGATCTTGCTCTTCACCGACTCGGTGAACGACAGTTGCACGGGCTCGAGGAAGGATTCGACCTGGAACAGGTGGAACCGGACCACGGGCTCGCCCTTCTCGTCGAACGTCTGGGTCTTGATGACCTCGGACACATCACCGGGCTCGAGTTTGAACACTTCGTTCTCGATCTCGGGAATGATGTGTCCGTTGTCGCCGATCTCCTTGTTGAGGGTGGCTTTCTGGGCAGCAGTGTAGTCGTCGGTAATCTCACCCTTGAAGAAGACCGGCAGGCGGCCGTCCTGGGAAACGGTCGAGCCCATCGAGTATTTGCGGGCCAGCTCGCCGAAGGTCTGCCCTTTGCGTTCGAGATACTCCCGGGCAACCTGCAGATTGGTTTCGGCCTTCAGGTGCGCCTGCTCCTTGCGGATCTCCTCGATAAGCTTGGGACGCACCTCTTCCAGGGGGGTCACCCGCTCGGCCTTGCGGCCCTCGACCTTGATCAGGTGATACCCGAAGTTGGACCGGACCGGCCCCTTCACCTCGCCGATGGCCGCGCCGAAGGCGGCTTCCTCGAAGGGTTTGACCATCTGGCCGCGTGCAAAGAACCCGAGGTTGCCACCGTCTTTTTGGGAGGCGGTGTCCTCCGAAAACTGACTGGCCAGGGGAGCGAAGTCTGCCTTGCCATCCTGGAGCTGGGCGAGGAGTTCGCGGGCCCGCGCCTCGGCGGCCGCGAAGGCCTTCTCGGTATCATGGGCCGCCGCGATGTCGAACTGGTGGGTGCTGGAAATATCGCGGATTTCCAGGGTGGCGGGAAGCGGGGCCGGAGCGCCCTCATCGCCGGTCGCCGGAATCTGGAAGGCGACCTTGCCACGCACGGCTTCCTTGGGCGTACCCGTGATAGGCAAAGCGATCGGTTGGTCGATGTCGGCCGTCTCGGCGGGCTGGATGCGCTGTCCGTCAGTAAGAACGAGAGTCAGATCAGACAGTTTGAGGTTGATGCCAGCTTTGGCCTTGTGGACCATCAGTTCGAAGGAATAGCGAACGGGCGTGGTGTCGGTCGCCAGAACAAATCGCCGCATGGACACAGAGAAGGTCTCGAGATCTTTGTCAAAGGTGTTGCGCGGTTTGATCAGGATGTGCCGGGCCTGGACCTGCTCTGGTTCTTTAAAGGAATCGATCTGTTCGGTGTAGCGGCGACGAATCTCGCTTTCTTCAACGGGAATGGCCTGGCGGAAAGCGGGATCGTCGGGGTTGATGACCATATGCCGCACCGAAGCTCGCTTGGAACTCATGAAATCTTGGCGGTGCTGGTCGAAATACTGCTTGATCTCTTCCTCGGTGATGGCGGTCTGCCCGGCGAAGTCGCCCGGCGACACGACCAAGTGGCGCAGACTCACCTCGTCGTCTTTGCGGAACCGGATCTTGTTCTGCTCGTAGAACGACTTGAGGAACTCGTCGGTGGCGCTGGCGGCAGCCACCGGCCGCGACATGACCTGCTCGACCATCTTCTTGGTCTCTTCCAGATAGAGGCGATCGCCCAGCTCCTTCTCGGAGAGACCCATCTCGTGAAGACGCCGGTTGAAGTCGACAGGCGACATCTTCTGGCGGACCACCCCGACCATGGTCTGGGGAGTGGCGGAGGGCTTGATCCCGTTGGCTTGGGCATACATGCCGACCAATTGCTCCATGATCAACCCTTTGAGAACGCCTTCCCGGATCTGGCTGCCGAAACTGGCGCGAAAAGCCGGGGGCATGCCCATGAGGCGCTTGTATTCCGGCCGGTTGCGCAGGGCGTTGTAGACCGTCTTGACATCGATGACCTGGGTGATGGAAGCGGTGGGGGTAGGCAGGGAAATGTGGACGGCCGGCAGATTCATCTTGCCGACGAGGTTGTCGGGAACCGCTTCCTGCCGGTCGCGGGCCCGTTTCTCGGCCGCGTCGGCGCGTTTCTGACGCTCTTCCTGGGTGCGGGCGGCCCGCGAAGTCCCATAGCCGATGATGAAGCAGGACAGCACGAACAGAATGATCGTGGCCCAGATGATCTCCTTCAGATGGAGTCGCAGCCACCTCATCGACATGAACTTCGCCTTCGCCATGATTCCGTCACCTCGTGGATGTCAGTGTACCAAACGGTCGGAAAACCGAATCCGGTCTGCCCCGGAGAGGGGGGCAGGCGGTGGATTATAGCACTTGCTCTTCCGGCAAGTCAAAGCCTTTTCCCGGAGTCAAGCCTTTTCCCGGCTGGAAGAGTCAAATGAAGGCTGAGCGTACAAGTGGCACGGCCCCCGGGGTCGGGGGCCGCGGCGAGGGGGGCGTCGAAAGTGGCGGGGTCAGTATTTGTAGATGCTGCCGCCGATGTATTCGCGGATCAAGGCGTCCTTGGGGATGACCGACTCGTCGTCCCACTGGGTGAAGGCCTCGAGCATGTCATGCACCCGCTTGGCCCGGATGTAGGCATCCTGCCGTTTGGGGTCTTCCCGGTATTCCTTGACGAATTCGGGGAAGAATGTGAACAGGTGTTTCTTGTACACCGGCAGCTCGTATGGCAGGGAGCCGTCAACGATATGGTCGACCGTTCCGACGAACGGGATGATGTGCTGGATTTCTGAGCGCCGCACATAGTGCCAGTGTTCGAGGGTCTGCTTGGGGTTGTAGCTGCGGTGCCAGGAATCGCGCACCATGCGGCGCAGCAGGCGGACGTCGGTCCAGCGCAGGAACTCGCCGTCGTGATTCTTGATCTGGCACAGCGACTCGATGTAGAGCTTGAACTTCTTCTCGGACGGCACGCTCTGGGTCATCGGCGCGTACAGCCCATGCAGGCTGTCGAGCAGCAGGATCTGGTGGTCTTTCAGGCTGAGGGGATCGGTCTCGGGTTCGCGCTTGCCGGTCTTGAAGTTGTACCGAGGCATCTGGATGGTTTTGCCGGCGAGCAGGTCGGCCAGGTGCTGGTTGATCAGGGCGAGATCGAGGGCTTCCGGGGTCTCGAAATCGTAATCGCCGAACTCGTCACGCGGGTGGTGGGTGAGGTCG
>CALLCO010000006.1 GCA_937998695.1 Candidatus Ozemibacteraceae bacterium
GTTGGCGAAGGCACTGGGCTCGACGAGCTGGTAGGCCTCGGCGGAGGCCCGTTCGAGGTCGGAGGTCAACGAGGCCACTACGGCGGGGTCGGCCCGAGGGCCCTTGCCCCGTTCCGCCTGGATGGCGGCGAAGATCGCATCCTCGCGGGCCATCAGTTCCCGCTCCCGGGCGATGTCACGGCTGCCGATCGAACTGGTCCCCTTGAAGGCCATGTGCTCGAACATATGGGCCATGCCGGACAACCCCTTCGGGTCATCGGCGCCACCGACATCCGCCCAGGTAACCAGCGAGACGACCGGGATTTCGGGGCGCGGCAGCACGAGAAGGCGCAATCCGTTGTCGAGGACGGTCTCGACGACCGCCTTCTCGAGGATGGTGCGGTCGAAGGCAAGATCCATGGCGCCGGTGGGCCCGGCCACCAAGAGGACGAGCAGCGGAAAACCGAGGAAGAACGCGGTCTTCCCGGGGTGGCGGTGGTGCATGCAAAACCTCCAGAATGTGCGTTGGAACTGCGGCCGGGACGGCACGCCCGGGGAAAAACGACTCGACGGCGACGAAGCTTGGGCCGAGACCGCCCCCCGTTTCCCCGGTGGGTGTTCTGGCAGGGGGGGGCCGGGGTGGCGCGCCGGTTCCCGAAGGGTAGCAGGATTTTCCGGGGAAAACAATTTCTTGGATGGAAAACCCTCGGTAAAGTATAATCTCTGCCGATAACGGGGGTGAAGGTCCCTGTTATCGTGGAGGATACATGAAGATCAAGGTCTGGGGATGCCGGGGTTCCCTGCCCTCGCCGGGGCCGCTGACCCTGCGCTACGGCGGAAACACCACCTGCCTGGAGATCCGCAGCGACCAGGGGGCGGTGTTGGTCATCGACGCCGGCTCAGGCATGCGCCTGCTGGGGAAGGAACTCCTGAAAGACAAGTCCCTCCAGGAGATCTATTTTTTCCTGACCCACTGCCATTGGGATCACCTGGCCGGGTTCCCCTTCTTCATCCCCGCCTATAGCGACCGGTTTACCATCCATGTCTACGGGGGACCCAAAGACCAACGGTCGGTCAAGAAGGTTCTGGCCCACCAGGTCGAACCGCCCTATTTCCCGGTCGATTTCAGCAACATGCGCGCCAAGTTCTATTTTGGCAAGGACTGCCCGCGCCTCGAAACAGTCGGCTTTCACGATTTCGACGGTCTGCGCCTGAGCCATCCCAATGGAGGCTATGGCTGTCGCCTGGCCAACCACGACAAAACCTTCGTCTTCCTGACTGACAACGAACTCACCTTTCCCCATCCTGGGGGGTTGTCTCGCGACCAGTATCTGGAATTCTGTCGGGGAGCCGACCTCCTGTTCCATGATGCCCAATACACGTTGCAGGATTACCAATTGACCCGCGGCTGGGGCCACACGACGTTCGAAGACGCTATCGATCTTGCCATCGAGGCGGATGTCAAGCGGTTGGGCCTGTTCCATCACGATCCTGACCGCACCGATGGCGATCTCGAGTGGCAACTGGAAATGTGTCGGCAACGTATCCGCAAGGCACGCTCGAAGGTCGACTGTTTTGCGGTGGCCGAAGGGCAGGTTTTCGATTTCTGAACTAGCCACCAGGCCGGTTGCATCGCCGGCTGAGCCCATCTCCAGTTCGAATCTTGAACCGCTCCTCGCCGAAATTCTCGATCTTTTCTCGGTCGATGACGGCGGTTTGCCGGAGATCTGCCTGCAGGGGTTGACTGGCAACGAGGTCGAAGAGATCTACCAGGCCCTTCGGCAGGCCACTCGCTTCTTGGTCGGAAGTCCGGTCTTCCGGCATCGTGGGGAACATGCCGACAAACCCCTCGACAGCGTTCCCAACGCCGCCCGCTTGGTCGTGCAGGGCGAGGCCGACCCCTTCCATTTTCTCTGCCGGGGTATCACCGTCGATGGCGTGCCGTTGCCCGATCTCGGGGTCTTCGTGCTCGACACCGCGGTGGCGCTCGACTACGAGCGCGGCCCGGCCTGGGGACCCAGCCAGGTCGCCGGTCTTTTCCGGCTTGTGCGGAGCCTGTTCGGGCGTGTTGCCCGACCCGTGCTCGCCTACGATGCCGATAACGGCCGCGACGAGAGCGACCGGTTCGCCCGGGTCCTGAGCGTATTCTGTGGGTGGGCTCCCGCCAGTGCCCCGGCCGATCCGCCAGCGGACCCGCCCAGGACCTCAGATCGGAGGAATCCCCCTGAGGGAAATCCCGTGATCTGAGACCCGGCACGGTGGGGGTCAACCCTTTTTCTTGCGGTTCTTCCCCGAACCCTTGATTTTCATCAACGGGGGCGGCGACAAGGGGCGGTCGCGCGTCAGATCCATGAGAACCTGATGCGTCCCCAATACCGCTTCGAGCGGGTCAGACGGCTTGGGCCGGCGTTGCACGTACGTGCCGTCAGGGTGCATATCCCAGGCTAGGCGGGTGTCCTCACGCATGATGCGCAGGATCTCCCAGATGCGGGCGCGAGCCAGGCGGTCCTCGATGGGGGTCACCACCTCGACCCGTTTGAGGAGGTTGCGCGACTGCCAATCGGCCGAACCGATGTAGAACTCACCTTCGAGCGGGTTGTCGGAGCCGGCGGCGAAATGGAAGATGCGCGAATGCTCGAGGAAGCGGCCGATGATCGAGGAGACCCGGATGTTCTCGCTGACCCCCTCGATGCCAGGTCGCAGGCAGCACAGGCCGCGCACGAGGAGATCGATCGGCACCCCTTCCCCCGAGGCTTGATAGAGGGCCTGGATGATCTTTTGGTCGTCGAGGCTGTTCATCTTGGCGATAATGCGGGCGGGCTTGCCGGCGCGTTGGTGGGTGATCTCGCGGTGGATCAGGTCGAGGAACCGATCCTGCATGTTGGAAGGAGCGACCAGGAGCTTCTGGTAATCCTGCTTCAGGGAACAGCCCGTCAGGTAGTGGAACAGGGCGACAAGGTCCCGGGTCAGGTCGGGGCGGCAAGTCAGCAGGCTGAGATCGGTGTAGACCTTGGCCGTCTCGGGCTGGTAATTCCCAGTGCCGATGTGGGCGTAGCAGCGTAGGCCTTCGGGTTCCTGGCGTACGACCAGGGCGGTCTTGGTGTGAGTCTTCAGACCGAGGATGCCGTACACGACATGGACGCCGACCTTTTCGAGGGTTTGGGCAATGTGGATGTTGCGTTCCTCGTCGAACCGGGCCTTGAGTTCGATGAGCGCCACCACCTGCTTACCCGCCTCGGCAGCCTTGATGAGGTTGTTGAGGAAGGGGCTGTCGGCGCTGGTGCGGTAGAGGGTGATCTTGATGGCCAGCACGTGGGGATCAACGGCGGCGGCCTGGACGAACCGCTCGATGCTGGCGGTGAAACTCTCATAGGGATGGTGGACCAGGATGTCGCGCTTGCGGATGAGACTGAAGATGTCGGCATCCTCGCCGACCAGGGGCCGTGGAATCTGCGGGAGCCAGGGGTCGAACTTGAGGTCGGCCTCGGGCAGGGCCGCGATGGTGCGTAGCACCGTGTAGTCGAGGAGGGCGGGCATCTCGAAAAGGTCCTCTTCCTCGAGTTCGAGTTCGGTCATCAGGAATTGGAGCATGGCGGGCTCGGTATCGGGACTATATTCCAGCCGAACCACCCGCTCGAACTTGCGCTGCCGAAGGGTTTCCTCGATCATGTCGCGGAGATCTTCGGCGTCTTCCTCTTCAGGCTCGGTCTCGGCATTACGAGTGATGCGGAAGGGGCTGACGTTGAGGATTTTCATGCCGGGGAACAGGTCGTCGAGATGAGCCTTGATCAAGTCGATGAGGCTGACGAAGCAGGTGGCGCTGTCGCCTTTCTTGCGCTCGAACGAGAAGAAGGCGGGCAGGACCCGCGGCACCTTGACCCGCGCGAACACCTTCTCATCGGTCTGCGGATGGCGCAGGATGATGCCCAGCGAGGTCGACAGGTTCGATAGGAAGGGGAACGGGTGCCCGGGATCGACCGATAGAGGGGTCAACACCGGAAAGACACGTTCCCGGAAGAAGTCCTTGGCCTTCTGGCGCTCGTCATCGTTCAGATCTTTGTATTTGAGAATAAGGATGCCGTTCTCGGCGAGATCGGGAAGCACCGATTTCGTGAATATGCGGGCCTGACGCTGGATCAGTTCGAGGATCCGCTCGCGGATGGCGGACAACTGCTGCCGGACGGTCATCCGGTCGGGGCGCCGGAAGGGGAAACCGATATCGACGTGCCGCTTCAGCAACCCCACCCGTTTCATGACGAACTCGTCGAGATTCGAGGTGAAGATGGCCAGGAAGTTCAACCGCTCGAGGAGCGGGGTGCGCGGGTCTTCTGCCTGGGCCAGGACGCGGCGGTTGAACTCGAGCCAGCTCAGCTCCCGGTTCAGGTAGGTTTCGGGCGACAAGCGGATCAGCCGCCCCCCGTTTTCCTTCTTGCCAGGGGCGGATTGGTGCGGGGAACCCGCCGGAACGGGGCCGGGTTTGCCCTTCTTCGCGGGATCTTTCTTCTTGGCGTTCGCGTGATTCTTGCTCATGATGCCACCTCTCGTCCGGGGTATTATACCATTCGGAAAGGACCCGGCGCGGTGGGTGGGCCGAAGGAGGAAGAGCGAATGGCAGATAGGAGTGGAGGGTCCGATAACCGACGCCGTCTGGAGCTTCCCGGTCGGCCCCGGCCCTACCTTTTGGCCCACCGGGGGGACCGGGTCCGCTGGCCGGAAAATTCCCTGCCTGCCTTCCAGAAGGCCTGGGAGGCCGGAGCCGATCTCGTGGAGACGGATCTGCGGTTGACCCGCGACGGGGAGATCGTCTGCCTGCACGACCCATCGGTCGATCGGACGACCGACGGGCGGGGTCTGGTCGCCGGCATGACGCTGGCCGAGGTGCGCCGTTGGCGCCTGCGTCCGCCGGCCTCGCCGGGTGGGTCCGGCATCTCCGAGGTTGGCATCCCCACCCTCGAGGAGGTGGCCGTCGCCCTGCCTCCGGACCGCGGGCTGGCGCTCGAACTGAAAGGGGCGGCCTTCCGTCGGCCCGAGGTGGCGAGGCGGGTGGTCGCGACGGTCGAGCGGGCCGGGATTCGCGGGCGGACGGTCATGCTGTCGTTCTCGCGGGCCAGCCTGGCGACTTTTCGGGAGGTCGCCCCCGACCTGCCCCTGGGCCTGATCACGATGTGGGGTCTGACCCCGCCTTCCGGATTCGAATTGGTGGGCCCCGCGTGGCCCATCCTCTTCATTAACCCCTTCTACGTGCGTCAAGCCCACCGGCGTGGACAACTGGTCTGTCCGCTCGATCCCGCCCCCGACCGGCGGTTATGGTGGTACCGAGGCCTGGGCTGCGATGCCGTTTTGACCGATGACCCGGTCGCCACCGCCATCGCCCTGGGACGGCAACCCTGAGACGGCACGTTGGTCCGTTGAAGGGGTAGGGGCTTGCCGCTGCAATGGTGCTGGGGACGGTGGCTACCGTCAGAGGCCAGGAAGTGAGAGGTCCGGGGAAGGGGTCATCATCGGGGACCTTCTCAGTCGTCGGGAGAGATCAACCCGTAGGCCCGGCCGTACCAGTAGGCCAGCAGGTACCCGACCGGCGGCACCAGAAACCCGTCGTCGTGACCGGTGACGATGGCGCGCGGCGGCTCCTGCCAGATGAAGACATGGGGGGCGCGCTGGTCGATGGGGAAGGGGCGGTCGGCCAGGTTGCCGATTCGGCCGAACCGGTCGGGCCAGGGCAGGCGGCGCAAGCCCGGATCGGCGCGGTGATCGACGCAGCGACCCCGCTGGTCGAGGGGGTAGGCCCGCAGGGTGGCTCGGGCGGCCTCGAGGGTGCCGGTCGGCAGCGGTGGGGAGCCATTGACCTGTCTGATGAAGGTGTACAGGGTGTTACCCTCGTCCGCGAGGGGGGCGAAGGCCCGGGTGACGATATCGGCGGCGGCGGCCCGCAGGGGCGGGTCGGTGGGGCCCTCGAACAGCCCGAGCAGGGCGAAGAAGGTGAGGTTGGTGCCGACGTAACTCCGTTGGGCGTCGGCCAGCTCGTCGAGCGTCGAGGCGGCCATGTCGCGCAGATTCGCGGCCCACAGGCTCAGCCGCCCGGCGAGACGGGTCGCCCCCAGGCTGATGAGAGGGGGGACCCAGGCCTCGAGGATGGCCGCCCAAGGGCGGAGAAAGGCGAAGCCGTCAGGGCCGTCGAGCAGGCGCAGGCCGGTGACGAGCAGGGTGCCGCCCATCTGGCCGGCGCCGACAACCAAGGGACGGCCGATCTCGAATCCGAGGTCGGCGAGGGGCGGCGGCAGCCAGCCGAACTGGATGGCCGCCTCGCGCACAAGCCGAAAGAGGGCCACCGCCAGGTCGCGGCAGATGGCGATCAGCTGCTCGCGCTGTCGCCCCTCGTAAAGGTCGCCGAGCAGGTGCGAGGTAGCCGAAGCGATCTCGGGCAGGCGGCGCCGCGCGACCAGGTCTTCCTGGAAAAACCGCTGCAGTTCAGGGTCGCCCGTGAAATGGGCCGCCGTCTGCAAGATCATCAGGGCGCGCAGGGCCTCTCCCCCCCGCACCGGCGGGGGCCGGAAGGTCGAGAGCACCGCGGCCAGCGAGGCGTTCCACGGAATGGCCTGCGCCAGCAGGTTGGCGGGGAAATCGTCGACCGTCGCCCACTCGTGCGGGGTGAGGCGGTCCTGGTAGACGTAGTCGGGGTTGAGATTGAACGGTTGGAAGGTCGCAGACCCAAGGGTGACGGTGAGGGCGAGGTTGTGCGCCTGCAGATTGCGACCCACCGCCAGCATCACCTCGCGACTCGCCGCCAGAACCTCCTGATCGCGAACGAGAGGGAGGCAGACGGCATAGGCCAGGAAGATCCCGGTGTACTGGTCGCGCGAGGTGTCGGGGAAAAACCGCCAGTGGCTGAAGCCGCCCACTCCCGGCCGGGTCTCGCGGTGCCCGCCGAACCAGTCGGGGGGGCCGAAGCACCGGCCCAGGAAGCCCTGGGAACCGGCCATTCCATGCAGCGTGTGGAAGGCCCGCAAGCCCTTGTCGATGTTGACCAGGGCCTGGGTGGCCTGGGTGGCGCGATAGCGAAAGGCCTGCGCCGCCAGCCATGCGCCCGTCCAGATGGTGGCGTCGCCGCCGGCCCGCACCTGGACGACCTGGCCGTCGTCCCCGACCTTGACGCCGACGACCAGCCCGAGCGGGGTGTGGAGCTCCTCGAGAGCCCGGTCGAACGCCGCCGCCTTGTCGGCCAGCGGCCCCGCCCACACCTGGCCAGCCCCGCGCGGGGGGACCGTCGCCGCCATCAGGCCGATCAACAGCCAAAGAAACTGGACCCGCCAAAAGGACCGCCTCACTTCTTCCATGCTATTTCCCCCTCGGGCCAATGATACCCTTATTCTCTTGCGGGTGCCCGCGGTCTGTGAAATCATTCGTCGACCTCTTCGTAGGGATAGCAGACCGTGATGACCTTGGGGGTGGGCAGGTCTTTCACCACGACCTTCAGGAAGTCGCCGTTGAAGCGGGGGCCGACGATGGCCAGCTTGGCGCCGCCGCGCTCGTCCCAGCGCTGGACGACCCGGCCGTTCAGGATGGCGTCATGGACCTGCCGGATGTAGATGTCGCGGGCGACCATCTGGTCATAGGCGTGACGGGTGACCTGGTAGTCCCCGGTGGCGATTTTCCTGGCGATACTCTTGCGGCCCACAGCGGCTTCTCCCGGCTCCATTATACTCCGGCACGGGGACTCGGGGAAACCGCCGGCCTGGATGGGGGCGCTGAGGAGAACCCGTCTCTCGCGTCCGGGCACGATGGCGAGGCCGGGCGATCAGCACTTGCGGGCGGTCTGGATGTAGTCGAGGGCTTTGCGGGCCAGGGCGGCATCCTCGGGATCGGGCGCGGCGGCCAGGAAGGCCTGCAGGGCCTCGGCATTGGAGGGATCACCCTGCTGCGCGAGCGAACGGATGGCGTTCTGCCGCACGTTGGTCTCGGGGTCGTAGAGCAGGCGCTGCAGCATGGCCGCCGCTTCCTTCCCCCGCAGACCCTTCAGGACCCAGGTGGCGGAATCCCGCATGGGGGGACGGTCGTCCTCGACCATCTTCCCCACCTCTTCGAGAATGGACTCGACCCCGAACTGGGAAAGCGCCTTGATGGCATTGGCCCGGATGCGGTTGTCCTCGTCTTTCAGGAAGGGGATCAGAAAGCGGATGGCTCCGGGGTCGGCGTTTTCCAGCAACCCCTCGATGGCGTTGGCGCGCACCCGCGAAATGGGGTGCTGGAGGAAGGGGCGCAGGACGTCGGTCACGGCGGCGGAGCGGAGGCGGCCGAGCGATTTGACCACGATCTCTAGGCTGCGCAGGCTGGGGGGGCGGCGGAGGAATTCCTCCCAGGCGGGCAGGTCGGCCGCGGTGCTGGCTTCCAGCAAGATGGTCAGTTCCTCGACCGAGGGGGCCTCGGGCAGCGCGGCGATGGCGGGATTGGGAGCCGCCGGTGCCGGGGATGCCATCGGCGGGAGGAGGCTTTCGGCATCGAGAGAGGGGGCGGGAAGGGCGCCCTCGGTCAGCCTGGGGGCTGGCCCTGGCAGGTCGTCGAACAATTGCCGGGCGACTGGACCTGGCGGGGGGGCGGGGGGCGGGGGAGGCGTGGCGATCGCGTCGAGATCGGAGA
>CALLCO010000007.1 GCA_937998695.1 Candidatus Ozemibacteraceae bacterium
GGCAGGTGGGTGTGCAGCGCGTAGAATCGGAAATCATACTCCCCGGTCGAGCAGGTCGCCCCCGGATCGGTGCCGACCAGCACCACCATGCCGCCCCGCACGCCGGTGTAGCCGATGTAATGCGCCGGATCGGCCGCCACGTTGAACCCGACGTGCTTCATGGTCACCAGCGCCCGTCCGCCCGCCAAGGCGAAGCCCATCGCCTCGTGGAAGCCGACGTGTTCGTTGATCGACAGGTGGCAGTGCGGCGCGGCCGGATTGGCCGGCGAAGCCAGCAGTTCGAACGTCTCGGTGATCGGCGACCCGGGATAGGAGGTCACCAACCCGACCCCCGCCTCGTAGGCCCCGCGAGCGGCCGCTCCCGCGCCGGTCAGCACGGCCTTCTGGCCGGGTTCGAGCGAGAAGGGGTCGGCGAACAACGGCGCCAGGACCGGCGATTTCTTCATACCGTGAAGGGCGGGACCAGGTACGTCGAAACGGACCGCGCCAAGTCGGCACTCGGCAGCGGGCCCAGGCTCGACAGATCCGCCAGGTTGATCCGGGAGTCTTCGACGGGGTCGAGGGGCGAGCGCCGCCAGTTCCACCATTCCACCTTGGCTCCGGTCAGGGGCCGGGCCGGGTTGGCGGGCACGGCCAGCGTCGTCACTCCCGCATCGATCAGCTTTTCGGCCAGGGACACGTCACGGGGGTGGGCCAGCAGATTGCAGGCTCCCAGGCGCAGACGTTGCCCGGCGATGGTCCGGACGAACTCGACGAACGCGGGTCCGTCGGCCGCGCCCACCGCCGACACCGAGGCCAGGGGGAAGGGATCCCCGATGAACAGCCGCTGGAAGCCTTCCGCCACCACCGACCGCACCAGCGACCCGAGGGCCACGCGGTTCATGTCGCGCAGGTGCACGAACACCCCGGCCTGCAAACCGGCCTGGTGCAGCAGAGGCTGGACGACCAGCGGCGACACGCCCTCGCCCGTCCGCACCATCACTCCCTGGCAGCGGTCGGTCAGGGTCGGCAGCCAGTCCCGCCACCCGTCGAGCGACAGGGGGGCTTCGACCAGCAGCCAATGCAGCTCTTTCAACGGCGCCGAGGTGGGGCTCATGCCGATTCCTCCCCATCCGTGGCATGGCTGCACCAGATACAGCGCCGCGACGGGGACACCGGGCAATGATCATCGGCCAGGCGGTTCTGACAGGGCCCATCACCCTTGTGCAACGGGCAGAGGGCGATCGGGCACAACCCGGCGTTGGGGTCGAAGGTGCACTCGGGGCAGAAGATGCAGGCATCGGTGCGCGCGCCCTGGCTGGTGATCAGCCCAAGCCCGCTCGCCACCAACCCCGCCACCACCACCGGCGGACGGCCTTCCGTCTTGACCAGGGAGGCGAGGCTCTGCACGCCGGCCGGACAGGCCAGAACGATCACGAAGGAGGCCCGGTCGAACTCTGGGATGAACTGCACCAGCCGCCGCAGGACCCGCTGGTCGCAGGGCGCCTCGAGCACGGTGCGGAAGACGACCGGATTGCGGCCCTCGAACCGGCCCGCCAGCTCCTCGACCTGGCGCGTGCCGCCGGTATTGAGCACGGCCGCGCAATCCCCGCAGCCCAGGATGCCGACCGACGCGCCTTCAGGCACACGGGCCAGCAGATCGGAAATCGGAATCGCGCGGGTACGGATCATCGGACAGCGGCACCTCCCGGCAGCCCAGGAATTGCCCCCACTCTAGAGCCTGTTGCGCGAATGCCCGAAACAGCCCATTTTCATGTACCGTCCATTCGGAGATGCCGATCAGATCAGGAGCGTTATGTACACGACGAACAAAAAACCGATTCATGCAACAGGCTCTCTAGGGAACTTTCCCTCCCGCGTCAAGGCACCTCGGTCCCCGGTCAGGGTCATTTGAAGCTCACGCGCTTTTGTGCATGGCCAGGGCCTAGGGCCAGTTTGCCTCCAGATCCCATTCCGCCGGCTCGAATCGGTTGCCTCAGGCTCAGCTCGAATCGGCGTCTACCCTCGCAGAATCGCCAGCCATGGCGATCTGCGAGGCGCGGGGGCATCGGGCGTGCGGAGCCGGATTGGCGCGAACCTCCGCACGCGCGAACGGATCCCCGGCATTCAGGGACGACGCGAAAGCATCACTGGCCCGTGCGCCCCGGCGTGGCGGTCAGCAGACGGCGGGGGTTGTGCCAGACGATGCGGCCGATCTCGTCAGCGGATAACCCTGCCAGGGCAAGGTTTTCCAGCACCAGGCGCACCCGCCCGATGGGGGAATCACTGCCCAGCAGGAGCCGGTCCACCCCGACCCGCTCCACACACCGGCGGATGACCGACGGCGCCTGGAAACTGACATCCAGGCAGACCTGGGGGAACCGCTCGACCGCCGCCAGAACCTGCGGATGTTCCCACAGTCCGACGTGGGCCACCACCAGCCGCGCCTCGGGCACCTGCCGGGCCAGGTCGGCGAACTCCTCCGGCTCGGTACGGAACCCGCACCCGATGCCGAACAACCGTCCCGACCCGCCGGCATGCAGAACGACCGGCACCCGGTGGCGGGCCGCCCGCCGCACCACCCGCCGGACGAACTTGCCGTCGAGCCGCACCCGCTGGAACACCGGGTGGATCTTCACCCCGCGTCCACCCCGGGCCAGCAGATCGTCGACCTGCCGCTCGGGGTCGCCCCCTCCTGGCCCCGTTTCCGCCTCCGGAAGATCAGGCGGGATGGGCGACACGAAGGGAATCAACCGCGGATGGCCCGCGCAACAGGCCAGCACGTCTTCATTCGTGACGATCGGGGGCAACGCCAGCACCACCGCCCGGTCGACCCCGGCCGCATCCATGCGGGCGATCAGGTCGGGAGCCGTCTCAGCGGGAAACCCTCGCAGGATCCGGGCCAGCGATCGCTCGAGGGGCCGTTCGAGCGGACTGCGCCGACCGATGGCGTATCGGTACCGCATCAACTCGAACATCCGCCACAATACGCCCCGCAACAGCGGTTCCAGCGGGTCGCGCCGGCGCGGACAACACCCCCAGCTGCCATCATCCTGCCGATGCAGCCGCAGGTGCAGGTGGGTATGGAAGTCGCAGACCGGCCCCTGATACCCCCCGTACCCCACGCGGGAACCCGCCAATCCGGGGAGCTCGTCAAACCATGGTTCTGGCGTCATCTCGGGACCATTCTATCCCATCTGTGCCCGTCATGGGAAGCCAGGTTCACTGGTCCCCAGGGTCATGTGAGTCTCGGCGCTTGAAAGGTTGAGGCCTCGCAGATCGCCATGGATGGCGGGGGCCGCCCAGGCATTCTCCGAGGTTGGACGCCGATTCGAGCTGAGCCTGAGGCAACGGGGCCACCATCCGCCGATGCGAGCCGGCAGAATGGGATCTGGAGGCAAAACCAGCCTCACCCCCGGCACTGCTCGGTACCCTTTTCAGAAGGGCGGTCACGGGCGGGGAGGCCATAATCACGAAAAGCCTGACGCAGGGCCGTCCCCGAAGGGGAGTTCCTGATAGTGGGGTTGCCGGGTAAAATTGGATAGAAGAGATATCTCCTAAGGGGGAATCTATGGTCGGACGGTCCCACAATCTTTTCCTCATTCTCGCACTCGGAATCGGCCTCGTGTTTGGCGTCGGGTCCCAGATCCAGGGTGCCGACAACTTCTGGGACACCCTGGAAGACGCCACCGATTCTGGCGTGCAGTCTAATCCCCTCCCTGTGCCTTCCCCCGACTTCGACCCCGAGC
>CALLCO010000008.1 GCA_937998695.1 Candidatus Ozemibacteraceae bacterium
GACCACCGCCTCGGTGCAGTCGACCTTGCCGTCGGGATCGATCAGACTGAACCGCTTCTGGGAGAAATGCCGCGCCAGGAAATCGTAGGCGATGTTGATCTCCTTGATGCGGTCCTCGGCGATACAACGCATGCCGGGATCATCGACGAACCGGTCGGGATGCCACTCCTTGGCCAGGCGGCGATAGGCCGCCTTGACGTCGTTGAACGTCGCCGAGGGGCGGAGGCTGAACAACCGGAGATGCTTCTGCAATTCCTTCATGCGGGGGGGCGTCCTTCCAGGCATTCTATCGTGGGCGGCTTCCCAGGGTCAATCCGGGTTCGGCCGGTTCATCCTTCCCGCCCACCTGTCGGGAGCCGGTGGTCATCGGGGATCAGGCGACGATTCGGGGGGATGCTCCTCGTGGCTTAGGGAGGCTCTCCAAGGGTTCACAATCCTCCCCTTCGTGCCGATACCCGGGCGGGAAGGAGGTGGGTTCCATGTGGAAAACCTTCGCCACGGTTCTCCTCATCCTGGCCAGCCTGGCCGGGTTCGTCTTCAGCTATGAGTTCGCCTACCACAAGATCGCCCGGGTCCTCGACCGGCCGGCCGACCAGACGGGCAGCTCCTGGGTCGCGCGCAAGTAGGCTGGTTTTGTCCGCATCTCCCGACCGGGGCGACCTCCGCGCGGGAGGGACAGCCGGGGCCGGGCCCCGCGGCCGTGACCCGGTTCGCCCGGCTGGAGTCGCGATCAGGGCGAGCTTGTCGGCACGGGACAGCCGCTTGATGGCGATTTCCCGCCGAAGCGCCGCCGGGCGGTCGGCGCACGGCTCCCGGTAGACCAGCCGCACCGGCCGCCGGGACCGGGTATAGCGAGCTCCCGTTCCTGCCTGGTGTTGGGACACCCGCCGTTCGAGGTCGTTGGTCACCCCGGTATACAGGCTGCCGTCACGGCATTCCAGAACGTAGAGGAACCACTGCCCGGGAATGGTTCCAGGCGGCGGATTTCGGGTTTCCCGGGCTGAACCTCGTGGCGACATGGTGAAAAACACTGTAGCCGGAATCGTCAGCCGAGGCAATCCTTCCGCAGGAAGATAGCCAGTGTCCCCTCCGGGATCGGGTCGCGAAAGTCCTGGCTCCCGGGGTTGGCCCCGGCCCGCTGGCGCCTCCAAGCCGATCCGCATCTTGACCCGCTTTGAGGGGTCTGCTATACTCGCCAGACTTCTGCGAAATGGAGGCCTCTTTCCATGCGGTATTTCTTCACCTCTGAATCCGTCACCGAAGGACACCCCGACAAGGTCGCCGACCAGATCTCCGATGCCGTCCTCGACGCCATCCTGGCCCAGGACCCCTACGGCCGCGTCGCCTGTGAGACTGCGGTCACCACCGGTCTGGCGTTCGTGATGGGCGAGATCACCACGAAATGCTACGTCGACATCCAGGACATCGTCCGCAAGACCCTGATCGAGATCGGCTACACCAACTCCGAATGGGGCATCGACGGCCGCGCCTGCGGCGTCATGATCGCCATCGACAAGCAGTCCCCCGACATCGCCCAGGGCGTCGACAAGGCATCCGACGCCGATGACAAGATCGGCGACCAGGAACTGAACACCGGCGCCGGCGACCAGGGCATGATGGTCGGCTTCGCCTGCCGCGAAACCCCCGACCTGATGCCCGCCCCGATCTACTACGCCCACGGCATCTGCCGCACGTTGGCCGAGCTGCGCAAGAAGAATGTCCTGCCCTATCTGCGCCCCGACGGCAAGGCCCAGGTCACCGTCGAATACGACAACGGCAAGGTCGCCCGGGTCGATGCGGTGGTCATTTCCTCGCAGCACGCTCCCGAGGTCAGCCACGCCCAGATCACGGAAGACCTCATCGCCAAGTGCGCCAAGGCGGTCATCCCCGCCGAACTGATCGACAAGAAGACCAAGTTCTACGTCAACCCCACCGGCCGGTTCGTGGTCGGTGGCCCGCAAGGCGATTCCGGCCTGACCGGCCGCAAGATCATCGTCGACACCTACGGCGGCATGGCCTCCCACGGCGGCGGCGCCTTCTCCGGGAAAGACCCCACCAAGGTCGACCGCTCGGGCGCCTACATGGGCCGCTACATCGCCAAGAACCTCGTTGCCGCCGGCATCGCCGACCGCATCGAGATCCAGATCGCCTACGCCATCGGTGTGGCCCGCCCGTTGTCGGTGCACGTCAACACCTTCGGCACTACCAAACTGGCCCCTGAGAAGATCGAGAAGCTGATCCTCGACACCTTCGACCTGCGGCCCGGCGCCATCATCAAGCACCTCGGCCTGCGCCAGCCGATCTACCGGCAGACCGCGGCCTACGGCCACTTCGGCCGGTCCGACCTCGACCTGCCCTGGGAGCGCACCGACCAGGTCGATGCCCTGAAGAAGGCCCTCTGATGCGGCCGTGACGGGCACGTTGTTCCCGACCGCCACGGGCCTGGATCGACCTTGGTCCAGGCCCGTTTGCTCGCTCTGGGCACCTCGATCGATTCGGAGGGGCGGGGGGGGCCTGGCGCGGCCTCGCTGTGCGGGGCAGCCAGGCGGAGGTTCCCTCGCCGTCTGGCTCGCTATCGCTCTCCTGGCGGGGCTGGGCGGACTCGGCGAGGCGATGGCCGCCACCCCGCTGACGGTGCTGGTCTACCACCACCTCGAGGAGCCCACCACCTCCGACGTCTCCTGTACCCCCGCCCAGTTCGCCGCCCAGATGGAAGCCCTGCAACGCGCCGGGTTCACTCCGCTGACCCTGCCGCAGATCAGGCTGTTCCTGGCGGGCGGCCTGCCCGACCTGCCCAACCCCGTGGCGATCACCTTCGACGACGGCTACGAGAGCCTCTACCACCACGCCCTGCCCGTCGCCCGTCAACTCCGGATGCCCATGATCGCCTTCCTGGTGACCTCCCGCTTGGGGCGGCAACCCCAGTTCACCCGCTATCTCTCGCCGGCCCAGATCCGGGAGATGGCAGAGTCGGGCTGGTTCGAGTTCGGGTCGCACACCCACGATCTGCACACCGACACGATGCGGATCTGGGATGCTTTCCGTTCTACCCCCAATCCCCTGTTGCCCGCGGTGGCCGCTGACCTCGCCCAGTCACAGGCCCGCCTGCGCGAGATCCTGGGTAAACCGGCCATCGCCCTCGCCTGGCCCTACGGCAAATACAACGCCGACACCCGGCAAGCCGCCCGCCACCAAGGATTCCAGTTGCATTTTACCAGCCGGTCCGGTTCGAACGAACCCGGCTCCGATCCGTTCGGCATCAAACGGCTGCCCGTCACGGCCCGGGACACCCCCGAATCGGTGGTGCGCAAGGCCCGCGGCTCCCTTTTCTGGTAGGCGGGCACGATGGATACCTGGTACACCCGCCACCTGGTCATCGGATCCGGGGTGGCCGGCCTGACCGCCGCCCTTACCCTGGCCGAAGCCGGGGAAGAAGTGCTGGTGCTGACCAAGGACCGCCTGAACGTCGCCAACTCGACGTTCGCGCAGGGCGGCATCGCCGCCGTCTGGGACGAAGCCGACAGCCCCACCGACCACGCCCGCGACACTCTGGTGGCCGGGGCCGGTTTGTGCGACCCGCACGCCGTCGACCTGCTGGTGCGGGAAGGGCCGGAGGCCGTCCGAGCGATGATCGCCTGGGGCGCCTGTTTCGACCGTGACGGGGAACGCCTGCTGCTCACCCGCGAGGGAGGGCACGGGCGGTGGCGGATCCTGCACGCCCACGGGGACGCCACCGGACGGGAACTGGAACGGGCCCTGTGCGAGCGGGTCGGCACGGAAGGCCGCGTCCGGGTCGTAGAGCGATTCCTGGCCGCCGATCTTCTCACCACCCCGGCCGGAGTGGCCGGGGTGTGGGGCTGGCATGGCGGCGAGGCGCATCCCGTGCGGGTCACGGCGGACCGCACCCTGCTGGCCAGCGGGGGGCTGGCCGCCCTCTTCCGCGACACCACCAACCCGGCGGTGACGACCGGCGACGGCATCGTGATGGCGTGGGCGGCCGGAGCCGCGGTGGCCGACCTCGAGTTCATTCAGTTCCACCCCACCGGGCTGGTCATTCCCGGGGAGCCGCGCTACCTGCTGACCGAGGCCCTGCGCGGGGAGGGGGCCCACCTCGTGACACGCGGCGGCGACCGGTTCATGCCGCGCCACCATCCGCTCGCCGAGCTGGCCCCGCGGGACATCGTGGCCCGCGCCGAACTGCTCGAGATGCAGCGGGCGGGTGACCCCTTCGTCCTGCTCGACGCCCGCCACCTCGGGGCGGCGTTCCTGGCCCGGCGGTTCCCTGGCCTCGAAGCGCTGTTGGCCCGGTTTTCGCTATCGCTGGCCCGCGACCTGATCCCGGTGGCCCCGGCCGCCCACTACACGATCGGGGGGGTCCTGACCGACCTGGACGGACGCTCGACCCGCCCCGGCCTCTACGCGGCGGGGGAAGTGGCCTGCACGGGCGTCCACGGCGCCAACCGGCTGGCTTCGAACAGCCTGCTGGAATGCCTGGTCTTCGGGCGCCGCGCGGCCCGGGCGATGCGGGAAGACCCCGATCCGCCCTCGGTGAACGGTTCGGTCCCCGGCGAATCGCCCATGTCCTGGGAAGGGGAAGACGTGGCTCCCGCTCCCGACCTGGAAGACCTGCTCGCCCGCCACCTGGGCGTCTTCCGGACCGGGCCCGGCCTGGCGAGCGCGGTCGCGCGGCTCGCCCCCGCCCTGCGCCAGATCCCCCGACCGGCCGCCGCTCTCACCCCCGCCCGGGTGGCGGCCCGCACCCGGCGGGCGGCCGCGGCCCTGGTGGCCCGGTTCGCCGAAGCCCGCCGGGAAAGCCGGGGGGCCCACTTCCGCGAAGATTTTCCCGCCCCGGATCCAGCCTGGCAGTTCAGGCAAGCCATGACGGGCGATACCCTGGCGCGGCTGGCCGGGGAGGTGGCTTGAATCGATCCCCATTTTCGGCCTTGACGACGAACGGCACCTCGCGGGCGCCGTCCGGAAGAATCGGAAAAAGCGGAGGGGAAGGACTCAGGCCGCGGCGGGGGCTCCTTGGCTCTCGGAGGCGTCCTTTTCGAGGACGAACGCCTTGCAGGTCGACTCGATAGCCTTGGCGGCCTCGACGATCTCGTTGTCAACCTTACCGGCGGCCTTGGCCCGGTCGAGGGCGCCGAGCAGCCGTTCGGACGCCTCGCGCAACGAGGTGACCTTGTTGCGCAGACCCATGGTCATGTCGTTCATGGCGTCGGCCAGGTCTTTCAGTTCGTCCTTCGGGCGCAGTTTGATGAAGTTGGTCAGATCACCCTCGCCGATGTTGCGGGCCACGCGTTCCATGCGGTAGACAGGCCCGGCGATCGTATGGGTGACGAAGATGCAAATGAACGCGACGATCAGGATGCTGATCAGTTCCGCCACCACGACGCCAGGCAAGAGGGCTTGTCCGAGCTGGGAGGTGTCGATGGGCAGCTTGGACTCGACGACCAGCTTGGTCTCGAGTTTCTCGATGGAGATGCCGTAGACCAGGGCGCCTACGATGTTGGCCACGATGATGACGATCAGGATGAAGATCGCGGTCAGACGGCTCTGGAACCCTGGTTTGATAAAGTACCGCTTCCGGCGGCGGATCTGGCTCATGAATGGCACCCTCCCGTTCAATTTGTCCCGCTAACGGCTTCCCGCGGCCCCGTCCAGGGCCAGGGGAACGGCCTCCCGTGATTCCGGAAGGAGCCCGCCCGGGGCCTGTTCCAGGTTTTCCAGGTCGAGGATGTCCTCGAGGGTTCCGAGGTCATCCGGTGGGGTGGCGGCCGAGCCGGAAGATTCCTCCTCCGCGTCGGTCCAGGAGACCTTCTCGAGATCGAAATCGGATTCCGCATCGACCAGCAGGTCGGACAGGGCCTTCCCGGTGGCGGTGTCTCCCGCAGGTTCCGGCCGGGCCGCGGCGAGGTCCGTCGCGGGGGCCGTCTCCTTCCGGAGGCCGACCAGCAGATCAATGGCGGTACCGTCCAGGAACTCGACGTTCGGCGCCATCCGCACTTTGTCAAACCCGCCACGCCCCGCCACGGCTCCCTCCACAGGGACAGCCACCCAGAGCGCCAGGAACAGGACCACCCAGCGGCAACCACGAAACCCGCTTGGCTTGGTGGCTATTGTAAAACATGGGACCAGGGGTGTCAAGAACATCGGGCCCGTCCTCCTCAGGGGAAAGTTGCATCAGGTGATGGGGTACCGTATACTCCCCTTTCGGAGAAAACCTCCCAATCCTTAACAGGTGGGGTGAAAGTCATGCTTCCCACGTCGCTGCCGCCCCCATCTTGCCCGGCCCTCTTCCCCGCATGCCCCGCCAGGGGCCCCTCCCCCGTGGTTCCGGCCCGCCGGCCCGCCATGACTGGGTTGGTCCTGGTGATGGCCTGCATCATTCTTGTCACCGGAGGTCCGCTCATGGCCGAACCCGTGTCCGGCGTTCCCTTCCAATACCGGTTCCAGGCGGACCAGGTTCTCGTCTACACCGTCGCGGTGCGCGGCAAGGTGGAGGTGCAGATGCCCGACGGAGTTCGCGGCAATCCCATCCAGATCGACATGCGCATCGTCCAGCGGACGCTGGAGGTGGGGCCGCGTCTGGCGACCATGGCTTTGACCATCGAATCGGCGCGGGTCTCCCAGGATGGGGAATCCGCTCCCCTGCCCGAAGAGGGGCAGCGCTCGATGCTGACGATCGACCGCCGCGGGGTGATCGAGTTCATCTCGGGCAGCGGCGGGTGGCAGGGATCGGAGTTCGCCCAGATGCAGTTTCCCGAAACCCCTCTCAAGGTCGGGGATTCCTGGGTCCAGGAAGCTCAGACCAAGAGCGAGCCGCCGGTGCGCACCCGCACCCGCTACACCTTCGCCGGCCTGACCACCTTCAAAGGGCGGTCCTGCGCCGCTTTCGATGCCGAACTGCTCTTGGCGGACGGCGGGAAGGCTCCCGGCCAGCCCGGCGCCGTCAGCAAGGGTCGCACCCTGTTCGACCCCGCGCTGGGACAGGTGGTCTCGACCGAGGTCGATTCCCGGTTCACCTTCCAGATCCCGGTGCCTGATCAGCCCGGCGTCCTGGCCACCACCACCACCACGCTCCGGACCATCATGCAGATGGCGGAAACGCCCTGACCCGGCGTCCCCCGCCCGCCCCGGAGCGGACATCCACACCAGAGCTCCCGGCTGCTCCTGGTTCAGCGGGCAGCCCCGGACGAGGCCACAGCCGATGCGGCGGCCTCGGGTACCATCCGTGACCTCCCCCCCCTCTCCGAGGGGCAAGAGCACGGGGACAAGGCCGGTATCGGGCTTCAGGTCTCCGAGGCGTCGCGCAGGCTCTCGAAGAGGTCGATATCCCAGGCGACGAGGTCGCGGCGGATGGCATCGGCCCGGGCCCGCGACAGCAGACGGGCCAGATCTTCCCCGGTCAGCACCCCGTTGAGCACGGACGGATCGCCGCGGTCGGTTTCGAGCGCATGCCAGGCCAGGATGGCCGCGCCGACCGCCGTAGGATAGGAGATGTAGGTGGCTCCCGCATAGGGGGAACCAAGCAACTCGCGGTAGCGCAGGTAACTGAGACCCACCGTCTCGATCACGGTCTGCCGCTCGTTGCGCACGGTTTCCGACACGCGGATCTCCGCGGCGGCGGCGAAGTGGGCCCGATGGATGACGCCGTTACGGAGGTATTCCTCGATCCGGCGGGGTTTGTTCATGCCGGGCAGGATGGCCCGGACCAGCCCTTCGACGGTCAGTTCGGGCTGGTTGGGCAGGCTCCGCTTGGAGAGCAGATTGAGCTGGTAAAGCGCTTTCACCAGTTCGACCTCCGACCCCCCGGTGTAGACAGCGATCGTATCGATCTCCGGAAAGGAGCGCCGGAGCGACAGCAGTTCCTCCTGATAGAGCGGATACTGCCGGCACGGCCCGGGTTCGTGGGGAAAGAGGTATTCGCGGGCCTCGCTGAACGGCTCGAGCACCTGCATCCGGCCCTTGTACAAAATGCGGGGCCGTTGGGCGAGTTCCTCGAGGGCCACGATCGGCGACCACGAGAAGACGATCGAGTCGGAATCGATGTCCTCGAGCAGGAACAGGTCGACGCTCTCGATCTCGAGGTCCTTGCGTTCGGCCTTGCGCAGCTCGTGCAGCCGCCGGCCGATCAGGTAGTTGGTGACCCCCGGCGAGATGCCCATGTTGATGAGGGCGACGAGCCCCTTCTCCCGGAAGGGCTGGTCGAACCGGTATTGCGAGAAGGTGAGGGTGCGCTCGGTCTCGGCGTCGTACATGTCCGAGGCCAGATCGAGGGTATGGGCGCCGATCTGGAGGGCCAGCTCCATAATCGGCCCGTTGAGCCTGGGCAGGGCGGCGTTGACCAGCAGCGTGGCGCCGCTGAGTTCGGCCTCGTGCCGGGCCTCGAGGGCAAAGACCGGGTCGAATTCGGCCAGACCGATGAAATCGATGCGGTCGAACAGCCGCTCGGCATGGAACAACGCGTCCCGCGCCGCCTCGGGGCTCCGCACATAGACGACGAACCGGATGGGGACGCCATCCCGTTCGGCCAGTTCCGACAGGCAGATGAGCAGGGCCGAACCCACCGCCCCCAGCCCAAAGAACACGACCTTCGCCGCCTTGGGGCGCGCCGTTCCCCCCGTCACCGTTGCCTGGACATCAGCCATGGTCAAGCCTCCCTTTCCCTCAGGAACCGTTCACCCATGCCCCACAGTACTCCATCCGGGTTTCCCGCGACAAGTCGGGAGTGGCGAGGTCTACGCCATCCCGCGGAACCTCTGGAGAAGAGCGAGGTGCCTACTATGACTACCGTAGTTTCTCAAACCCTGGGGCCGGGTTCGCCTCCAGACACCATTCCGCAGGCTCGGATCGGTGGCCTCGGGTTCGGCTCGATTCGTCGTCCGAACCTCGCAGAATCGCCATCCATGGCGATCTGCGAGGCGCGAGGCCATCCAGGCCTC
>CALLCO010000009.1 GCA_937998695.1 Candidatus Ozemibacteraceae bacterium
TTGTTGGTGCGGAACCGGGGGTGGATCTGGCCGACCACGCCCAAGCGCTTGTTCTGACAGGTGATCTCGAGCTGGCGGACCGGGTGGAGGGCGGGGTGGCTGCCGCGGGCGAACTCGAACTCGACGGGCAGCAGGTGGCCCAGGCGCCCCAGCAGGCCCTTCATGCGGTAGAGGTCGAAGGTTTCCTTGCTGTGCCGCCAGTCGGCCGGATTGGCCGGGCCGCAGCAGCCAAGGCAGAAGTGATCGGCTTCGTGGGCAAAGCCGCTGGCATCCCGCCTGAAGACCCGCCCAATTTCGAAGAGGCGCAGGTCGTATTCGTCGGCGAAGATGTTGCGGGTCAGGGCGTCGATCATGCCCCACAGGAGACTGGTGCGCAGGTGGCCCTGTTCCTCCGAGAGCGGATTGCGGATGGCCAAGGGCGTCCCTTCGCGCAAGCATTCGGGAATACCGACCGGGATGAAGCTGTAGGTGATGATCTCATGGAAGCCCTGATCGACCATGGCCGACCGCACCTGCCCCGTCAGTTTCTGCAGGGCGGTGGGCAGGACCGGCTGGGAGAACAGGGTGGGCAGGGTGGTCGGAATGTTGTCGTATCCGTAGAGCCGGCCCACCTCCTCGATCAGGTCGGCCTCCTGTTCGACATCGTGCCGGAAGGGCGGGACGCCGACCCAGAGCGTCTCGCCGTCGCGGCTGACCTCGAACTTCAGGCGCAGCAGCAAGGTTTCGATCTGGGCGGGTTTGAGGTCGACCCCCAACACTCGGGCGACGCGGCGGGCCCGCAGCATGATCCGGCGCAAGGGCGGCGGGGCGGGATAGGCGTCGATCAGGCCGCCGACGGGCTGTCCGCCGGCCAGTTCGCGGATCAGGCGCGCGGCCAGGTTGAGGGCGATGGGCACATTGTCGATGTTGGTGCCGCGCTCGAAGCGGTAGGACGAGTCGGAACCCATGGCCAGGACCTTGGCGGTCTTCCGCACCGTGACCGGATCGAACGAGGCCGCCTCGAGCAGGACGTTCTTCGTGCTGGCGGTGACACCGGTCTCTTCGCCGCCCATAATGCCGGCCAGGGCAACCGGCCGGCGGGCGTCGGCGATGACCAGCATCGAGGGGTCGAGGGAACGGGTCACCCCGTCGAGGCTTTGCAGCTTCTCGCCCGCGGCGGCTCGGCGAACCACGATGCGCTGCTCCTCGAGCTTGTCGAGGTCGAAGGCGTGCATGGGATGGCCGATGTCCATCATCACATAATTGGTGATGTCGACCACGTTGTTGATGCACCGGATGCCGATTTTCTCGAGGCGTTCCCGCAGCCAGTGGGGACTGTCGGCGACGGTGACGTTGCGCACCAGGCGGGCGCCATAGCGGGGGCAGAGGGCGGGTTCCTCGAGGGTGACCGAGGTCTGGCCACGGATGTCGCCCTCCCCGCTGGCGTCGTCGAGCGAATTGCGCTGCAGAGGCAGGTTGAAGAGCGCCGACAGCTCGCGGGCGATGCCGAGGTGCGAGAGGGCGTCGCCGCGGTTGGGGGTGATGGCGATCTCGAAGACGACGTCGTCCATGCCCAGGGTTTTGACGATGTCCTCTCCGACCGGGGCTTCGGGGGGCAGGTGGTAGAGCCCGGAATGGTCGTCACCGAGGCCGAGCTCCTTGCGGCTGCACAGCATGCCCGACGACTCGACGCCGCGGATGCGGGCGACCCGGATTTCGAAGCCCGAGGGCAACACCGCCCCGACGAGGGCGGTAGGCACCTTGGCCCCGGCGTCGCAGTTGGGGGCCCCACAGACGATCTGCAGCGGGTTGGCCAGGCCGATGTCGACGGTGCAGAGCGACAGTTTGTCAGCGTTGGGGTGAGGGGCGCGGGTCAGGATCTTGCCGACGACCACCTTCTGGAGGTGCTTGCCGGGCTCGTGGATGTTCTCGACCTCGATGCCCGCCATCATCAGGGCATCGGCGATCTTCTGCGGCGGAACCTGGATGTCGATGTAGTCGCGAAGCCAGCTCAACAGGATATTCACGGGAGTCTCCTCAGAATTGCCGCAGGAAGCGGATGTCGGACCCGAACAGGAGGCGGATATCGTCGATGCCGAAGCGCTGCATGGCCATGCGCTCGATACCCATGCCGAACGCGAACCCGGTGTATTTCTCGGCGTCGTATTCGACCGCCTCGAAGACACGTGGGTTGACCATGCCGCAGCCGAGGATCTCCATCCAGCCGGAGTTCTTGCAGACCTTGCAGCCCTTGCCCTCGCAGAAGATGCACTGGACGTCCATCTCGGCCGAGGGTTCGGTGAAGGGGAAGTAGCTGGGCCGGAAGCGGGTGGGCCGGCGTCCGAACATCTTCTCGGCAAAGGCGGCGAGGGTGCCCTTGAGGTCGGCCATCGAGACGTCCTCGCCGACGACCAGGCCTTCCATCTGGGAGAACATCGGGGAGTGGGTGATGTCGCTGTCGCGGCGGTAGACCTTGCCGAGGGCGACCATCTTGAACGGGGGCTTGATCGTCTCCATGGTGCGGATCTGCACCGGGGAGGTCTGGGTGCGCAACACCTGCCCGTTCTCGAGGTAGAAGGTGTCCTGCATGTCGCGGGCGGGGTGGTGTTTGGGTACGTTGAGCGCCTCGAAGTTGTAATACTCGTCTTCGGCCTCGGGTCCTTCGGCGAGGAAGAAGCCCATCGACAGGAAGATGGAGGCCACCTCGAGCCCGATTTGGGTCACGGGGTGCAGGGAACCCATCGGCAGGGCGGTGCCGGGCAGGGTCGGGTCGGGCAGGTCGGCCCGCATAACGGCTTCGGCCTCGCGCTCGGTGAATTCGGCGACGAGCTTCTCGACGGCTTCCTCGAGGCGGACCTTCAGCCGGTTGATCGCTTCGCCGGCCCCCTTTCGCTGGTCATGAGGCAGGGTGCCCAGGGTTTTCAGCAGGGCGTTGAGCGGCCCCTTTTTGCCGAGATACTTGATTCGGAGGGCTTCGACGTCTTTGCTTGAAGTGGCGCGGCGGCGCTCTTCGTCGAACTGGTTCCAGAGGGTTTCGGGGGTATCCGACATGGTGGCGTTCCTCGCAACGGTGGGATGACAGGTCAGGGGGATTGGCGATGCAATCGCTCGTACAGGCAGACGGCAGTGGCGGCGGCCACGTTGAGGGATTCGACGGGGCCGGGCATGGGGATGGTCAGACAGCGGTCGCAGACGGCTCGCAGGGTGGGGGCCAGCCCGGTGCCTTCCGAGCCGAGGAAGAAGGCGGCCCGCTCGGGCAGGGGGGCGCGACGCAGGTCGTCGCCGCCGGGGCCGGTGGCCAGGCAGGCGAAGCCGGCGGCCCGCAGCCGGCCGACGAGGGCCGGTCCGTCAAGGTTGGCGAGCAAGGGGACTCGGAAGGAAGAACCCATGGCGGCGCGGATGACCTTGGGGTTGGCGGGGGAGGCGCAGCCGGTCAGGAGCAGCAGGCCGGCCCCGCCGAAGGCCTCGACCGACCGCAGAATGGTGCCCAGATTACCGGGATCCTGGACCCGGTCGAGGACGACCAGGGTTTGGGCCGAGGCCAGCAGCGAGTCGAGGGTGGGGGAGGGGGGCGGCACGGCCAGCCCGACGGCGTCGGGCGGGGTGTCGAGGTGCGAGAGCTTGCGCAGCAGGGCAGGCGGCACCTGCACCACCCGGTCGGCCTGGTCGCGCCAGCGCTCCTCGCTTCCCTCGCGGACGAAGACGTGGCGCAGAACAGCCCCCGAGCGAAGCGCCTCGCGCAGCAATTTCTCGCCTTCGATCAGGATCTCCCCGGCGCCGGCCGCGCCCCGGGGCCGGTGCAGGGCCAGAGCCCGCTTGATCAGAGGGTTCTGGAGGGAGGCAATCTGCTTCACATCTTCTCCTGGAGAGGTCTCCGACGGGAGGGAAGTATACCACATTGTCGGCGTGAACAACGGCCGTAAAAGCGCAACACCCGGGTTGCCCCGGGTGTTGCGTGCATGTGGGCCCCGGGTTCAGGACATGGGAAAGGGGAGCCGGCCGCCGAGGCGGCGGCAAGACAGCCCGGGGCAAACGACGATGGCAAGGGACATCAGGCGGCGGCCGCCTGGCTCTTGGCCATCAGGACGATGTTCTTGAAGGCTTCCGGATCTTGAATGGCCATGTCGGCCAGGACCTTGCGGTTGAGGCCGATGCCGGCCTTCTTGAGACCCCCGATAAAGACGCTGTAGGAGATCTCGTTCTGGCGGCAGGCGGCGTTGATGCGCATGATCCAGAGCGAGCGCATGTTCTGCCGGCGGTCGTGGCGGCCGGTGAAGGAGTGGTGGAGGGCCTTGTTGACGGTTTCCTTGGCGGTCTTCTTGACGTTGCGGTGGGCTCCCCAATATCCCTTGGAGAGCTGGAACAGTTTTTTCACCTTGCGGCGGGAATTCGATGAACTCTTGGAGCGTGGCATGATTCTACCTCCGGGTCAGTCTTGCCCGGCCGCGGGTGGCCGGCGCGTCAGGCGTCAGGAATAGGGCAGCAGGTCGTGCAGGGTCTTTTCCTGGCACTTCTCGATGAGCTGGGACTGGCGGTATCCGCGTTTCCGCTTGCTCGATTTCTTGGTCAAGATGTGCTTGCCGTAGGCCTGGTACCGGCGGTATTTTCCGTTCCCGGTGACCTTGAAGCGTTTGGACGCCCCACTGTGATTCTTCATCTTGGGCATGGGCTACCTCCTTGAGGTGGGATTCCGTGAGCTGTCGTCACTTCTTCTTGGGAGATTGGAGTATCATCGTGATCGTGTTGCCCTCGATGGCGGCATCTTTCTCGATTCCGGCGTCCTCGCCGAGGATGGCTTTCATCCGTTCGACGACCTTGAACCCGATCTCCATGTGGGCGCGTTCGCGTCCCTTGAAGAACACCGAAACCTTGACCTTGTCGCCATCCCCCAGGAAGTCCCGGATGCGGTTGCACTTGGTCTGCAGATCGCCTTCATCGGTCTTTGGCCGAACCTTGACCTCTTTCAGCTTGATGACTTTCTGCTTCTTCTTGGCTTCTTTTTGTTTCTTGGTCAACTCGTATTTGAACTGACCAAAATCCATCATCCGGCAGACGGGGGGCTGGGCTCCAGCCGCGACCTCGACAAGGTCGTAGCCTCGTTCTTCCGACATCCGGAGGGCATCCTGGATAGGGACTATCCCGACCATGGCTCCGGTGTCGTCGATCAGGCGCACCTGCGGGACCCTGATCATGCGGTTGACACGAACATTCTCTTTGATACTTCTACCTCCAAGAAAAGATTTCGAGGGAAACAGGCTCCGTTTCCCTCGACGACCGCAAACATTTCCGCCGGTCTGGCCGGCACAACCTGTTCGCTATCGCTCGAGGTGAGGACGAAGTCCTGCTTTGACGACTCACTCTAGCACGTTTGGCGGAGCCGGTCAAGCGAAATTTCAGGGTTGATCGTCATCCTTGCGCATGCTTCAGAGGCGATTGCCCAACGGCGTCGGAGGAAGGTGAAGGGGAGGCATTTCCCTTGTTGAGGGAAACTTGAAGCGGGGGGAAAAAACGGATAGCGTGGGGAAACCGCTATGCAGATCGAGCAGATCATTGCCGCCCTTGTCGCCGACTTCCGCCGGCCTGATCCGGCGGGACGGTTTGCCGCCCTGGCCCGTTGGGAAGCCCTCGACTGGACAGAGCCCGCCCAGGCCGCCTGGCGAGCGGCAGTGGCGGCCGAGGATGATCCCGCTTGTCGGGCGGTGCTGCAACGGCTGGCGGCCCGCCTCGACCGGAACCAGCCGTGCCCGCCCCCCGGCTGCCTGGCCCGGGAGATCGATTCCCTGCTCGAGAACCCTGCCCGGGATGAGTTGCAGCTCGTGCTGGCCCTCCAGGAAGTGACCCTGGTCGAAGCCCCCCTGGTCGCCCTGTCGCTCCGCGCCGCCGGTTGGACCGGCCTTTCCGCGCCGGCTCTGCCCTTCGTTTTGCGATTCTTCAGGGCTTTTGGTTCGTTCGAAGACGCCCAGGCCCTCGAGGAGTTGTGCCGGCACCCCGACCCTCGCGTGCTGGGGGCGGCGGTCGAAGCCCTCGAACGGATCCATCCCGAGAGCCTCAAGGACCTCATCGTCCCCTTGCTGGTCAACCCGGTGCCCGGGATCCGCAGCCGGGCGGTCCGTCTGCTCTACCGCTGGGACCCGCAGGAGGCGTTGCGCCATTTCGAAGCGTTGCTGTTCTCCGATGACCCTGCCGAACGCGCCGCGGCTCTGACCCACGCGGTGTTTTTCCCTTTTCCCAGCATCAGCGAGATCCTGTTGCGGTTTCTGGGGCAGGAAGGTGATGCCGAATTGCTGCAGCAAGCCGGGGCCCTGGTGGCGGCCAATCCTTCCCCGGAATCGCCTCCCCGCCTGGCCGAACTGCGGCGGGCCCGTTCCGGGGCGGCCCGCGCCGTGCTCGATGGGGTTCTGCAAGCGGTGGTCCAGGCGCTGGCGGCGGCTGGCCTGATCCGGGAGGCGCCGGCCGCCTTCCTGTCGCGTCTCACCGGCGAGAGCCCGGAAGGGCGTGGGGTTGGAAGGGTTCTTGGGCCGTCCACGCCTGCCACGGGACCCTCTTCTCCAGGGCCTTCCAGAGGCGCCGCCGGGGACCCGGGGGAGCGGACGAATGCCCCTCGCCGCTCCAGTGCCGGGTTCGCCCCCACTCCCCCCGCCTTAGCCCAGGAGTCGGGGGCGGCGGTCGGGGCTTCGACCCATTTGTCCCGGCCTTCCCCTTCCCCCGCGCCCCCGCCCTACGCCCCGGCCACCATCCAGGAAATGCGCCGGCGGCAGGCCAGCCGCCCGCCTCCGGCCGCCCCCACCCCGGATTCCGTTCCCCGAACCTGGATCCTGGGTGCCGTCTTCGCGGTGTTCTTCGGAAGCCTCGCCTGGCTGGTTTGGTCGGGCATGCCAGGTCGCGGCTCCGGGTCGGGGGACATGCCGCCCCTGGCCAGGGGTGGCGAATCCGGCTCACCGGCCACCTCTGCCCACGGCCCCGAGGTCTGGCTCGAAGGCACCATTCTCCTGCTCGACCCGGCCGGCCAGGGGATCCTGGTTCGGGCGGACCGCCCGGAGCCGGGAAAGTTTTTTGTTCAGGGGTTCGGCGCCAAAGGGCTAGCCGGGTTGACCAAGGGAGGGCGGTTTGCCGGCAAGGTTCGCATCATCGGGAAAGAGCGTCTGACCACGATCGCCGACCTGGTTCCCTGATCGGACCCCATGGAGGTCAGGCCAACCCGCAACTCCCACGGGAAGAATGTGGGGGTTCGGCCCGACGCAGAAGCCCGCGGCACGGACAGGCAAGGCCGATCGGGACCGGGTTCCGATGCGAATTCCCGCGACAAGTGGGCGGTGCTCTTCCCGGACCCTTGGCTGGTCAGTTAGAAAGAGGGCATGGCCGTCGGCCATGCCCTGGGAACCTAGGGAAAACAGAACCGCCGGTCAGGCTCTGGCGGCGAGGGGGGCGGGGAGGTTGAAGACCCGGGCTTTCAGTTCGTTGTCGAGCATGAACAGGCCTTCCGAGCTGTTCTTGATGCGTTCGAGCTTGCCGATCAGGGTGTTGGCGGTGGCTTCCTCTTCGACCTGTTCGTTGATGAACCAATCGAGGAAGCGCTGGGTGGCGAAATCCTTCTCGCCTACGGCGATCTCCATGAGGTTGTAGATCGACTTGGTGACCAGCTTTTCGTGTTCGATGGTCTTCTTGAAGACATCGAGGGCGGAGCTGAACTCCTTGGGCGGGGCGTCGATGGGCCCCAGGTCGGCCTGGTGCCCTTGTTCGTTCAAATACTTGAGGAAAATCATCGCGTGGCAGCTTTCTTCCTGGGCCTGGACGCGCATCCAGGTGGCGAACCCGGGCAGGGTCTGGTTTTCGAAGTAGGAGGACATCGACAGGTAGAGGTAGCCGGAATAGAATTCCTTGGTAATCTGCTGACTGATGGCCTTGGCCATGGTCTTGCTGAGCATGGTGGTCTCCTTGCGTGAGGTTGCGGGGGGGCGAACCCGCCCGGAGTCAAGAATACATCCCGTGCCGCGAAAACGCAAACCCGCGGGGTTCCGTTTGAAAAACTGCGGCAGGGAAGTGTACCATAATCGGCGGGTCGGGCTATCTGATGGCCGACCCCGATCGCCTACCCGGAGGGCCCCATGAAGAAGGAAAGCCTGTGGATGCTTTTGGTCACCCGCATTTCCCGCGACGAGGAAGCCCAACAGGAGGTTTTGCGGGAGTTTCAGGAAGCCTTTGCCGGCAATCGCCTGCGGGATTACTTGATTCTGTTGCGGGCGTCCTTCATGAGTCCTCGCGAGATGGAGGCGCGGCGGGGGTTCTATCTCGCCCTGGGTGACCTGCTGATGGAACACCTGAAGCAGAAAAGCGAACTGGCGGCGGGACCCTACGGTTTGTATATCGGGTTCATCGCGGATGATCTGGCGAAGATGTCCGAGGACCGGCTGGCCAAAACCGGCAAGGCGTTGGGCATGGCGTTGCGCCTGGCCACCAATCCCCCTACCATCAGATTTACGATCGAGGGTTCCCTCGAACTGCCGTCCTGCCCCATGTCGGCCGCGGAGGTGATGGCGGCTCCCGAATCCTGGGTCGAACTGCTGGGGCGGGAAGCCTCCCTCTGGCGGGTCGCCCAGTTGCTGCCGGTGCGCGACCAACTTTCACCCGGAACCCCCGACCAGCCGGCGCCGCCGCGCCGCCGGGCCCATGCCCTGCTGCTGATCGGGGCCCACCTCGAACAGGCCCGGGTGAACGACTGGGCCCACCGCTGTTATCTGGCAGCCACCCGACTCGATCCTGGTTACGATCTGCCGTGGGCTTTCCTGGCCCTGGCCGAACCCGACCTGCCAGCCGGACTGGCCGCGGCCCACAAAGCGCTGGTGGCCAATCCCAAGAGCCTGCCCGGTCTGGTCAACCGCGGAACCATCTTGATGCGGCTCGGTCGCAGCGAGGAAGCCCTGCGCGACTTTGCCGAAGCCGCCCGCTATGATCTGGCCAACCCACGCCTGGTTATGCAGTGCGCCCATGCGGCCCTGGAGGCGGGGCTCGTCGAAACGGCCGTCAAGCTGTTCGTCTATGTACAACGGGCCTTCCCGTCGGTGCCGGAAGCCTGGTTCGGGCTGGCCCGCCTGTTCTGGAAGGCTGGCCTGACCGAGATGGCCCGCCGCTGCCAGGAGAAGTTCCGTGGGCTGCGGCACGGCAACGTGCCGCGGGAGTTGCGTCTGGTGGGGCGCCTCCGGGTGGAGGCGAAGAACCCCGGCCAGCGGGTGCAGGTCGACCAGGAATGGGGTGTCACGCCCTGGGAACTGGCCGAAGTCCTGACCGGGGAGCATCGCATCGCCTGGGAGAACGGCCCGGTCCGGAAGATCATGGTCGACGAGGGCGATTCGATCCGGGCGTCCTGGTGCGAAGGCAAGGCGGACGTGGAGATCGTCCAGTTCACGCCCGAGCCGGTTTCCTGGCGCAAGACCATGCCGGATGGCACCCTCACCTGGCAGTTTTCCAAGCAGATCCTCGGCCCCTGGGTGGTGGAGGACCTCGACCGGCTGCCTGTCCCTGAATCCCTGGGAGAGATTCTGGCCGGCATCCCGCAGCCGGTGACACCGTTCCCCGGCGACACGCGCCTCACCGTCGAGAGCGTGTTCCGCATCCTGCTCGAGGAGATCCTGGCCGACGGTATCCTCGACCGCACCGAGAGCGAGATGTTGCGGGCGGTGCGTGAGCGTTTGCTGATCGACCCGGCCCGCTACGAAGCGATCATGAAGGACGCGCGATCACGTTCGACGGGCAAAGCGGCGGGCCAGGCGGCGGGCCAGGCGGCGGGCGAGTCCGGCCCGGTCGATACGCACGCCCTCTACGGCCGGCTGTATGCCAAAGCTCTCGAAGATGGCGTCCTGGAGGATTCGGAGCGGCTTCTGCTGGAGACGGTGGCAGAAGCCCTGCTGTTGCTCCCTTCGGAGGTGGCCGAGATCGAAGCGAGGTATCGGCCAGCACGATAGCGCCGTCCCGGGGCAAAAAGCCGTGGCGGGGGTGGCTCGCGCCAGTCAGGGGTTCCGGGGCACCGGAAATGCGGCCCCAGGAACCAACCGGTTGTGGCTCGTCTCGAAGCTAGGCGATTCCGGCTCTGGTTCGGGCAAAATTATCGAGAAATGGCGTGCTTGGTAAAAGGTTCCGGGGGGAAAGTGGGCCGTGGGCTGGTCCATCCTTCTCGTGCTCTCTGGGCAAAGATCTCCTTGACCGGATAGGACGGATGAGAGAGGGCGCTTCACTGGGACGTTGTCAAGTTCGCGTTGCAGAAAACAGGGCTCGCGTCTCGTCAACAATTCTCGGTGAGCCGAAATACCCATGAAGAGCAACTCGGCTGCTCGCTCCCAGCAAGCGTTTCCGAACATCGGACGTTGGCCGAGATTTGTTGGCGACTAGCGGGGAGTCTGGTCCCCAGGGGACTCCTGTGGTAACCTGGATGAAGAGTCGAATTACTTGTAACAAATCCCGTGCTCCGGGCCTATATAAGAGGGGGTGCGATGAGAGACCGCCGGTTGTTGGTGATCGCCGTGAGTGCGATGGTGACTCTTTTGGTCGCCTTGATATTCATGAGAGTGACCGGGGTGATTCACCCGCGCGATGATGCCGGGGCCCCGGAGGAGGAATCCCTGATGGTCTCGCCTTCGGATTCGCGAACCACGGGGGGAGGGAATGGGCAGTTGGGGCACGGCGGTTGGGGGTCTACCCTGTCCGGCGAAACGACCCCGAGCGGTGCGGGTGGGGGAGGCTCCCCCGGCGGGGTGGCGGCCTACCGACCCCTCACCGGCCCGCCCCCGCTCCCGATGGAAGACGACAGTGGCCGGCAGTCCTCGTCTAAGGCTGAAATCGAACAGATGCTCAAGGATATCGCTGGGTTTCGCCAACGGGTCAACGAAGAGAGCATGGCCTGGGGGCTGCAGCGCATCAACGACACGAGTTTACAAGCTGATACCCGGGAAGTCTATCGGCTGCGCCTGATCATGCCGCTCCATCAGGGCCATCAGGCATTCGAGGAAAAGGATTACGTCAAGGCGCTGGGCGAGTATCAGAAAGCCCTCGAGGATCCACTGGCCACTCCGGTGACCCGCTACCTGACCTACGAATACATGATTGAGGCGGCGCGACAGTTGAAGGATATCGATCGCTATATCGAGTATTTGAAGGCCCAGTCAGCTTTGATCGAAGACGAGGACCTGGGCGCCCTGGGCCTCAAGAAGATGCCAGGCATGAAGGAACTGGCTGAGGAGCGGGGAAAGCTCCTGCGTGCCGCGAAGGATCCAGTCCTGTTTGACCAGATCGTCGCGGAGCGCATGCGCCGCGACCAGACCAGTTCAGCCAAATCACGGGAATTTACCGCCCGGAGCGTGCGGGAAGACATCGAGAGCGTGGAGAAGGCGTTTTATCATGACCCAGACTTTTAAAGGGACCAGTCAAGTCCGGAAGGGGTCCGCCTACCTGATCGTGATCGGGGTGATCTCGGTCATCGTCGTGATCGTGTTGGCGTTTTTCCGTGGCAACATCTCGCGGCATTTCGCCACCCGGATCATGAGCAACGAAAAACGGGCCGAAGCGCTGGCCGAATCGACCGCCGAACTGTTCCTGCGCCGGATCAAGGACACCATGAACGATCCCACCGACCTCAACTGCTATCCGATGTTCCGCCTGCCTTGTACGTTCAACGGTGCGAGTGATTTCACCTCGGTCGATGGCGGCCGGGCCAATGTGCCCCTGAATCTCGACCTGTACGCCACGCCGTTGTCGATCGATCTCGTGGCTAATCCAACCTTCCCTGGCATGGAAGCCATTCAAGGGATGGTCGCTGAAATGGGCGGCACCACCCACGTCACCAAACTGACGATCGACTGCCAGGTTATCCAGGCCGAAGCGTTCAGCGCGAAGAAGGCCGGCTACCAGGTGGCGGCGGTGTCAACCCCTCATGCGCCGGCCAAAGCCCCGGCCGCCCAGCTACTCGATAAGCTGACCGGCCTGCAATCGGCGGGAGCGCTCGATGGATTGATCGGCAAGATCGATTTCGATTTCTATCTGCCCAATACCACTCTTAATCCACTCAATATCACCTACCAGGATCAACACGCCATCAAGGTCGATGCAGGGATCTTTTCGGGCCTGGTCGATGCCAAGGTCTACTTGACCAAAGTCTCGGCCACCAAAGTGAACGTCCGCATCAAGGTAAAATGCCCTGGGAAGGACATCGATGAAACCAAGGAAATCGATTTCGAAGAGATATTCAAGAAATACATCGATATCGGCAATCGCCCTCTGAAGCTGTCCTCGATTCTGGAAATGATCATGGGCCCGGGGATTCCGACCTCCATGCTGTGGCAGGCCCTTGTGTTCCATCAGGCGGCCAATGCGGGTTTCAACACGGTTCCCTACAAAGACAAGGTGGCCGCTGACCCTTTCTCCCCCCCCCAGGTGGTCGAAAAAGGCGGCGTGCTCCGCCTGACGGTACAGGTCGAGTACAAACCCCAGGGGGAAAAAGGGAAGACCATCCAGCGAACCTTGATCGCCGATCGCGAATTCAAGGTCTCTGATTGCCAGCCGGTCGCTCCCGAGTACTCGTTCTTCGTGGTCAACTCCGACCTCGTGAACGAGGGGTTTTCGCTGGGTCTGGGGGGCGAGGTCAAGTGGTACGAAGTGCCGCCCCCCGTTGGGGTGGCCACCATCGCCATCCACCACCTGCCGGGCAAAAGCTACGCCAATCTCGACGGATTCACGGGGGGGAGCGGCGCCGCCGATTCCACCTGCAAACTTCCCGGCATGCTTCGAATCAACTCCAATACGAAGATGAAGATCAATACCTTTCTGGGTACCAAAGACGAACCAACCCTGACGGAATACAATGCCATGGCGGGCAATGGGGCAATTGCCAAACCGTTTCAAATCATCCCGATCTTTCAATGGAAGGATCGAAATCCGACCCATCAGGTTGATTTTCCGGTCGTCCGGCATACGGACAAATTCTTTTCTCCCTATAATCCTAGGGGAATTGAAGGCCTGAAGAACATTCTGAGTTTCTGCGACGCGCTCAGTGCGCCGAGCCTATTGTATGGGGATGGCCATTTCGAATATCCGTTGGGAATAAAGGCGGAGGCCAACATGGACATGCGCTACGGCAATCTTCGGGTCAAGGTTGATCCCCGCGGCCAGGCTGGCAATCCCAAGGACATAACCGAGGTGTTCATCATCTACAAGAATTTGACCAAACCATACGGATTGCCCGGGTATCCCAGTTATGACACCCCCTCCGACTGGCGTTCGGATTCCTACAAATTTATGCCTGCCAACTTGTACAGCACCCTCCAATACGCCAAGAAGGCCGATAACTTCTACGAAAACCAGAGCCAATTCTGGGCAGATGCGACGCGCTTTCCAGGGGGTGTTTACGATTGCACGGGGGTGACGTACATCAAGGGCGATCTCGATATCGGCAATTGCCCGGGCAGTGAATTCAAGGTGAAAGGCAAAGGGTTGCTGGTGGTTAAAGGCAACATCAACATTCCCAAAAACATCAAACGCCAAGGGACTCTTGGGGAAACCGTGTTCGGGCTGATTGCCCGCCAGGGCGCCATGAACGTCACGGGCGGATGTCATTTGATCGAGGCCGCCTGCTATTCCAATGCCTCCTTCTTCACTTCCGCGGGTCACGGGCTGGTCATCGACGGCAACCTGGTGGTCAACCAGTTCAAGCGGTCCGACTGCCAGAGCTTGCAGGTGAATTACAACGGCCCGGCCTGCCGGATCTCGCCCCTGTCAGTGATTCGTGATGTTGGCAAATTTGACCCGAAGAGGTATCATGTGTCGGTCGGGAAGAAGTGGTCCCGATTCGAGTATCTCAAACAGTAGGACGGGAGCGTGCAGCGCCACCGCAGCGGGTTCACCATTCTCGAGATCGTCGTGGCCACCCTGGTTTTCATGCTGGCCGCGATTCCGCTGTACCGAGCGCTTAGCGCGGGGGCCGAGCGGGAGATCGATTCGACCAAGCTGTCGATGGCTCGCAAGATCCTCGAATCGGTACGAGCCGAAGTGAGCGCCAAATCGTTTGACGATCTGTCGAATCTGATCGGAGGAAGCACTTCTCTTGTCGATCTCCCGACTGGGGCGTATCCCAACACCTTCTCGGAAGTCCTGACCGTTCAGAAAAAATATAAAGACTTTGCTTTGACCGTCAAAGCGCGGTTTGCCACTCCGGGGTCGGTGATCGAGGTCAAGGGTTCGGTCATTTGGACCTCGATCAAAGGGCTGCCCCACGCGCCCGAAGAACTGACTTTCCTGATCATCAAGCCATGATGGCGGCTCGCACCCGTTTTGGGGTGACCCTTATGGAGGTGGTGATTGCCGCTGCGATCACCATCATCATTTCGGGGGGCATCTATGGCTTGCTGTCGGCCACTCGTCATACGGCCACCTTGGCCAAGGCTCGGGGTGAGGTCAAGGAGATGGCCGAGATCGTCTTGCGCCAATTGGAAAAGGACATTGCCACGTCGCGGGCCAATGTTTCCACCGTCGGGGCCGGCCCCAACAACGCTCCCACCGTGACGACCGAGTTCAAGGCTGTTGGCGGCGGTTGGACGATGCTCGTCCCCGAGGGGAAGTCCTGGATGAAAGTCGACTATCAGCTGGCCTTGCCGCGGTTGACGCGCGTGGCCAGTCATACTTCTCGGATTCTGTGTTCCCATCTCAAGGAGTTGAAAATTTCCACGCTCAGCGTCGAACAGGTGGCCATCGACCTCGAGGTCGAGCTGATCCCGGAAGGGATGAAAACTCCCGTTTCGCATCGGCAGACGTTGCTGGTCACCATCCGCGAGGCGGTCAAATACAAGCTCGATCCGCGCTGGCGCAACAACGACGACGTGATCAACAGCTACTGACTCTCGATAGCCCAACTTTCCCTTGAAGGTGTTGGTGGCTCGGGTTTCCTGCAGGATGCCGAACGGCCTGGTCTGATTGGTGAACAGGCCTCATCCTCGGTGGTTCCGTTACCGGTTTTCCGGCGATGGCCCCGTTGGATACGCCCAATGGTGCGTTGAATTGAAGCGGGTCTCCGGGGTGGTTTCCCCCGTCGTGGACCGGGGCCGGTTCCGGAGAACGGGAAAACCGCCGGTCCGGTCCCTTTCCCGGCCTGGCGGTGACATCGGCGATGTTTTCTCCGTTGTCGATCGTTGCTCCGTGACATCCCTGGGGGTGCAGTAGCCCTCGCCGGGAAAAGGCGGTGACGCCCCTGCGCTTCGCTCATCCTTCACCTCCGTCAGTTGGGAGAGGGGACTTCACCCCCAAGCTGCCGAGCATGCTCGGCGTACCCGAAAAAACCCCGGGAACCGAGGTTCCCGGGGTTTCCCTTGAGGGCGGGAGTTACTGGGCGTTCTTGGCCTTGAGGGTCTCGTATTCGGCCTTCGCCTTGTTCATTTCCTGGGCGACCTTCATGGCATCCGACTGGCGGCCCTGCGCCAGGAGCTCATTATAGAGCCGATAGAGTTCCTGGTACTTGGCATAGGCCAGCTGGACTTCGGAGGCGTAGGTGCCGATGGGTTCGGCATCGCCAGCGATGGTGACGGCGGGGGTGGAGGCCTGATTGCCGGAGACCGGGATCTCGGAGCCACCGGCCACCGCGCCGATGCCGACGCTGCCAGTCACTTGGCCCGCATCACCCAGCGGATTGGAGCCGACCGGCATGGCGATCGAGCCGAAGCCGGAGCCACCCTTGCCGAACAGGCCAGCGATCTTGTGGGCGACCCAGTTGCCGAGCATACCACCGGCGATACCACCGATGATGGTGCCGAACGGGGGGAAGATCATGGAGCCCAGCATGGTGCCGAGCACGGAGCCGACGGTCTGGCCACCGACGCCGACCCAGTCGATGCGCTTGAAGGCTTCCTTGATGCTGAACCGGCCGTTCTTCAGGTCGCCGGCGAGGTAGGCACCCATGGAGCCGCCGACGATCGAGCCGAAGGTGGGGGCGAGGGCGGAGAGGACACCACCGACGACGGGCACGGCGCTCAGGAAGGGGACGAAGAAGCTGCCGGCCGCGGCGCCGGTCACGGAGCCGACCACGCCACCGGCGAACTCGGCGGAGGCGACGGTTTTCAGGGCTTTCTTAAGGGAGGGCTTCTCCCCGCGCATGATCTGCATGCCCAGATCGACGCCGACGGTGATCCCGGCGGTCATCAGGAGGTTCTTGGGGCTGAAGCCGGACTTCAGGCTGTCTTTGACATTCTGGAAGCCCTGATTGGTCATCTGCTTGCCCGCTTCGTAGCCGGCCTTGAACTTTTCACCGGTCTTGGAGAAGAACCCGGGCTTCTTGGCGCCGGACTGGCTAGCTTGACCAGCCTGACCAGCCTGCTCGGACTGGGAGACCTGGCCGGACTGGCCGGACTGGCCGCTCTGGCCGGACTGGCCGCTCTGCCCGCTCTGCTCGGACTGGCCGCTCTGCCCGGACTGGCCGCTCTGGCCGGAATCACCGGACTGCCCGATCTGGCCAGAATCGCCATTGGCGGGGGTCGGATTGCGCTTGAAGATCTTGGCGATCCGGTCTTTGGCGCCGCGCAGCAGGTCACCGATCTTGGAACCGGCGTCCTTGACCCCTTCACCGACTTTGTTGATGCCGTCCTTGGCACCCTCATAGGTCTTGGTACCGAACTTGTTGCCGGTTTCCTTGCCGCTGTTGAAGCTGTCTTTGATCTTGGAGCCGTAGGAATTCAGCTCGTCCTTGATCCAGGAGGTGCCGGAGGTCTTGGCCCCGCTCTGGGCGGCGTCAGCCTGCATGGTGGTGGGGGCGGATGGCTGGCCGGCGGCGGCCGCCGTATCAACAGGAGCCGGGGTCGAGGTCTGGGCGGAGGCGGCGGCGCTGTTGTCAGCGACGGTGCCGAGCGAGCTGGACTGGGAGACCGGAGTGCCCAGCGAGCTCTGGCCCGCGTTGCTGGAGGCCTGCCCCGCGGTGCTGGACTGCGAGGAGAACACCGAGCTGGAACCACCGGAGCTGGAGGTGGAGCTGGAGGTCGTGGTGGTCTTGGGGGTCTGGGCGGAAGAACCCGCCGTGGTGGCCGAGGTCCCCGCGGAGGTCGCCGCGGTGCCGGCCGAGCCGCCACCGAAGATGAGCTTCATGTACTGGCTCATCTCGAGGGCCACGGGTTTGCCATCTATATACCGCACGTTGTAGTGGACGACCTGGGTGCCCTGCCGGACGGAGACCCACTGACCGGGGGTGACCGCAATGTTCTGGCCGCCGACGTTCACGTTGATCGCTTCGAAGGCCGCGAAGAGAGGCGCTTCGAGCGCGAACGAGGCGAGCAGGACCAGAGCCATGACCTTGGAGAGCCGTTTGAGCGTCTGATTCCTCATACTGATTACTCCTGAGCTTGGTATACCCGATAACCCGTTGAACTACCCGCGAACCCATTGAGAACCGAAGGACCTAACCCAATTTTTCACCCAATAACCCTTACCCGGAACAGAAACCTTACCCGAAAAACCCCAGGTGTACCCAACACCTTGTCGTCAATTATAACAGACGTTCGGAAATCCGCAATGGCCAGGGGCGGGAATTCTGAGTGTTTTGTCGGTTTAGTATGACTCCTGTATTTGAAACATCCACCCTAGGGCCGGATTCGCCGGAGAACACACATGGAGCAGGCCGGATCGGTCCGAAGGCGAGGCCGAATCGACGTCCCGCGAGGCCGGGTTAGCCTCGCGCCTCGCAGATCGCCAGGGATGGCGATTCTGCGAGGTTCGGACGACGAATCGAGCCGAACCCGAGGCCACCGATCCGAGCCTGCGGAATGGTGTCTGGAGGCGAACCCGGCCCCAGGGCTCGGCAAACGACGGTTGTCATGGAGGGGAACGGTATTCCCTGGAGGCGTGGACGGGTCGGGCTGGCGAACCGGCCTGGCGTTGGGAGTGGCCTGCGGAGCGGATTCCGGTCTCTTGAATCTGGTTCCTTCGGGCCCGCGAGCGAGGGCTGGGGACCACGACGAGGGCGAGGATGAGAGAGGAACGATGGCCGCGACGGGCCATAGGGCTGGGGATATAGGGCTCGGCGTGATGATGCTGGTGATGACCGTGGTTTTCTGTCTTCCATTTGGGTTGTGACTAATACGAGAGATGCCCAAAACCTGTACCCTTTCTAGGGATACAGACCTCAGGGGATGGGCGGAAGTTGGTTCCCCTCCCAGAACTCCCCTTCTCGCCAGCCAGTCAGGGTGGGGGAGGCGGTGGTTACCGCTGATCCATTTCGGATGGAAGTTGGCAGTCGGGGACCCGTTGTATCAAAGGCGGTTTGCGGAGGAGGGGACATGAAGATGGCCGCCGTCGCGGAAAGCAGGCGAATGAGGCAAGATACGTCTTTCGATGGAAACGTAGAACCCGAAAGGAATCGGGTTGGCGAAGAAGACCGTGCCAAATAGGACGCCGGGGCCGATTCGGGCGGAACCATTCAGGTTGGGAATGAGCCTGTTGCATGAATCGGTTTTTTGTTCGTCGTGTACATAACGCTATTGATCTGATCGGCATCTCCGAATGGACGGTACATGAAAATGGGCTGTTTTGGGCATTCGCGCAACAGGCTCGAATGGGAAAAAAATCACAATAAATAGTGATTGACGGGACGAGTTGACAGGTTCTGACTCTTGCCATCCCGGAGAACCGATCTGTCCAGAGCTGGTTCCTCGACGGCCATGGTCTTCGACATGCTGTTGCCCCTGCCTCCCTCTCAACTCCGCTAGGAGAAGGAATATGAGAGAAACTGGAGCTGGCGTTTTGATGTGGGGCAGTTGAGGGTGTGGCCTGAGGATGCGCTCTCGTGCTGGCTTCCGGATATGAGAGTGGCGCCTCAGGTACATCCGCAGTTCGCCAGGATCGTGAAACGAACGTCGTCGGCCAGGGCGAGGGCGGACGCGACCACGGTGCAGGAGGATCCCCGCGGGCACATGATCCTGGCGCACCATGAAGGAAGAGGGCGCATCTTGACAAGTCGCTAAAAAAAGTGCTTTAATTCACAATGGAGGCGCCGCCGACATGGCCGATCAGTTCGAAACGGTTCGCGGGATCATCGCGCGGTTCCATCAAGATCGGAACCATCTGATCCAGGCCATGTACGAGATCCAGGACAGCCTCGGGTACATCTCCGATCCCATCATGGCGATGGTCGCCGAGGGGTTCGGGATCGCCAAGAGCGAAGTGGCTGGGGTGGCGACCTTCTATCCCCACTTCCAATTGAAGGCCAAGGCCAGGTTCGTCATCCGGTGCTGCTCGGGTGTGGTGTGCGAGATCTGTGGCAACGCCGACCTGCGCGAGGCCGTTCGAAAAGCTCTGCGAATCAAAGATGGGGAAATGACCCGGGACGGGATGTTCCTGCTGAAGGTCGGCGGGTGCCTCGGGGCCTGCGACAAGGCTCCCGCCATGATGATCAATGAAACTCTGTACGGCGGGTTACGCCCGGAGGATATTCCCGACCTGCTGCAGCGGGTTGCCCGGCGGGAGTTGGCTGGAGGGAAGGCATGAGCCAGCCCCTGCCTCGTCCGCTGCTCGACCATCTTTCCCAGCCGGGCCTCGATTCGTGGGAAGGCTATCGAAAGGCCGGGGGAGGGAAGGCTCTCGAGAAAGCGCTGACGGGCTCGACCCCGGAGGGCGTGCGGGCGGACATCCTGGCGTCGGGGTTACGGGGCCGCGGCGGGAGCGCCTTTCCGACCGGCGAAAAGCTCGAAGCCGTGGCGCGGGCAGGCGGTCCTCCCCGGTACGTCTTGATGAACGGCGAGGAAGGTGGCCCGGGCGGCTTCAAGGACCGGTATCTGCTGGAAGGCAGCCCCTTCCTCATTCTCGAAGGTCTGCTCCTGGCTGGATTCGCCAGTGAGGCGGGGCATGGTATCTGCGTCATCCGGCGCAGCGCCCCGGAGGCGTTGGGACGGTTCCGGCGGTCGGTTGAGCAGTTGCGGGCGGCGGGATGGCTCGGAGCTGACATCATGGGCAGCGGCTTCTCCTTCGATCTGACGGTCGAGATCGGGGCGGGGGTCTTCTGTTGTGGGGAAGAAACGGCTCTTCTGGAATCCGTCCAGGGGCGGCGCGGTCACCCCCATCCCCGGCCGCCATATCCATCCGAACAGGGTTTCCAGGGGTGCCCCACCTTCGTGGCCAATGTCGAAACCTTGGCCAATCTGCCCCTGATCGTCGATCGTGGGCCGGAGTGGTTCCGTGGGATCGGGTTGGCTGACGAACCCGGGACGCGGTTGTTCGGCGTCAGTGGGCACGTCAAGGTCCCTGGGGTGTACGAGGTCCCGACCGGAACCCCGGTAGGGGATGTCCTGGCTCTGGCGGGCGGGCCCCGCGATGGCGAGCGCTTCGCCGCGGTCCTCCCCGGGGGGGCGGTTTCGGCTTTCCTGCCCGCCGATGCGCTGGACACGCCTCTCGCCGCGGATTCCCTCGCCGCCCGTGGCAGCTGCCTGGGGTCGGGGGCGATCATCGCGTTTTCCGACCGGTGCTGCTTCGTGCAGGTGGCGCAGCGGTTGGCGGCGTTCTTTGAACAGGAGTCCTGCGGCAAGTGCACCCCCTGCCGGGAAGGCACGAAAAAGCTGCGGGAAATGCTGGAAAGCGTATCCAGCGCCAAACGCAAGAACGGAAGCGAGCCGCGGCGGGGGGCCGGCAAGGAAGTGCCGCCGCCCCGCCCGGCCGCCATCCTGCCGCTGCTGATCGAAACCCTGGCCCGGACATCCGCCTGCGGCCTGGGCCGGGCGGTGGGCACGGCGATCGGCAGCGCCCTGACCCTGTTTCCTGACGAGTTCGCCGCCCACTTCCAGCGGCACGAATGTCCCAAGCACGTCTGCTGGAGCTGAAGCGATGATGACCGGACGGGGTGGGGCGGAAGTGAACCTGGTGCTGAACGGGTTTCCCCTACGGGTGCCGGCGGGCACCACCATCCTCGAGGCGGCCCGGCGGATCCATGTCACCATTCCCCGGCTGTGCTCCCTTCCCGGGCGCGAACATCACGGGTCGTGCCGGGTCTGCGTGGTCGAGGTGAGGGGGCGGGATGATTTGCTGCCTGCCTGTGAGACCGCCGTGACGGAGGGGATGGTCGTCGAGACCAATTCACCGGTGGTACGCCGAACCCGACGCATGTTGGTCGAGTTGCTGCTGGCCAGCCATCCCGAGGACTGCAACACCTGCGACCGCAGCCGGATCTGCGAACTGCGTCGGCTCGCCCACGAGACCGGCATCCGGACCCGGTACTTCGAACGTGGCCCCAAGGAAGGGTTCTTCCCCGACGTCACCCACCCCTCGATCGTCCGCGATCCCAACAAGTGCCTGCTGTGCGGCCGGTGCGTCCACATCTGCCGCGAGGTGCAGACGGTCGAGGCCATCGGCTTCATGGGGCGCGGGGGGCAGACCCAGGTGGCCAGCCCCTTCGCCGGTGGCCTGGGGGCGTCGCCCTGCGTGGGGTGCGGGCAGTGCGTGCTGTCCTGCCCGGTCGGGGCTTTGCATGAGCAGCACGATCTCGATGCCATCTGGGATGTCCTGGCCGACCCCACCCGGACGGTGATCGCCCAGGTGGCGCCCGCCACCCGGGTCTCGTTGGGGGAGGAGTTCGACCAGCCGCCGGGGACGGCGCTGACCGGCCAGATCGTGGCCGCCCTGCGCCGCCTGGGGTTCCGGTACGTCTTCGACACCAGTTTCGCCGCCGACCTCGTGGCGCTGGAGGAAGGACACGAACTGATCAGCCGGCTGCAGGGAGGCGGGCCGCTGCCGCTGATCTCCAGTTGCAGCCCGAGCATGGTCAAGTTCGTCGAGCATTTCTTCCCGGCCCAGCTGCCCCACCTGTCGGTGTGCAAATCGCCGCAGCAGGCGTTCGGCGCCCTGGCCAAGACCTGGTTGGCCCAGCGGCGGAGTCTCGACCCGTGCCGGGTCGTGGTGATCTCCATCATGCCGTGTACCGCCAAGAAGTTCGAGGCGGCCCGCCCCGAGATGAAACGGAACGGGGTGCCCGACGTCGATTTCGTGCTGACCAATCGCGAGGTGGCCCGCCTGATCCGCGAGGCGGGTATCGACTTCGCCGCGCTGCCGGAGGAACCGTTCGATTCTCCGATGGGGAGCGCCTCGGGGCCCGGCACCCTGTTCGGCACCTCGGGCGGCATGACCGAGGCGACGCTCGAAACGGTGCGTTCCCTGCTGGGCGGCTCCCCGGTCGGGCCCGAGGAATATGCCCCGCTGCGCGGTCTGGGCGAGGTCAAGCGGGCCGCCTTTCGGATCGGCGACCGTCTGCTGCCGGTGGCGGTGGCCAGCGGACTGGGCAACGCCCGGGCCCTGCTCGAATCGATCAAGGCGGGCAACCCCGAAGGGCTGGCCTTCATCGAGCTGATGGGCTGCCCGGGCGGGTGCGTGGGGGGCGGTGGGCAATCGCACGGGACCTCGTTCGAGGTCCGGTCGATGCGTTCCTCGGCCCTGCACCGGGAGCATCGGGGCCGGCCGATCCGGCGACCGGCCGACAACCCTGCCCTGCAGACGCTCTATGACGAATTTTTAGGCAAACCCGGCGGCCTGAAGAGCCGTGACATCCTGCAGACTCGCTATTACCCGCGAAGCAAATACTGGTAGGGGGAAGGAGAAGCATTCATGGCAATGGTGACACCCACCGACGTTCTCGATCTTTCCGTCCTCGAGGCGCGCGCCCGGTCCTGGGCTACGCCCGACCGGGGCCGGCTGGCCGACCTGCTGGCCAAGGCCCGGGGGTTGCAGGGCCTGACCCTCGACGAAGCCGCCTTTCTTCTCGATGTCGACGCCCCCGAAGACCGGCAGGCTCTGCTCGATGCGGCGATCGAGGTCAAGCAGGAGATCTACGGCCCACGCCTGGTTCTGTTCGCGCCGCTCTACACCTCGAGCCATTGCACCAACGACTGTCTCTACTGCGGGTTCCGCACCACTTCGGGCACCGCCCGGCGGCGCCTGACCCTCGAAGAGATCAAGGCCGAGACCTGCGCCATCCTGGCCATGGGCCACAAGCGGATCCTGATGGTGGCCGGCGAGGATGTGACCTTGACGCCTCGCGATCTGGCGGCCCAGGTCGAGGCGATCTATGCCGTGCACGAACCCAAGGGGAACATCCGGCGGGTCAACGTCAACGCCGCCCCACTCGACCTGGAAGGATTCAAGGTGCTCAAGGGGGCCGGCATCGGCACCTACCAGTGTTTTCAGGAGACCTACCACCCCGAGACCTATCGGCGCATGCACCCGCGGGGACCCAAGAGCGACTACCACGGTCGCCTGCACGTCTTCGACCGCTGCATTCCTGCCGGCATCGACGATTTCGGGATGGGGTTCCTGTTCGGGCTGTACGACCACCGGTTCGAGACCCTCGCCCTGCTGCAGCACATCACCTGGCTCGAGAAGACGTTCGGCATCGGCCCGCACACCATTTCCATCCCGCGCCTGGAACCGGCCGAGGGGACGGACGTCTACGAAACCACCCCATGGAAGGTCGCCGACGACGATCTGCTGAAAGTGACCGCCATCCTGCGACTGGCGGTGCCCTACACGGGGATCATCCTGTCGACGCGGGAATCGCCGGCGTTGCGGCACCGGTTGCTGCAGGTCGGAGTCTCGCAGATGTCGGCGGGGTCGATCACCAACCCCGGCGGGTATGCCGAGGGCGAGGAGACCGTGGCGCAGTTCGAGGTGCAGGACCACCGGTCGCTCGACGAGGTGATCCGCGAGGTCTGCGGCGAGCGGTATGTGCCGAGCTTTTGCACCGGCTGCTACCGGAAGGGCCGCACGGGCGGGAAGTTCCAGGAGATGGCCAAGCACCAGCATATCGACACGTTCTGCTCCCTGAATGCGGTCGCCACCCTGCAGGAATACCTCGAGGATTTCGCGTCGGCCAAGACGCGGGAGGCAGCCGAGCGCTGCCTGGACGAGTTCATCGAGCGTCAGAGCGACCCGGAGGTGCGGGCGAAGATGGTCGAATGGCGGGCCCGGGTCAAGAAGGGCGAGCGCGATATCCCCTACTGAACCGGGGCCAAGAGGGTCGGCTGTCCCCATACTCTGCCGGGTGGCGGCCGCAGGATGTAGCACCGGGCGAATTCCCGGGGAAAAGGCCAGAAGGGCGTTGCCCTGACGAGCTGATGGGATAGAACGAATGAACGACGTGGAATCGATTTGGCATGTGTTGACCACCCGCGCCGTCCTGACGCCGGCGCAGGCCGATTTCCTGTTCTCGGAGGGGTTCGACCCGCATCGGGAGCAGCTCTACGCGATGGCCGACGAGGTGCGGCGCCGCGAGGTCGGCGACGATGTCTACCTGCGGGGGATCGTCGAGTTCAGCAACATCTGTCGCTGCCACTGCGCCTACTGCGGAATTTCGGCCCTCAACGCGGACGCGTCCCGCTACCGGATGACGCGCGATCAGATCGCCGAGACGATCGAGGCCGCGCATCGGCTGGGCTATCGCAGCTTCGTGTTGCAGTCGGGCGAGGATCCCGGGTATACGGTCGATGACTTGTGCGGCATCATCGGTCATCTCAAGGACCGGTTCGACGTGGCGCTGACCCTGTCGATCGGGGAGTGGCCGCGCGAGGCCTATGCCGCGTTCAAGGCGGCGGGGGCCGACCGGTTCCTGCTGCGGATCGAGACCTCCGACCCGGCGTTGTATGCAAGATTCCACCCTCATTCGACCTGGGAGCGGCGGCACCGCTGCCTGATGGACCTGAAAGAGCTGGGGTACCAGGTGGGCAGCGGCATCCTGGTCGGGTTGCCGGGCCAGGACGGGGCGAGCCTGGGCCGCGATCTCGAGTATCTGCGGGCCCTGCGACCGGAGATGGTGGGCATCGGTCCGTTCATTCCACATCCGGCCACGCCCCTGGCCGCCGAGAAGGGAGGGACGCTCGCAGCGTGCCTCACCTTCTTGGCGCTGCTGCGCCTGTATCTGCCCGATGCGTTCCTGCCGGCGACGACGGCGATGGGCAGCATCGATCCGCAGGGGCGGCAGAAAGCGCTGCGGGCGGGGGCGAACGTGATGATGCCGAACGTCTCGCCGATGGAGAACCGCGAGAGCTACCAGCTTTATCCGGGCAAGATCTGTTTGACGGACGACGCCGGGGCGTGTAGGAAATGTGTGGAGCGGATGGTGACGGCGATGGGCCGGACGCTGAATACCGGCCACGGGCACATCCGCCGGAAGGTGTTCTGACGATGAAGCCGGAAACCCGGATCGAACGCGATTTCCTGGGCGAGCGCGAGGTGCCCGCCGAGGCCTATTACGGGATCCACGCGGTGCGGGCGGCGGAGAACTTCGCCGTCTCGGGGCGCCGGCTGCACCGATCGATGATCCGGGCGCTGGCGCTGATCAAGAAGGCGGCGGCGCTGGCCCACGGGCAGCTCGGCGAGCTCGATCCGGTCAAAGTGGGGGCGATCGAGAAGGCGTGCGACGAGATGGCCAACGGCCGGTTCGACGCCGAGTTCATCGTCGATCCGCTCCAGGGCGGGGCGGGGACGGCGACCAACATGAACGCCAACGAGATCGTGGCCAACCGGGCCAGCGAGCTATTAGGCTCGCGACTGGGCAGCTACGTGCCGGTTCATCCGACCGACGATGTCAATCGGGGGCAGAGCACGAACGACGTCTTCCCCTCGGCGATACGGATCGCCGCCATCTGGGAGCTGCGCGACCTGGTCGACGAGGTGGCGCGCCTGCAGGAAAGCCTGCAGAAGAAGGAAACAGAATTCGCGGCGATTGTGAAGATCGGGCGGACGCAGCTGCAGGACGCGGTGCCGGTGACGCTGGGCGCCGAGTTCTCGGCGTGGGCCGAGGCCATCTCGCGCGACCGCTGGCGGCTGTACCGGGTCGAAGAGCGGCTGCGCGTGGTCAACGTCGGCGGCACCGCGGTGGGCACCGGCATCAACGCCTCACGCAAGTTCCAGTTCGAGTTCATCCGGATCCTGCGGGACGAGACGGGCATCGGGCTGGCGCGGGCCGACAACCTGGTCGAGGCGACCCAGAACGCCGACGTCTTCCCCGAGATCTCGGGGTTGCTGAAGCCGCTGGCCGTCAACCTGAGCAAAATGGCCGGCGACCTGCGCCTGCTGGCCTCGGGGCCGCGTTCGGGCATCGGCGAGATCCGGCTGCCGGCGGTGCAGGAGGGCAGCAGCATCATGCCGGGCAAGGTCAATCCCGTGATGTGCGAGATGATCAACAAGATCGCCATGAAGGTGTACGGCAACGACCTCGTCATCACCCACGCCGCCGAGATGGGCCAACTCGAGCTGAATGCCTTTTTACCTGTGATCATGGACGTGCTGCTCGAGTCGCTGATCATGCTGCGGCGCGGCATCGCCCTGTTCAACGACCGCTGCATCAAGGGGATCGAGGCCAACGAGCAGCGCTGCCGCGAGAATCTGCGCGGGTCGCTGGGCGTGCTGACGGTGCTGGCCGGGCGGCTGGGCCACGAGGCGATGTCGGCGGTCTACCTGCGCCATCTGCGCACCGGCGAGCCGGTGCCGGACATCCTGATCGGCGAGGGCCTGGCCACGGCCGCGGAGATCGAGGCTGCCCTCGACAACTACCGGGCGGGCTGAACCGAGAACCGGCGTTCAATGAGGTGACTTGCGACCAGGCGATCGATGGTGTCCTCGCAAACCGCCGGGTGGGGTGAATCGTGAACCGGCTGAACCGGCGTTCGGTGGAATGGGTCCGCTGGGCTGCCCTCTGCCTGGGCCCATGGGCGGTTGCCAGGCACGGTCGCCGCTCTCACCACGACCAGGACGTGGGAAGGGAGCTCCTCTCCCCGGGAGCGAATGGCGGCGATCAGTTACTTCCCGATGGAGAGCTGGTATTTCAGAGCGGGCACCTGGTGGGCCGCCATCTGGGCTTCGAGCCAGCCCAGCAAGGCGGGGGCGCCCGAATGCATCTCGGCCAGCTCACTGAGCAGCTCGGCGAGCCCCTTCTTGCTCTTGCGCTTGACCAGCTTGGCGGATTTGACCCCGGCCAGCTCGGCAGCTTTGGCGATGGCATCCTCGCGGTAGCCGATTCCGTCGATCAGGCCGTTGGCCAGTGCCTGTTCGGCGGTGAAGAGCGACCCGTCGGCCAACTTGGTGGTTTCTTCCACGCTCTTGCCGCGGGCGGCGGCGACGACGGCGATGAAGCGGTCGTGCATGCCGTCGATGATCGACATCAGCATGCGGTGCTCATCTTCGGTCATTTCCCGGAAGGGGGACAGCACGTCTTTCTTGGGGGTGCGCTCCGACTTGAGGGCGATGTGCCGGAAGCCGACCATGTCGGCGAGTTTCTCGATGTTGGCTGACTGCATGATGACGCCGATGCTGCCCAGGATCGAGGTGGGATGGGCGAGGATCTTGTCGCCGGCACAGGCGACGTAGTAGCCGCCCGAGGCGCCGAGCTGCCCGATCAGAGTGACGATGGGCTTCTTGATCGCCTTCAGTTTCGACAACTTGTGATGGATGATATCGGAAGCGGTGACCTCGCCGCCCGGCGAATTGACCTCGAGCAGGACGGCCTTGATCTTGTCGAGCTTGCGGGCCGCCTCCAGATCCTGGTCGAGCCGCTCTATCAGGTTTTTCTTGAACTCGAAGGGGGTGGGCTCGTCGTCGTTGCCCATGGTGATGAGGCCGTTGACCTTGATCTGCAGCACCTCGTCGGTGGCGTCGCGGTCGCCCTCGACGTACTCGGTGCGGAACTTGACCTCGTTCTTGGAGCCGGCGCCCATGCCGAACAGGTCGAACAGGCCCTGGGCGGTGGCCGGCGGGGTGGCCAACAGCATCCAGGTGGTGGCGAGGGCGAGGCAGACCAGAAGGAAGGCGGGGCGTCGGTTCATGGTGTTCTCCTTACGATGGGGAAACTGTCGGGCCCGCGGGCGGAAGCGGCTGGGCCATGACGGGATCAGGAATTCCAGGTCGGGCGGCTGGCGCCGTCGGGGCATCCCCGGCTGTGGAACCGGCAACGGGGGCAGAGCAGGCAGTCGCGCACCGGGTTCCGGTTGAGGCCTTGGGCCTTCTGGATCCAGTCGGGGTCGCGCAGCAGCATGCGGCCGAGCACGACGAGGTGGGCGTCGCGGTTGGCGATGATCTCGTGGGCGAGGGTGGGGGATTGGATCTTCCCGGCCACGGCGACGGGAATCGAGACGGCCTCGCGGATGTCGCGCGCATCGTCGCGGAAGACCCCGTAGGGGGTGGTCGGGCCGACGATCGATTCGGGGCCGTGCAGCGAGGCATACATGCCGCCCGAGACGCTGATCAGATCGGCGCCGGCCCCTTCCAGGCCCTTGGCCAGGAGGCAGGACGCCTGCAGGGTCAGGCCGCGCGGCAGGTAGTCGCGGGCCGACATCCGGTAGGAGATGACGAGGTCGGGGAAGGCGCGGCGGATGGACTGGACCACATCGAGAGGGAAGCGGCTGGCGGCGTGGCGCTGGAGGCCGTACTCGTCGTCGCGCTGATTGGTCAGGGGCGAGACGAACTGGTGCAACAGGTAGCCGTGGGCCCCGTGCAGTTCGACCCCGGCGAATCCCGCTTCGCGAGCGAGGCGGGCGCTTTCGGTGAACTTTCCCACCAGGTCCTGGATCTCCTGGGGATGGAGGGCGCGGACGGGCCGGTCGAGGACGGGGCAGGGGATGGGGGATGGGGCGGGCATCTGAGTGTGCTCCCGCGATGGAAGGCCCTGACGGCCGGCATGGTGTAATTGCAGGAGGGGCAGGGCGCCGCGGTCGCGGATGGTCTCGGCCAGCTGGCGCAGCCCGGGCAGGGCTTCGTCGGTGTAGGCGACCAGTTCGCGCGACCAGCCCGGCCCTTCGGGGGAAATCACGGCCGCCTCGGCCACCACCATGCCCACCCCGGTCAACGTGAGGTGGCGGTAGTAGGCCAGCATGGTTTCGGTGACCAGACCCCGCTTGTCGGCATACTGCGTCGCCATGGGCGCGGCGACGAAGCGGTTCTTGAGGGTGTGTCCCCGCAGGGGCAGGGGTTCGAAGGGGTTGGGCGGCATGTCCGCATGATACCGGAGCCTCCAGGGCAGGTCAAGGCGGGCGGGGCGCGGTTGGGGCCGCTCCCCAAGAGAACCCGGCGCTTTGCCCCCTGTCGACCGAAGGTCGACCAACGGTCGCTGTGACCAGAGGCCCCTGCGTGGCCGGTGTCGGATGCCAAGGCCATGGCGTCCTTCGGTTGCATGAGAATGCCTGCCGGACCGCCGGCCATCCTCTTTTGCCCTGTTCACGCGGGTCAGCCCAACGGAAAATTGCTGCCGGACTGCACGGGTGCTGGATCGGAAGCGGGAGCCTGTGGTAGGATAACCCATCCATGGATGCCTTGCCGACCTTTCCCGCCGCGGTGCCCCTGGGGTTTGAGCACCAGCCCCTGATCGCGGGCCTGCTGGCCCGGAAGGGTATCCATTCGTCGGATTTCGGGTTCTATAACCTCTGGGGCTGGTATCTCGAGAAACCGGCGCAGATCAGCCGGCTGGACGGGCATCTGATCTTGGGGGTCGAGGGGCCCGGCGGCGGCTGCCTGGCCCTGCCGCCGCTCGGGGAGGGCCCGATCCGGGGGGCGCTGCAGGCGTTGCTGGCCCAGATGGCCCTGCGCGGGTGTCCGCTGTCCCTGTCCTACGTGCCAACGGCCATCAAGGAGGAAATCGTGGCGGAGGTGCCGGGGTGCCGGTGCGAAGCCCAGCGGGGCGATTTCGACTACCTCTACTCCCGCCAGGATCTGGCCGACCTGGCCGGGCGGAAGTTCCACCAGAAGAAGAATTTCGTCAACCGGGTCCAGGAAGACCTGCGCCCGGTCGTCGAGCGGATGACGCCCGCCCATGCCGACGAGGTGCAGGCGTACCTTGACCACTGGTATGCCGCCTTCCCGGCCCCCGATGAGACCGTCCGGATCGAAGCGCTGGCCGCCCGGCGGGCCCTGCCGCACCTCGACCGGATGGGCGGCCTGGGGGTGCTGGTGCGGGTGGACGGCCGCCTGGTCGGGGTTTCCTTCGCTTCACCCGTGCATCCAGGGTGTTGGGTGGTGACCCTCGAGAAGGCCGAGCGCAGTCTCAAGGGATTGTACCAGTTCCTGAATTGGGCCCTGGTCAACCAGTTGCCGCCCGAGGTCACGCTGGTCAACCGCGAGACCGACCTCGGCATCGAGGGGCTGCGGACCGCCAAGCTGAGCTACCACCCCTGCGGATTCGAGGAGAAATTCACGCTATGGTTCTGACGCGGCGGGGCGGGGTGGTGGTTGTGCTCTGGGTGCTGGTGGCGTGCGGGCTGGCCGGGTGCGGGGGGGAACACACCACCCCGGTGCCTGTCGAAAAGCTTGGCCCGGTCACCAATCCCGCCGAGTCGATGGCGCTCGACGTCGATGCCCGCGGCTATGTCAACGGCATCTTCCAGCCAAGCAACACCGACGTGAAGGGCTATTACCAATACCCGGTGTCCTACACCGGCGAATGGGATCTCGTCCAGACCAATGCCCGCCAGAACTGGTTCCTGGCGATGTCGGTGGTGAGGGGGGCACAGGTCGACATCGTCGGCACCATGACCCGGGTCATCTTCGATTTCTGGGATCACCGTCAGTATGCCGATGCGGGGCGCGTCTCCTTCTGGCTCGACGGGGCCAGAGTCGGGGAGTTCGACCTGGCGCGCACCGCCGCCACCGGGCAGGCCATCATGGATTACATGGTCTATACCGGCAAGACGACCCTGGCCACCGTCTCGATGCGGATCGAGACCGGACGGGCGGTCATCACCGGCTACCGGTTCATCTTCCCGCCGATCGTGGTGAACCGGTGAGCGGCTTCTGGAAGGCGCTCGGCTTCATCCTGCCCGAGGAGATCTTTCCGGCGGTGCGGGTGGGCGACCTCGAGCTGGTTAAGAAGATCGTGCGGGCCCACCCGCCGGCGGCCGTACTGTCCCATCCGACGTATGGCAGCCCTCTTCACCAGGCCATCGCCGAAGGGAAGCCCGACATCGCGGCTTTCCTGATCGATGCCGGCGCCGACGGTCGCCAGAAGGACGCGGCCGGGGTGACCGCGGTGCACCTGGCGGCCACGCGGGGGGACCGGGGAGTGCTCGAACGCCTGGCGGGGTCCGGCGCTTCGTTCGAGGAGCGCGACCCTGGCGGACAGACGCCCTTGCACCTGGCGGCGGCGGCCGGCCGCAAGGAGGCGGTGGCCTTCCTGCTCGGGCGGAAGGTGCCGGTCGATCTGCTCGATCCCGCCGACGAATCACCCTTGTTCAAGGCGGTCCGCAACGGCCATCTCGAAGTGGTCCGCCTGCTGCTCGACCGTGGGGCCGAACTCGACCGCGACAACAAGGCCGGGCAGACTCCGCTGCTGGTGGCGGCGACGACCGGTCAGGAGCGGATGCTGCAGTTCCTGATCAGTCGTGGGGCCGATGTGCTGGCGGTTGACCGCAAGGCGAAAGGCATTCTGCATGCCCTGGCGGTGCGCGGCACCCGCGATCTGATCAGCCTCGCCCTGCGCCAGGGAGCCGACCTCGCCTGGTGTGACGCCGAGGGCGAGAGCCCCTTGCACCACGCCGTCTTCATGGGGAATTCCGAACTGGTGGAGTATTTCTTGGTGCGGGGGGCGGCTCCCGACACGCAGGACAACGAGGGCTGGGCTCCGCTGCACTGGGCGGCCTGGCGGAAGGACCGGCGGTGCGCCGAGATCCTGCTGGGGCGGGGGGCCGACCCCAACCTGCGCAACCGGGTCGGGCGGACGCCGCTGCATCTGGCCGTGCTGTTGGGGGCCGACGCGACCTTCCTGGCGTTCCTGCTCGAGCGGGGTGCCGATCCCGCTCTGACCGACGAGGCGGGGGCGACCCCCCGCGACCTGGCAACGCGCCATGGCCTGCTCTGGCCCGCGACCGGGCCGGCCTCTTCTCCTTCTCTGCCGCCGTCGCCGCCTTTGCCTCCCTCCGCGCCGGCCCCACCGCTTCCCTTGGTGCCTCCCCCACCGCCGCCACCACCCCCACCACCTCTGGCATCCGGCCCTCTTCCGGCGGCCCCGACCTCTCAAGACGAGGGGGATCACCCTTTCCCAAATCGGTAATGGAATAGAAGGCGGTCCGGTCTGAGGGGGCGGGACGGAACCCTCAGGTCAGCTCGGCGATGGCCGCTGCCTCGGTGTCGGCGACAATCACGAACTCGAGCACCCCCGTGTTGCGGAAGACGGTGGCGGCAATCTTGCTCAGCCCGACCACGGCGAGTTGCCCGCCCCGGTGCTCGACGATGTCCTCGGCCATCTGGAAGATGGCGGCCACGCCCTGGCTGTTGATGACCGGGGCCTCCTGCAGGTTCAGCAGGAATTTCTGGCAGCCGAGCGCGCACCCGTGTTCCACCGCCTTGGCCACTTCGTCTGCTCCGATCCCGTCGAGGTAGCCGTTGACGCGGATGGTCATGATCCCCTGGTCGAGTTGGGTCGTGAGCTGGACCGGCGGCATCGCCTGCAGAATCCTTTCCGTCAGGACAAACGGTCTATCCCGGGCTAAACGGGATTGTAGCATACCCTGGGGCACGCTGCCAAAATGGCCGCCGGCTGGGCTGGAGCGACCGCCTTCTGGCGAATCCCGGCCGGTGGCCTGGCAGACAGGTGGCGCAGAAGGCCGGCCAGCCGCCATGTTCTGCCTGGGGCACCGGTCGCGGTCTGTCTGAGGCTGAATGCCCATGGCGTGAAAGACCGGGCGGCGGGGCTTGGCGGGGTGGCGAGTTTCCTGTACCATCCAAATGACCTGAGGGCACGATCACGAGGAGGCACGGGAGATGACGGGAAAATGTGGAACGGCGCGGGTCTGGATGATCGGCATCGTGTGCGTGATGCTGGGAGCGGTTGTGCCGGGGCCATGCCCGGCGGGGCAGGCGCTTGACCTGGAGGTGGCCGCGGCCGTGGCCGAGGCCTTGCTGAAGGCCGATATCAACTGGTCGGTGCGGTCGCATGACGGCCGGACGTTTCTGGAATACGTCCAGTTCGGGCTTCCCGAAAGCTACCTCAAGGACCTGTTCCGGAAATACCCCGAACAAAAGGACGGGCCGTGGACGGTCAAGGATCTCTTCCTCGAGCGGATCGGGGCCAATGGGAGCCAGGTCGAGATGGCGATCGGCGGGGTGATGAAATACAAGCCCAACCAGTTCTTCCAGGCCTCGGGGAACTTCGTGGTGCCGGCGCACCTGACCTTCGATGCCGCCAAACGGCAGATCCATTTCCGGATCGAGAGCCGATTCGAGAAGTTGAAGACGAAACAGTTCAATATCGATGTCAAAAAGGCGGGCAATGCGATCATGGGCCGGTTGAAGGCGGGCGACCAGGTGAAGATCATCCAGGCCGATCAATTGTTCCGGCAGATGGATCTGTTCCGCCTGGCCTTCACTCGCTTTTCGACGGCCGGCGGGTTCGTCTACGTCACCGCCGCCCCGAAGACCCCCCTGTCGGTGTCGGAAAACGTGCTGGCGGCCTTGAAAGCCCTCAAACAAGGCGATCTGCTCAAGGTGCAGAGCCTATTGGGCACCACTCTGGGGCAGTGACTCGACGGGAAGGACCCGATCGAGGCGGGCGTCGGCCGGCCGTTGGGCGAAGCCGACGGGATCCGATGGTGTGCGGCTCAACCTGGAGGGAGACGAATGGACCGTGAGCGGACGCAGTATGTGATCGGGGGACGGGCGATTCCTGTGGTGGAAAGGCCGGCCGGCGGCGGGGCCAGGCCGGACGACCGGGCCGTCATCCTGCTGCATGGGCTGACTGCCTCGGCGGCGACGATGGGACCTGAACTCGGGCGGCTGGCCGATGCGGGCTATTTCTGCCTCGCTCCCGATGCCCCCCACCATGGGCCGCGGGAGGACGGGTTCCTGGCCGCCATGGGGGAAGCCCCCCCGACCCGCGCTCATGCCTGTCTCCTCGATATTGTCACCGCCTGGATCGAAGAAGTGACCGGGCTGATGCAGGTGTTGCGCGCCTCGGGGAAATGCCGCCTGGCGGTGGTCGGGGTGTCGATGGGTGGGCACACCGCTCTGGGGACGATGCGACACGACCCCCGCCCCGATGTCTGCATTCCTCTCCTCTCGACTCCCAGCTGGGAACCCCGCCGCGAGGGGGCCGCCCGCGACCCGCGCGAGGCCCGGGCTCCCGTGCACGCGCCCGGGCGGTTCCCGCCCATTCCACTGCTGGCCATCACTGCCGGTCGGGACTCGATTGTTCCCCCCGGCCCCATGCGGGCGTTCGTGGAAACCCTGCGTCCGGGCTATGCCGCGTGTCCGGAGCGGCTTCGTCACCTCGACTACCCGGAATCCGACCATTGCATGCGCCCGGAGGACTGGCACGCGGCCTGGCAGGAGGTGCTGGCCTGGCTCGACCGCTGGCTTCCCCCAGGGAAGGAAGTTTGATTCTCGGCCTGGCTCAGACCTGGATGGGACCGATTTCAGCCGACAGAATGGGAGCGGAAAGCAGATGCGCCCCAAGGCCCACGGTATGCAGGACAGCGCCAGAGACGCAAAGCCCCTGCGCCCCTTTCAGGACGGGTGTTCCTTGAGGATCGTTTCTGGTACCCAGGAGGAAATCCGATGGAGGTGGTGAGAAATGATCATCCAGTCGCTGTCCCTCGATGTGCCGGCGCCGTGCCTGAACCGGTGCCGGTTCTGCGTGTCGCACATGCGGCGCGACCGGTATGTCAACCAGCTCGACGTCAACAAACCGCAGTATGACCTCTATCTCGAGGATTTCGAGCGCCGCCTCGAGTTCGCCCGGGACAACGGCTGCAACGTCATCATCCTGACCGGTGAAGGGGAGCCCCTGCTCAACCGCCGCTACCTCGAGACCTTCAGCATCATCAACAAGAAACTGCGCAAGCCGTTCCGCTGGATCGAGATCCAGACCAGCGGCACCACCCTTGACCGCGCCTTTCTGCGCTTCCTGCGCAACACCGTCTGGGTCAACACCATCTCGCTGTCGGTGGCCGACCTCTTCTCGTCGAAAAACAACGCCGCTATCAATCAGACCACGGCGGGGCACGAGGTCGACATCGATGGCCTGGCCGCCCTGATCGAGGAGTTCGATTTCACCCTGCGGCTCAGCCTGAACATGACCAGCGTCTACGATCAGAAGGCTCCCCGCGAGATCTTCACGCGGGCGGCCGATCTGCGGGCCGACCAGATCACTTTTCGTGTCTTGTACAATTCCCCGAAACGCGACACGCCGGAGGACGCCTGGATTGACCAGCACCGGTGCGCCCCCGCCCGCCTGGCCGAGATCAAGGAGTTCATCCTGAAGGAGGGGCGCCGGCTCGAGGTGTTGCCCTTCGGTGCGGTCAAGTATTCGGTGCAGGGCATCGGCACCGTTGTCGACGATGACTGCATGGCGACCGAAGCCAAGGAGGCGGTGAAGTATCTGATCCTGCGTCCCAACTGCAAACTCTACTCGCGCTGGGACGACCTGGGCAGCCTCATTTTCTGAGGGGAGGGGGAAAGGCGGGCCGACGAACGCCTGTTTCCCGTCGGGGACCGGCCGGCGGCCAGCAAGGCCGCCGCCGCGAGCAGCGGCAGGAGCCGCTTCTCGAGAGCAGCCGGGGCGGCTTTCCCGGTCCCATCACTCGCGGCGATTGGGCCCAACCAGCCCGAATGCCAGGAATGCCCCCGGTTATCCATCCTGCGCTCTCCCTGCCGCCCCGAGGCCTGCATCTTCCGTCAGGCGTCGCTGGCGGCCGCCCTGCGGCCCGATCTGGGTGCTTTCGCCGCGGTCCGCCCGACCCTCTGCCCCGCTGGCTGACCCGACTGCTCGCCTGCTGACCCTGGCCCCCGGCCGTTGCTGCGGTCAGCCTTTGGTGCTGGCCATCTCCTTGCGGGCCTCGTCGAGGTTTTCGAGGTTGTCGATGGCCATCTCCTTCATGCGGAGGTTCTCGACCTTGCTCTTGCCGAAGTTGTAGATCTGCTTGGCGGCTTCGTAGGCTTTGACCTTGTCCTTGTTGGCCGAAGTCCTGGGTCCCACAGATTGTCTCCTGCGACCGGGGGAGTTCGGGGACAATCAGTATGTATCTGGAAGGGCCGATACGTCTGCGCGTCAGTCAGAATCAGGGACGGGGTGCAGCGAGGTCAGGCAGTCGATCACCTCTTCGGTGATCCAGTCGGGGGTCGAGGCTCCGGCGGTGACGCCCACCGTCGTGAAGGCGGCGAAGTTGTCCAGGGGCAGCTCGGCCGCCGTCTCGACGTGGAAGGTCGGCTTGCCGGAGGCGGCGGCAATCTCGGCGAGGCGGCGGGTGTTGGCGCTGTTGCGGCCGCCCACGACGACGACGGCGTCGCAGGTGCGGGCGAGGCGGTGGACCTCCTCCTGGCGGCGGGAGGTGGCCTTGCAGATCGACTGAAATACCTGGCAATGCGGGATCTTGCGGCGCAGCTCGGCGCCGATGGTTTCGTAATCGGCGGCGTTGAACGTGGTCTGGGCGATCACCATGGCGCGTTCGACCGCCGGAAAGGCCTGGGCTTCGGCCAGGGAGGAAAGGATGTGGCAGGGGCCCGCGGCGAAGCTCTGCAGACTGAGGATCTCCGGGTGTTCGCGATCGCCCACGATGATGACGGGGATGCCTTCGGCCGAGCAGGTGGCGATGCGTTTCTGGCTCGAGACCACGTGGGGGCAGGTGGCGTCGACGATGGTCAGCCCGCGGGCTCGCAGACGGGCAATGCGGTCGGCGGGCATGCCGTGGGCCCGGATGAGGAGGATGCCGTGATCGGGATCGACCTCGTCGGGAAGCGGGATGACGCCCTTGGCCCGCAGGGTTTCGACCGCCTGCGGGTTGTGGATGAGTGGCCCGCAGGTGAAGATCTCTTCCTTCCCCTGGGCCGTCTCGAGGGCGATCTGGACGGCTCGTTTGACGCCCATGCAGAATCCGGCGGTCTTGGCGAGAACGACTTTCATGGGGTGGGGCTGTTCCTGGCGGGGGTGGGAATCATCGGGGGCTGATCGAGGGGGTGGATCTGGTC
>CALLCO010000010.1 GCA_937998695.1 Candidatus Ozemibacteraceae bacterium
ATTCCCGCCGCTTCTACGGGCACCCTGGCCCCGCCAACCCGGCCGTCGAAGCGGTCGCCACAGTCGGGCTGTCCGGAAGCCGCGACGAAGAGCACGAGGATGGGCCGTTGGGCAGCGGTTGACTGCAGGGCCGCTTTGCGCCGACGAAGCCGGACGTAGGCGTTTGAGCCCGCCATAGACGGTCAGAAAGAGGGTGAGAAACGCCAGCATGGCTGGTTCCATGGCGGGAGGGGCGGCTCCTGGGTCGATGGGTGCGGGGTCGCTTTCCAGGGTATCAGATCCAGCAGAAGATCGGGAGAGGGGAAAAGCCTCTGGGGAAAGGGGTTGTCATCCCGGGTGTCATTGGATACCATGGGCCAGCCGTCGGGGTTCGGCCGCGGCATCGTCAGTAGCCGGGAGGAAGCCGTATGAACGTCGTGCACCTGTCTCCGCACTTCCCCACCCATTACTCCCTGTTCACCCGCCATCTGGTGGGATACGGGGCGCGGGTCTTCGGGGTCACCGATCGCCCCGACGAGGCCCTGTCCTGGGAGCTCCGCCAGTATCTGACCTGCCATTACCGGGTCGACCGCCTCCACGATACCGGACAGGTGTTGCAGGCCTGTCGGCATTTCCGCGACGGGTGGGGAAGACTCGACCATGTCGAGTCGCACCTCGAACCCTGGATCGAACTGGAAGCGGCGGTGCGGGAAGCCTTCGACATCCCCGGCCCCCGACCCGGCGATCTGGCCTTCATCAAGCGCAAGTCGCTGATGAAGCAGGTGTTCGCCCGGGCCCAGGTGCCGACCGCCCGGGGGGCGCTGGTCGAGAATCTCGCCCAGTGTCGTGAGTTCATCGGCGGGAAGTTCCCCGCCTTCATCAAGCCCGATTCCGGCGTGGGCGCCGGTGACACCTATACCATCAACACCGATGACGACCTGCGGTCCTTCTTTTCGGGGCGGGGGCCCTATCCGTACTTCATCGAGGAATACCTCGACGGGATCATCGAATCGTTCGACGGCCTCACCGACCGCGACGGCAACATCGTGTTCTGGACGAGCCACCTCTTCAACAACGACATCCACAAGATCGTCAAGCTCAACCAGAACCTGGCCTACTACAATGTCCGGACGGTGCCCGGCGATCTCGAGTCGATGGGGCGCCGCGTGGTGGAGGCCGCCCGCATCCGCGGGAAGTTCTTCCACATCGAGTTCTACCGGCTGGCCGACGGCCAGCTGCGCGGGCTCGAGATCAACATGCGGCCGCCCGGCGGCCTGACCACCCACATGTTCAACTACTCCGCCGATATCGACGTTTACGACTGGTGGGCGGCTATTGTCGTGCAGGGCCGGCGCGAGTTCCATTTCGACCGCACATATCACTGCGCCTACGTCGGGCGCAAGCTCGACCGTGCCTATCGCTACACGGAAGAGGAGCTGCGACGGCGCTTCGGGGCTCGCATCGTCCATGCCCAGGCCATGAATCCCATCGAGTATGCGGTGATGGGCCAGTATGCCTTTCTCGTGCGCTCTTCCAGCGAGGACGAGGTGCGGGACATGATCGCCGCCATCCAGGAGGAAATGCCATGAAACGGACCTACGTCACCGTCGCCAGCCAGGCCATCGGCCGCCCGCTCGAGATGCTGGTCTTCGGGCATCGCGGCAAGCCGGTGCTGGTCTTCCCAAGTTCCAGCGGGCGGTTCTTCGATTTCGAGAACTTCGCCATGATCGAGACGATCGCCCCCTTCATCGAGGATGGCAAGATCCAGGTCTATTGCGTCGACGGGCTCGATCACGAGACCTGGTTCGCCAACGCCCACCCCGCCGACAAGGCGCGCCGGGCCAACGACTACGACTGGGCGATCACCCACGACATCGTCCCCTTCATCCTGAACGACGGCCATTCCGGGGCGGGCATCGCGGTCACCGGAGTCAGTTTCGGGGCCTACCACGCGGGCAATTTCATCCTGCGGCATCCCGACCTGTTCGACATCGCCATCTGCATGAGCGGCAACTACAGCATCGCGTTCGCGGTCGGCGATTTCCGCAATGACGATGTCTATTACAACGACCCCTTGATGTATCTGCCGGGGTTGAACGATCCCTTCTATCTCGACAACCTCCGCCGCGACCTGTTGATCATCTGTGCCGGCCAGGGCGCCTGGGAGGAGTGGAACGGGGAGGCGGCGGCGGTTTCCGCCCATCTCGCCAACAAAGGGGTGCCGCACCTGTTCGACCTCTGGGGGCCCGATGTCGCCCACGACTGGCCCTGGTGGAAGCAGATGATCGTCCACTTCCTCGGCAAACTCGACCGGGCCGGCTTCCTGACCAACAATGGCCGCCTGACCCGCCTCGACGTCACCGGGTTCCTGAACAACTACCCGCACCTCTGAGGGGCCCTCTGATCGCCGGTGGTCGGCAGGGACATGTGGGGGGGGTGGCAACCATTGGCGCCGGTTCCGGCGAATGTGGCCGGAGACTTGACAGCCTTCCGACGATACGGGAGAATTTTGTATTGCAAAATCAGGGCCGTCGAACGAGAGAAAAATGTCGCGGTGGCCCATGACGCAATGCAGGAGGAACGGCGGTATGTCGCAGCAGGCCATGGCATGGGTGGCGGTCGGAATCTACGTGGCGGTGACCATCGCGCTCACCATCCGGGGGGCGTTGAAGACCAAGGATCTGAAGAGTTTCGCGGTGGGGAGCAAGGATATCCCGCCGGTCTTCGTCGGCCTGTCGCTGGCCGCTCAGTTGACCAGCGTGGCGACGTTCGTGGTCAATCCGGGTCTCATCTACAAATACGGTGTGGCGGGCCTGCTGGGGTTCGCCCTGGCCGCTCCCTGCGGGGTCATGCTGGGCTTGGTCCTGTTTTCCAAGCGGTTCCTGACCGTGGGCGGCCGGGTGGCCGCCCTCACCGTGCCGCAGTGGATCGGCAAACGCTACGAATCGCCGATGATGCAGTATCTCTTCGCGGTGATCTCCCTGGCCCTGGTCGCGTTCGCGGTGCTGATCGTGGTCGGACTCGCCTACGCCCTGGGGCAGGCCCTCGGCGTGCCGGCCTTCCTCCCCGGGGAGGCTGGTGGGGCCGCCGTCTACAACCCCCAGTTCACCTGGCTCATCGCGGTCGTCGTCGGGTTCGTCTTCACCTACATGATGATCGGGGGCGTGAACACGTCGGCCTACACGAACGCCCTGCAGGCGATCGTCATGTTCGTGGTCGCGATCATCCTGTTGGGGTCGGGCGTGCATCTGTTCTTCGACGGCGAGGGGTTCCTGACCCGTTTGGCGGCCATCGACCCCAACCTGGTCTCGGTGACCAACGCCGCCTCCCCCTACTTTCGCAACCTGTTCGAGATCTTTTTCTGCAACTTCTTGGTCGGCATCGCCATCGTCTGCCAACCGCACGTCGTGGCCAAGGTGCTGTATCTCAAGAACGAAGAGCAGGTGACCTCCTATCTGTTGACCGCGACCCTGGTCGGTCTTGTTTTCTCGTTCCTGATGATCGTCGGGCTCTACGCCCGCCTGACCCTGCCCCCCATCGACCGCATGGACCTGGTAGTTCCGACCTACGTGGCGGCCACCTTCTCGCCGATCGTGCAGGTCGTGATCATGCTGGGCATTCTGTGTGCCGGGTTGTCCACCCTCGAAGGGTTGTTGCTCTCCCTGTCGACCATCTTTTCGACCGACATGTTCCTGCCCCTGCTCAAACGCGGCCGATCGGACCTGGCCCCGGAAGCCGAAGCCGACCTGGGCCGGCAGGCCCTGTTCTACGGCCGCCTGCTGCTGGTGGTGACCGCCCTGGTCATCATCTGGCTGTCGGTCGGGCAGGTCCAGAACCCGGTCGGTGGCTCGGTGGCCATCTTCGGAATGTATGGGGTCTATTTCCTGTTCACGACCACGTTCTTTCCGCTGGCCGCCGGAATGTTCCTGCCCAACGTCGGCCGGCAGGCCGTGTTCGTCGGCGTGGTCGTCTCGGGGCTCACCTACCTGGGCATCGCCTGGTTCCAGGTGACGACGATGCACAACAACCCGGCCTTCCTGGCCAGCATGGCCATCGTCATGGGCTGGTTGGCCACCTTCGCCACGCACCGGGCGGTGGCGGCAGGGGCGGCACGGGAGGTTGAACCGGTCGCTGTCCGAGAGGTGGAGACGGCCTGAATCCCCTTGCCCTGACTGCTCTTTCCCACTGCCTCCCGGTTGCGGCCGGGGGGCGGTGTGGTCTCGGGCCAGACCATGGAAAACGCGGGTCATGGGAGACCGGTGAGAAGTGGGGGGGCCGAGGAGGAAGAGCAGGACGGCTGGGTGGGGCGGATTGGAGCGGACTGGAGAAAAGTGAGGCCTGGTGAGGCGCCAGGATCAGGCGGGCCAGCGGGCGATGAACTCGGCGACGCGGAACTTCCCCTTGCACCCGCCGAACGACATGAACCGGATGGTGCCGAAGACGGGGCGTTGGCCCCAGGGGCGGTCGTGGACGCCGCCGAGGCTCCAGGCCACTCCGACGTAGCCGTTGGGGTCGCGGCCGTCGAGTTCGTAGCGGTCGTTCAGGGTGAGGGCGATCCGATGGGCTTCGGCGACGGACGGGCTCCATTCCAGGATCTTCTTGGCCCAGTACATCCGCAGGTAGCCGTGCATCTTGCCCGTCCGGACCATCTGCCGCTGGGCGGCGTTCCACAGTTCGTCGTGGGTGCGGGCCGACTCGAAGGCATCGTCGTCGTAGAGATGCTCGCGTCGGTCCCCGGCATGGAGGGCCAGGGTCTTCTTCGCCCACTCCGGGTAGCCCGCGGGGGTGTCGTAGTTTTGATTGTACAAACAATAATTGTCTGATAATTCGCGGCGTACCACCAGCTCCTCGAGGAAGGCCAGCCGCGACTCGTCGGGAACGCGGGCGGCGCCGGCGGCCTGGGCGGCCCGGTGCGGCGACAGATGGCCGAAATGCAGATAGGGCGAGAGGTTGGAGGTGCCGTCGAGGCAGGGGTCGTTGCGGGTCAGGGCGTAGGTGCGCAGGGGGCCGGCCACGAACCGGCGCAGGCGGTCGGCGGCCGCCGCCTGGCCGGCAGGCAGCCACTCGACGGGGGTGACCGCCCGCGCTCCCGCCACCGCCGCCGCCACTGCCGCCCAATCAACCGGGGGGGGCAGCGGTCCGGTCGCCGGTAGGGGCTCCAGGGAGGGGAATTCGTCGAGCCAGTCGGTCAGGATTCGGTTGAGCTTGAGGCGGAAAGTGCGGGCGGCGAACTCCTGTTTCGGCGAGGCGAGCCAGGCGGGGACGATGTTGTGGGCATCGACCTCGATCACCGGCAGACCGGTGGTCGCCGCCACCTCGGCCATCCACGCGCGCTTGTGTCGGAGCGGGGAAAAGTCGGTGACCAGGCAGGCAATCTTGTACTTCTTGCAGAATTGTGCCATGGTCTGGGGTGGGTGACCAAGGAGAAGGTGGAAGGGCAAGCCCCGCCCGCGCAGGTCGGCCTCGACTTCGGCCAGCCCCGCCAGCAGGAAGTCCCAGGCCCGTCGGGTGGCGCCGGGAAAGGCCGGATCGAGGGTGAAGACGACCTGCATGGGCACCTGCCGTGAGCGGGCCAGGTTGCAGGCATGCAGGAGGGCCCAGTTGTCGGCCACCCGCTGGTCGCGGGACATCCAATAGACCACGGGGCCGGGGCGGTCCCGGCCCGGGGTGGCGAGACGGGCCCGCCGGGCGGGGTCGCCAGTTTTGCTCATCGTGGCAGCCCTCCCGGGGGCGGGGAATGGGCGGGGGCGGACGAGCCGGGCCGAGGGCTGGTCACTGCCCGGCCGGAAGAGGGGGCAGCGGCCGAGGGGAGCGCTTCGGGTCCCGGCTGAATGACGGCTTCCGCTTGAGCGTTGCTTTCCTGAGCGGGCTCAAGACCAAGGGGCTGGTGGTTTCGGCCGATCCACAGGACGAGCAGGCTGAGGGCCACCCACCCGAACGACAAAAGCTGGTCGGAGGTCAATCCGCGCCAGACGATCGGGTTGAGCCGGATGAACTCGACGCCGAACCGGGCGAGGCCGAACCAGGCGAGGAAGAAGGCGAGCCGCCGGCCGGGGCCGATGGCCCAGCCGCCGGCAAGCAGGATGGCTAGAAGAGTGAAGGCTGAGATCGATTCATAGAGCGGGGTAGGGTGGACGGGGATATCCGCGGGAATAGGTGTCCCCGGATAGCGTTGGGTGAACAATTTGACCAGCATTGGATTCTGGGTGCTCAGCGTAGGCACCAGCCCGTGGGGAAAGGTCATCCCGCACCAGGCCAGCGTTGGCAGGCCATAGCAGCCGTCCCCGGCGGCGATGCAGCCCAGGCGGCCGACCGCATACCCGACCGCCATGCCCGGGGCACACAGGTCGGCGATTTTCAGGAAGGGCTGCCCTTCCCGACGCACTCTGATCCAGCACAGGACGATCGCCAGAAGATACCCGCCGATGACCGAGAAGCCGGTGGCCGACACCAGGAAGGCCGCCGGGTCGCGCAGGCAGGCCCCGAAGTTCTCGAGGATGTACAGGCCACGCGAGCCCACCAGGCCGCCCAGGATGGCCAGCAGGTAGATGTCCCAGGCGAGGAGGGTGTCGAGGCCCTGCCGCCGGAACTCGCGATTGGTGAGGACGATGGCCGCCCCGAAGGCCAGGGCCAACAAGACGCCATACGAACCGATGCGGATCGGCCCCCAGGCAAACAGGATCGGATGCATGTCCCGCACCATACCACATCGTTCAGGCCCGTGCCACCGGAAGGTGGGCATCCCATGAATTCTCGCTCAGCGTCTTGACCTGGGGTTCGGGGAGCCTGGGCGGTTTCGCGGGTCTGGTCGTCGCTCTCGGTGCTGGCACTGCATGGGGGAGACTAGATCGCCCTGAGTCTGCGGCCATCGAGCGGAGTCGGCCCAAGGCCCTTGTTCTGAGGGAAAGCGCTGGAACGGCAAGTGGACCTGAAGCCGAGCGGGGCCGGGTTGACACGGCGCCGGGGGTGAGGTAGAGTTTTTTTGCAAAGCAAAAACCATAGATTGGAGGAAGCATGTCCGAGGAATTCGCCCCCGCGTCCGTCCCCCCGATCCACCCCGCGCTCGCCGCGCTGTCGGCCCCCAAAGCCGGCCGCAGCAAGGTTGTCTCGGCCGCCGAGGCGGTCGGCCTGATCCGGCCGGGGGACACGGTGGCCACCGGTGGGTTCGTCGGCACCGGCTTCCCCGAGGAGCTGGCCATCGCTCTCGAAGAGCGGTTCACGAAGGCGGGCCAGCCGCGTGACCTGACGCTCGTGTATGCGGCCGGCCAGGGCGACGGCAAGGATCGCGGGCTCAACCATTTCGGCCACCCGGGCCTTCTGAAGCGGGTGGTCGGCGGCCACTGGGGGTTGGTGCCGAAACTGCAGAAACTCGCCTTCGCCAACGAGATCGAGGCCTACAACCTGCCGCAGGGCGTGTTGTCCCACCTGTTCCGCGACATTGCGGCCCACAAACCGCGCACCATCACGGGGGTCGGACTGGGCACCTTCGTCGATCCCCGCCAGACGGGTGGCAAGATCAACGCCCGCACCAAGGAGGACCTGGTCGAGGTGGTCACCTTCGATGGGCAGGAATACCTCGCCTATCGCACCTTCCCCATCAATGTCGCCTTGTTGCGGGGCACCTCGGCCGATCCCGAAGGCAACATCACCATGGAGCGGGAAGCCCTGACTCTCGAGGCCCTGGCCCTCGCCCTGGCTGCCCATAACTCTGGCGGCCTGGTCCTGGTGCAGGTCGAGCGGATCGTCGAACGCGGCAGCTTGTCACCGCGGCAGGTGAAGATCCCTGGCGTGCTGGTCGACTGCGTGGTCGTCGGCCGCCCCGAGAACCACTGGCAGACGTTTGCCACCCCGTACAATCCCGCCTTCAGCGGCGAAATCCGGGTGCCGATGGAGTCGATCCCGCCGCTCGAGATGAGCGATCGCAAGATCATCGCCCGCCGAGCCGCCTTCGAGCTCGAGCCCAACGCCGTGGTCAACCTCGGCATCGGCATGCCCGAAGGCGTGGCCCGCGTGGCCAACGAGGAGAAGATCCTGCCTTTCCTCACCCTGACCACCGAACCCGGCGTGATTGGTGGCCTGCCGGCGGGTGGCTTGAACTTCGGGGCGGGCTCGAACACCGCCGCCATCGTCGATCAGCCTTACCAGTTCGATTTCTACGACGGCGGCGGCCTCGATGTGGCGTTCCTGGGCCTGGCTCAGGCCGACCGGCACGGCAACCTCAACGTCAGCAAGTTCGGCACCCGGCTGGCCGGGGCGGGCGGCTTCATCAACATCAGCCAGAACGCCAAGAAGGTCGTCTTCGTCGGCACCTTCACCGCCGGCGATCTCGAGGTGGCGGTCGAGGGTGGCAACCTGCGCATCGTCAAGGAAGGGCGCACCCCGAAGTTCCTGCAGCAGGTCGAGCATGTGACCTTCAGCGGGGCCCATGCGGTCAAACGCGGCCAACCCGTGTTGTACATCACCGAGCGGTGTGTCTTCCGGCTCACGGCCAAGGGCCTCGAACTGGTCGAGATCGCTCCGGGCATCGACCTCGAAAAGGACATCCTGGCCCACATGCAGTTCCGGCCGGTCATCGAGACCCCGCCCCGCCTGATGGACCCCCGCATCTTCGGCGACGGTCCCATGGGCCTGGGCGAGGAGCTGCTGACCGTCCCGCTGGCCTCGCGCCTGGTCTTCGACGCCCGCGATCAGGTGTTGCTGGTGAACTTCGAGGGGCTGCACCTGCACAACGTTCGCCAGATCGAGGAGATCGAGCGCCGTGTCACCGACTTGCTGACCCCTTTGGGAATGCGGGTTCCCGCCATCGTCAACTACGACAACTTCTCGATCGCCCCCGAACTGGTCGACCCCTATTCGGCCATGGTGCAGCGCCTGATGGACCGCTTCTACACCCACGTGACCCGGTTCTCTACCAGCGCCTTCCTCCGGTTCAAACTGAAGAACGCCCTTGAGGCACGGGGCCTGGCCCCCCACATCTACGAGTCCTACGCCGAGGCCGACCAGGCTTTGCAGCGGCTGACCAAGGGGGACGGGGAAAAGCGGCCCTGACCGGGTTCACCACAAGATCAAGGGAAGGCGGCGCCAGGCGCCGCCGCCCGGTTCGATGAGTTCCTGGAAACGCGCCTCGGCGGCCATCTCCTCCGCGGTCAGGAGGCCGGCGCTGGCCGCATCCGATTCGCCGGCCGGGGCAGGGAAGAACAGGGGGGGCGAGGGCCGGTGCTTGACGAACAGATACTGTCCGCCGCACTCCCGTTCGCGGGAGACCCCCAGGAACAGCCAGACGGTCAGCAGGGCGACCACCAGGACGGCATCGCAGTTCGGTTTTCTGGGGGAGCCGGGGCGGGTGGCCAGGAAGATCTCCGGTGGTGTGGGGGCGGGGGGCGGAGGAGACCCGTTTTCTCGCCCGGCTGCCGGGTGATCCCGGCGAGCCGATCGGAGATCTTGGGGGCGTCGGTGGGATCGCTCATCAAGAAGACCGGTCCTACTCTTTGGCCTGGCGTTTGACCTGGTCGCCCAGGCTCAGGAAGCCACGGCCCAGCACCTGGCGGGCGTCGCCGACAATGACGAACGCGTTGGGATCGAACTCGTAGATCAGCTGGCGCATCTGCGGCAGTTCCATGCGCCGCACCGCCACCACCAGGATGTTGGTCGGCGCGCTCGTGTACATGCCGCGGGCGTCGAGGCAGGTGACGCCGCGGTGCAGTTCCTCCATGATGGCCCAGGCCACTTCCTGGGCGTTCTGGGTGATGATCAACACACTGCGGTAGACGGCCATGCCTTCGAGCACCGCATCGACCACGTAGCCGCTGAAGAAGACGGTGATCAGGCCGTAGAGCGCCAGTTGCGGGCCGAAGACGAAGCCCGCGCCGACCGTGATCAGGAAGTTGGCAGCCAGGATGACGTCGCCGATCGGCCAGTGAAACAGGTGGTGGCAGATCTGGGCGACGATGTCGACCCCGCCCGTGGTGCCGCCGCCGCGGAAGGTAATGCCGACGCCGATCCCGCTCAGGATGCCGCCGTAGAGGCAGGCTAGGATCGGATCGGTGGCCAGGGGGGGAATGGGCCAGACCCGCATGAGCACCTCGATCAGGAGGGAAGTCAGAGCGACCGATAGCACCGTCTTCCCCGCCGATCGCAAGCCGACCAGCTTCATCTGAGCGCCGATCAACACGAGGTTCCCGCCCAACACCATCGCACCGACCGGCAGCCCCACCGCGAAATACAGCACCGTGGCCAGCCCAGTCAACCCTCCGGCGGCGATCTTGTTGGGAATGGTGAAACAGACAAGGCCCAGGGTCGAGATGACCGATCCCAGCACGATCAGTAAAAGATCGAACGCCCCGGTCGGGCGGGGAATGGCGGTTGCCATTGGCACGAACCTCCTTGGGAATGTGTGCGTCAGCATACCACAGCATTCTGACCCTCTGACCCCATCGGTCGCCCATGGCGACGAATCGCATGAAACTCACGATGATCCGTGCCGCGGGCCGGCCGCCTGGGGAACGTCCCACCTTGCCTAGGCCCCAAAAGGGGGCCAGGGCTTTTGGCCCTGGAATGGTGAAGAGGCAAAACCCCTTTGGCTCGCCTTGACACCGATCATGGAAAGATTTCTCTCGCGGCCAGGTCTCCTCTTGGACGATCATTGGTGCCGGGGGCAACCGTAAGCGCTGACAGGCCGCTAGGCCAACACGCCGTCAAAGGTCGTTTTGACCGGTCGTTGGACTGGTCGTCGGACTGGTCGTCTGACGGGTTGTCTGACCGGTCGTCTGACTGGTCGCGGTGGGCGGAGGGGTCCCACCCGTGATGCTGGGAGCTGCTCCCGCCTGATGGTTGTCCCCCACCGTGCCGAACGCGGCGCTCAACTCGACGAGGCGGTGGACGGCCTCGGCATAGCGCTGCCGCACCGGCTCCATCTGGCTTGCCCGGGTCCGGCGGAAGTCGAGGGTGGCCTTCATGGCGCCGTGCGTGGCGGCGATGGTCTCCTTGAGCCGGTCATCGAGCGTCGACCCGAAGTGCAGGAAGGTCTGATCGATGCTCTGGAAGATGGGCCAGCGCAGGTTCTCGACGTTCTCGACCACCAACAACTGCAACTGCTCGGCGATGCGGGCCAGGGCCCGGGCCTTGCGGGAAGCCGACGAGGTGAAGTGGTCGAGGAGGCTGCCGGTCAGCGACCGCAGGCCGGCCCGCCACTTGTGGGTGACCCAGTAGGGCTTCTCGATCATCTTGAACGCGTCGGCGCTGTCGGGGGCCCGGTACGGGATGTCGAACAGCTCGGCGGCGGTCTGACGGATCATGCCGATCAGCTCGTCGGTCCGCCGCTGGAAAGGCTTCAGCTCTTCGGCCATGCGGGCTTCGAACGTCTTGACCGCCTTGCCGGTCTCGTGCTCGAAGTAGCCGGGAATGGCCTGCGCCAGCAGGTCGCGCACCGCGTCCTCGTCGATGCCGTCGCCGTTGCTCTTTTCGACGGCTTCGCGGACCCGGCTGTCGAGGGAGGCCAGCGAGCGTTGGCGCAGCTCTTCCGCATACTCCTCGAGGAACTCGTGCAGGCGGCGGTTGGTGCCCTTGAGGAGGTCCTGCGAGGTCAGCCGTTCCTGCTCGGCCTCCTTCAGCTTGCCTTCGAAGGTGGCCAGGCGGCGCTCGAGTTCATCGATCGAGATGGCCATCGAGCGCAGCCGGACCTCGATCGACAGGACCACCTCGTCGGTCAGGGTCTGGGCCTTGCGGGCGATGGCCAGCGCCAGGGTCCGGCTCTTGCCTATGGCCAGGAAGTCGATCAAATGGGCTTCCAGGCGGGCGAGCCCGCTCTCCCGCCAGGCGGCGGGGTCTCCCCCAAGGCGGGCTTTCAGGCCGCGCCGGGCCGAGACCGAGAAGATCTCGGACCCGACCGGGATTCCCCCCTGGCTTTCCAGAACCTTCCGGAAGAAGTCGAGGGCGGTGGTCCGTTCGGTCTCGTCGAGGTAGTCGATCTTGTTCATGACGTACGAAAGATGGGGAACCTTGTGCCACACCTGTGTGAGAAACTCGACCTCCACTTCGGTCACCGGCGGGTCGGCCGAGACGATGAACAGGGCCGCGTCGCACTGGGGCAGGAAGTTGAGGGTCGCTTCGGTGTTGTGCCGGAAGGTCGATCCGATGCCCGGGGTGTCGATCAGCACCACGCCTTTCCGCAGCAGGTCGGCGGGCAGGAAGACCTCGACATGCGAGACCTCGAGGTGGTTCTTGGGGTTGCCCGCCTCGGTGACGTAGGTGCGGAGAAAATCATGGAGCCGCGCGTCTTCGGTGAAGGTCTGGTCCTCGGGGGGCTTGTCGTCCGAGAAGGTGATGCGGGCCCGCCGTGTCTCCCCCCACGACAGGAACGTGGGAATGGCGGTCAGGGGCACCACCGAGGTGGCTAAAACCTCGGCCCCGAGCAGGGCGTTCAGCAGGGTGCTCTTGCCCCGCTTGAACTGGCCCAGGACGGCCAGGTGGAACCGCCCTTCCCGCCACCGCTGGTGCAACGCTTCGAATTTGGGACCATAGGCCATCAGGTCGGGGTCCAATCCGGCCAGGGCCGCCACGGCTTGCTCCAACAACGGCGGCAAGACCTCCATCGGATCCCTGCCGGTCCCATTGATCGGGGGGGGTGCGCTCGCTGCCATGACACGACTCCTTTCAGAAACGGCTCAGAAGGCTCCACATGCGGAAGACGATCACCCGCGGAGGGTCGCCACCAAACGCTTGGGATGCCGGAGCAGGCCCAGCGCATCAAGGATGGTGGGGCAGACGAGGTGGGCGGCCTGACAGGCTTCGATGGCCGCGCCCTCCGCCTGGATGACGGCGATGCCCAGGCCGGCTTCGGCCAGCATGAGCCGGTCGTTCCGTCCGTTGCCGATGGCGACCACGGTGGTGGCCCCCAGATGGCTGACCAGCTGCCGCTTGGTCTGGGCCTGTTCCTCGGGCGCGAGAATTGTCAGTGCCACGGCGAGCCCTTGCAGCTGGGCCCGGGCGTTGCCGAACGTATCGGCGGTCAGGACTCGGATCTCCAGGTGCGGGGCCAGGTCGGCCAAGGCTTCCGCCACTCCCGGCAGCAGCAGGCCATCGACGGCCAGGGTGCCGTTGTAGTCGAGGACGAGGTGCTGAAGGGACAGGGCCTTGAACCCGGGAATGTCGATCGTGATCATCGTTCCGCCGTCCTTGCTGGTCCTCTGAACCAGCCTCCTTCAGGTCTGGAACCGTTCCCGTCGGGGACAAGCCGGTTCCGGGGTCTGAACAAAAAACTCCTGCAGGTCGGGGGGCACCGACCGGCAGGAGTCATCAGCCTTGTTCAGCGTTTGTCGGGGGACTCCATCCCCCAGGACATCTTCAGTCTATCAGAATTCCGCCCGGCAGGCAAATGCCGGTTTGGTGGTGGGGGGGGGCTGGATGGTGATGCCTTGCGAAAGGCCTGGCCATCATTCCCACCGCCTCTCTCGCGGCAACGAGCCATGGCGGCGGCTTCATCCAGTTCGGCATTTCCGCGGGGGAAAGATCGGGCCGGAAGAAAAGGGCGGGCCGCGGGAAGGCGCGGCCCGCAGCAGGAGGAAAGAACAAAGGAAAGGCTTACGAGCGGTTGATCACCACTCCCAGCACCTTGACATCCGATGTGACGACCAGGTCGAGGGTGGTGCCTTCGGGCACGGTGACGTCCTCGCCCTTGACGAAAGCTCCGCCGACGAGGCCCACCGGCCCCATGACCAGGTAGCCGAGCGCCGAGGCCCCGGCCGCCATGCCGAGTTTCTTCTTGTCGAACTCCTCGCCCAGCCCCGTGATCTTGACCGGGACGCGGGTGGCATCGATGGCGGCCACCTCGCTGATGCCGAGCTTGACGAACCCCGACCGGCCGAACCGGCGGCCGCGTTGTACCTTCTCGAGGTCGCCCGACAGCAGGGCCCCCTTGCCGATGGCCAGCACGTTGCCGTCGATGAACAGGTCGCTGACGATGGTCATGGGAACGGTGTCGCCCTGGCGCGAGTCTTTGCTCGAGATCGTCCTGCCCAGCCGCACCTTGATCGGGGTACCGGCGGGGATCCGCACCTGGTGCAGCGAAATGATGCCGTTGGCGATGGTCAGGTGGATCAGCTGCTCGACGCGGAAGGCCAGCGGCTCGGTCGAGGGCGAGCCGATGACGAAGGTGTCGAGGGCGGCGATGCGGTCGGCCAGCTTGCCCTGGCGGGTCTCGTTGAAGACCTTCCATTCGAGCACGTTCATCTTCATGTCGAGCGACGGCGACTGCCCGGTGCCCTTGAACACGAAATTGAACAGGGTCTGCGCCTTGTCCGGGGGGCGCTGACCGGTGCGGCGGCCGAGAAGGTCCTTCTCGACCCGATCGAGGCGGTCGGCGGCCCCTCCGCTCTGGACAGCGCCGTAGATGTAGCGCTCGAGCCGGTCGAGGCGGCGGGCCAGTTCGGCGTCGAGCCCGGTGGAAGTGGTGGCGGCCAGGGTGGGTCCGGCCATCAGGGTCAGAATGACCAGGACGGCCAGCACCAGGCATCGGGTGGGGGTGCTCATCGTTCGTCTCCTTCGGTGGGGAATGGTCGGCGCGGGGGAACGAGGTCAGCGGCGGGTCGGGGTTCTCCCCCCCGCCGGCTTGGCACCCGCGACCGGCTTGTCGCCGGCCGACGGGGCGGCCTTGGGCAGGCGCCCGCCCTCGAACCGGCGGGTGCCGTGGACGATCAGGATCTCGCGCCCGCCGAGGGGCTCAGCCGCGAGGCGCCGGCAGAAGGCGAGGAACAGGCTCTCTTCCGCGGCGGCGATCTTGACGTCCCGGTGTGACAGGGGCGGGACGCGGGCGTCGATGTAGGCGATCTCGCCCGCCGTCTTGCCGGCCGTGGCGGCCGTGATCTCCTGCGTGAACCGGATAGCCGGCCGGCTGAACCGTTCCGGCCCCGGAATCTGCGCTTCCTGGAACAGAAGATGCCCGTGCTCCGAGAAGAACCGGGGGAAGAGCGAGGGTTCGAACCCGGTGCGGCGCAGGTCGAGAACCAGGCGGGTGACCGCCGGTCCCGAAGCCAGGTCGGGCAACGGGGTGGCCGTGGCCAGGAGTGACCACGACGCCAGCAGGGCGACGGGTTCCTGCGGTTGGGGCCGCAGGGCGGCCAGGTAGAGAGCGGAGCGCAGGCTGACCGGCCCGCTGAACGGTACTTCCAGCCGGCAGCGCACCAGGCCGGTCTGGTCGGGCTCGTAGAAGGTGCGGGGGGCCGAGAGCAGCACCATGCCCAGGCGCTCCTTGAGGCCGGCGTTCATCTGCAGGGCCTGCCGGACAGTGATCCCTTCCATCAGCGGGATCTCCAGAAGGGCCTCGTAGGCCTGATGCAGGGCGTGCATCCAGGCCCGGGCCCGCTCGTCCTCGAACGAGGTGCCGTCGGTCGACCAGGGCTGCCCGGCCAGGCCCCAGGCGGTCACGACCTGCCGGTCGAAATCGACCGGGGGCGGCGCCGGCAGGAGGGCGGCGGGACTGTAGGCGACGGGGACATCGGGGGGCCGGAGCCGACCCGCGGTGGTTGCCCGGGGGAGGCCCGTCGTTCGGGGCGCCTCGGTCAAGGGAAAGGGCGCGCGAGCTTCGGATGCCTGCGGATCGGCGGGGGGGCGGGAACGGGGACTGTCGGTTGGAATCCCGGGGCTGGTTTCCCGTGATGCCCCCAGTTTGGCCTCTGAGGCGGTCGCGACGCGACCGGGGCCGGCCTTGTGATCCACCTGGAGGGTGGAAGAGGCTTCTTTGGTGGCTGTCCGTTTGGCCGTGGGGCGAACCTCTTCCCTGACCTGATCGCGGGGAAGCGGTTCGGTCGCACCGACTTCCACCGTCCACAGGCCGGCGAGGAGCAGGGTCAACAGGATGACGCGGGGGGACATGGCCGTCGGGGGGAGGTCGGGCTCAGTCGAAGGTCAGGTGGGCACCGAGGTGGTGCTCCTTGACGATCTCGCCGTTGTAGAACGCATAGTCGAACCGGACGGTGGGGATCAGATGCATGCCGAAGCCCAGAGTCAGAGTACCGTTCCAGGAGCCCATCCGCAGGGTGAAATCGTTCTCGATGAACTTCTTTTCGATCCCCATGCGCCACTGCTGCTGCGACGAGCGCTGGGCGTTGGTGACGTTGGTGGCGTCGGCCGACAGCAACACCCCCTTGGTCAACCGCAGGGCGCCGCCCAGGTTGAGCGTGACGCCGTCGCGCTGCCCGCCCAGGCCCCGGACGCGCTGCAGGATATTGTCGACGGTCAGGCCACCGGTGATGCGGTCGTTGTAGTGATACATCAGGCCGATGCCCATGGTCTGTGTCTCGCGCTTGGCGTGGGTGCCGAGGGTGGCGATCTTGCGATCGACGTTGGCCGACTGGATCTTGATGCCGCCGTAGAGCTGTTCGCGGGCCAGCATCCGGCGGGCGATCGGGAAGCGGGTGCCGAAGGCGAGCAGCAGGTTGTCGGTCTCGCGCTGGATCCCGAGGAACTCCCCGCCCACCATCTTCCCGAACTCGATCGAGCGGTAATCCTGGGAGTAGGCGCAGCCGTAGCTGTACTTGGGCCGGCGGGCGATGGGCTCCTCGAGAATGTTGTGCTCGAGGTAGTCGGTGATCGAGAAGACGTCCTTGGGATTGTCCTCGTAGATGTGACCGGTGAAGGCGATCGAGTCCCAGTTGTAGATGTCGCGCTCGTTGACCTTCGACTGGAGGGAGGCCTCACGACCCTGGATCTGCGACAGGCCGGCCGGATTGTACCAGGTCGCCGTCTCGTCGTCGGACACCCCGAGGAAGGCTCCGCCCATGCCGCGGGCCCGGGCTGACTGCGCGGAGGCGCTGACGGCGCCGAGCAGCGTCAGGATGCAGATGAGCACTCCCACCTTCCGGTGTGTGCGGTGTCGGTTCATGGGCGACCTCCTCGTCGAGGGACCTGGTTCCTCTCTCCTTCCTTCGTCATGCGGAGCGGAAAAGGTAAGACCTCGGGGGTGGGAAAGCGATGGCTCATCGGCTGCCGCCTCCGGATTTCAGCGGGATGAACCCCGCGGTGGCGACCGTCGTCGTGGTCGTCGTCTTCTTGGCCGGCAGGGGCAGGAAGCCGGAGGTGCTCTTGGCGGAGGTGCCCGTCGTGACGGGTTTGGCTCCGGCCGTCGTTTTGCCGGTCGTCGGGGCGGTCCCCGCCGGCCGGGCCGTTGTCCGGGCCGGGGCGAGGGGAACGAAGCCGGCCTCGGCGACGCTCTCGTCACCGTCGTCGCCCTCGTCCTCGCCCGCCGTGCCAATCACAGACGGCGGGTCAGGCAGGCGCAGGGCCTGCGGTCGGGTGGGGGAAGGCCTGGTGGTGACCGCCCGGGGGGCGGCCGGAATGGCCACCGGCCGGGGCGCCGGTTCCCGGCTGACCGTGGGGGCGCGCGGAGGCGCGACCGGGCGGGCCGGTGCCGGCGGCGCGGCCGACGGGGCGGGGGTGGCCGCCGTGCGGATCGGCACTTCGGGGATGGCAGGTGTCGCCTTCTGGTTTGGGTAGAGGAAAGGAATCTTCGCCCGGACGATGTCATACCGGGAAGGTTGCGACCGGTAGGCCCGCAGGGTCTCATACTGGTCCTGGCCTTCTGGCATCAGAAGGTCCATGACCGGGGGATCGCCGTAGGTATCCCATCCTCCGCCGAAGTCGGTCGGCGTGGCGAAGCCGCGGACGTCCATGTTCAGCAGGCGGTTCGGGGAAATGACCCGGGCAAACCCGAGCGCCAGGCACTGGAACCCGGTCTGCGGGGTGATCGTCCCGATCAGGTCCTTGCTGATCCGGATGACGATCTTGTCGCGCTGGATCTGGACGTAGTCGGGCAGGATGATGTCGGGGATCATGTCCTGGAAAGTGAGATCGTCGGTTTTGCCCTTGAGCAGGTCATAGGCGCGGAATTGCGACAAGGGTGTGACCAGGATGACCTTTTCCCAGCCCTTCCGGTCGGCGAACTCCAGTTCGCGCCCGGGCAGGGCTTCCTTGTAGCCGGTGTTGGGTCGACCGTCGAGGTCGAGATAGAGGTCGAACATGTTGACCACGAACCCCTGCTCGTCGCTCTTCTGGGTGTCGGGCCAGTGGGTCATGATGTATTCGCGTGTCTGGATGGTGAAGACGTAGACCGGCCCTTCCTCATAGACCGTGACGCGCTTGAGGTCGAAGGTGCCGCGCCGGATCCGCTTGTCGAGGGGATACTGGTAGAAGCCCGGCCCCTTGTCGTCGCCGATCGGATCGGCCTGGTCGAACAGGGTCCCGGTCTCGTTGAAGAAGTTGGTCGGGGTGGGGGCCGCGGTCGCCACGGCGGTGGCGCCCAGCAGCATGAGCAGGCTGACGGCAACCAGGTGGACGGCCGCCGGGCGGCCGGAGGCAAGTCGGCTCATCGTCATTTCACCAGCAGGATGGAATAGTGGGAATCGCCCGATTCCTGGTAAGGGTCACGCACTTGGTTGGTGGGGGTGATATTGAAGGCATACTTGTGGTAGCCGGGGGCGACCCGGGTGAAGAGGCGGGTATAGACGCCGTCGCCGGCCACCTCGTCGCCGTTGGTGCCGTCGTCGTAGAGAGCCTGGGGCTGCCAGTTGGTGAAGTCGGCGACCACGGTGGGGTTGACCACCTCCTGGAAGTCGTTCTTGACCAGGACGAACTTGGCTTCCCCGCCGCCCTTGACCGCCAGGGTGACCGGGGGCACGTCGTAGATGGGCATGGTCGTCAGGTCGACCGGAATGGCGCGGATGTGGAAGGAGGGGCTGCGGAAGACCAGGTATTCCTTGCCGTTGCCTTCCATCGGCATCGAGTATTTGCCGTCGGAATCGACGTTGATCTTGCGGGCGCCCATCTTGGTGGCCAGGATCACCTCGCTGTAGTTGACCCCGGTCAGGGCGCTGGTCACCGTGCCGCGGGCCACCTTCATGTCGGGTTCCCTGATGATGATCTCGGACTTGCCGTTCCGCTCGAATTCGCGGTGCGGGTCCTTCACCTCGTTGGCCTGGGTATCTTTCATCCAGACGATCGAGTAGAGTTGCGACCCGGTGTAGAGGTTCTGGGCGCGGGTGGTGTAGATGCCGTCGTTGGCGATCTTGTCGCCGTGCGTGCCGTCGTCATACATCGGGATGGTGTCGGTCGCCCACTTCGGGTCGAGGCTCTTGACCTTGAACCCGGTGGCGTCGGGGTAGTCGACGATGGTGGCGATCCACTTGGCCTCGCCGACGATCTTCTCGCTGAGATAGATGTTGCCGACGCTGACCGTTTCCTCGAGGATGGCATCGACCCAGACGAAGTCGACGTCGTATTGCTGGCCGCGGCAGACGAGCAGGTAGCGGCCGGGGGTGCGGAACTCGAGCTTGAACTCGCCTTTCTCGTTGACGTAGGTGCTGATGCCCGGGTTCGCCGCCACGGTGATATGCACGCCGAGGGGGTCTTTGGCGGGCGGCACGACGATCTTGCCGGTGACGGTGGCCACCGGAATGACGAGTTTCTCCTGGACGCAACCGGTGCCGAGCGTCATCAGGGAAAGGGCCAGCAGGAGCAGGGTGAAACGGGCGAGTCGCATGGCCGGTCCTTCCTCCTAGAAGTTGGTCTTGGCTTCGAAGATCAGCATCTTCTGGGTGAAGATGTTCTTCTTGTCGCGGCCGTTGTCGTAGCTGGAGATGTCCCAGCGCCAGTCGTTGGGGTAGTCGTAGCCGAACTTGAACTTGATCGAGGCGTCCTTGCTGATGTCGTAGATCAGCTCGCCGTAGATGTTTTCGCGATCGACCGTGTCGGTCTGGCCGTCCTTGAAGTCGATGACGCCACGGGTGTAGAAGGCCCGGCCGCGGAACTTGTGGGTGAAGTTCTTCTTCAGTTCGGCCAGGATGGCGTTGGCCAAACTCGACTTGCCGGGTTCGCCGCGATGCTCGAAGTCGACGTGCTGGACGCCGCCGGTGAATGAGGTGGTGGGCGTGAAGTTGTAGGTGGCCTCGCCGATGTAGTCGATGCGCAGATTCTCTTGGGGAGCGTTGACCCAGCGCACCTGGTGTTCGACGCTGCCCTTGGCGAAGACACGGGGGTTGATGTTGCTGTTGACCTCGAAGTAGCCCACCCGCTCGTTGTACTTGTAGCGTTGGCCGTTTTTCTCGTCGATCTCGTCGTGGTCGGTGAGCACGAAGATCTTGCCCTTGGTGCTGACCGAATCGTTCAGCTTGAGGTTCAGTTCGAGGGTGTTCTCGATGGTGCCGTTCTCATTGGGCAGGGCATCGAGCTTCTGGGCGAAGTCCCACTTGAGGGTGGTGCTGTCGGTGAAGTCGGAGAGCAGTTGATAGGTGAACTTGCGGCCGCTGTAGCCGTCGGTCTTCTGCGGGGCGAAGGGGTCGACCTCCCAGGTCTTGCTGAGCCAAGAGGCCTCCATCGACAGGTTCTTGGCGATCGACAAAAGCTTGTTGCCGAAGTCGTAGTTGGCCGAGAAGCGGGTTAGCTTTTCCCCCCAAAATCCCTCGTGTTTGTAGTTGTCCTTGAATACGGGGTTGTAAGGGTAGTCGCTGCTCCCGTCCTCGCCGCCGATGTCGTAGGCCCAGATCGGGGCCATGTGGGCGCGGAAGTCTTTGCCCATGTCGTAATGCTTGACGGTGCCGGTGAAGCCGCCGTTCTGCAGGCTGATGTCGAACTTGGTGGCCTCGTCGCCGAGACTGCGTTGTTTGCCGTCGCGAGTGTCGGTATGGTAGTCGGTGCTGGTCAGGAATTGGGCGGTGGCTTGGATCTTTCCGGCGCGCTCGGTCGTGTAGCTGATATCGGCGCCGCGCACGGTGTTGGAGTCGCCGCGGATCTTGTAGCTGTTGATCTTTTCGGCATAGGTGGTGCCGATGGTTAACGCATCGGGGCTGAACTTCGACGGCAGCTTCCACAGCAGACGCCCGGCCAGCATCTCGTGCATGTCCGATGAACCGAGTTTCCAGTCGGTGCGGTAGATCGCGCCTTGGTAGGTCAGGTCGCGGTCGGTACCAGACAGTTCGAGGCCCTGGTACGGATAGACAACGCTGGTATCTTCCGTCAGGGTATTGAGCGGATCGTCGATGCCGGTGATCGATTCTCCGGCGAAGACACGTACTTTCATCGATTTGGCGTTGCTGATGAAGTGCATCTTGTTCGACTGCGCGTAGCGGTCGTTTTGCACCTTGGTTACGTAATCGTCGATGCGGTCGAAGGGGTTGGCCCCGTAGTTCTTGCCCATGTCGTTGTAGATCAGTTTGTTCCAAGTGGCGCCGCTGATGTAGCCGAGCAGTTCGTAGAAGACCTCGACCTTCTCGTCGAGGGGCTTGCCGGTGAACCGCAGGTAGATCTGCTGGTAGAAGGTGCGCAGGCCGGGGTCGGTGAAGCTGGTGTTGTAGCCCGCTTCATCCTTGTTGACCGTGGCCGGGTCGATGATGAACTGCCCGCGACCCCGGTAGAACCCCGAGACTTTGACCTTGGGGAAGCTCGTCTCCAGACTTTGAATCTTGCTCTCCGCCTCGCCGAGGCGGCGTTCCAGGGTGTCGACGCGCACGCCCAGCAGGCCCAGTTCGTCCTTGAATTCCTTGGTCAGGCGGCCGAGGGCGGCCCGTTCCGACTCGGTGGCTTCATCGATCGCGTTTTTCTTGTCCTCCATGCGGCGGAGGATGCGGGCGAGGATGAGGGCCACATCATAGCGGGTGGTGACTTTGCGACCTTTGAAGGTGCCGTCGGGGTAGCCTTCCATATAGCCCTGCTTGACGAGGAAATCGACGTCCTTATAAGCCCAATGGTCCTTGGGCAGGTCCTGGAAGGAGGCGGCCGCCCCGCTGCCTTCCTGGGCGCGGAGGGCGCCGGCGGTCAGGGCCAGGAGGCATAGCAGGAGCACCGCCACGGGCAGGTGGCGTCCGAAAGTCCGTCTGGATGCGGTTGTTTGCCTCATTCTCTGTGGGTCGCTGCCTCGAGCTGGAATAACCCGTCACAATCATCGGCAGTTCCCGTGCAAACGCTGAGAGGCGGAAACCCGTCATTTCGCTTCTTCTCTTGCACGCGCCCCGCCCTTTTCCCCTTTGCGGGGGAGCCGGACTTCTGCTAACGTGAACCGAGAGGAAGGATCCGATGCTCGGGAAGGAGCCGTATGGCCAAAGACAACGCCCGTCGTGACGTCGAACTGTTGATCGCTCGCCTGATTGCCCCGCTGCGCACGCTGGTGCGCGACCAGGGAGGGTTCCTGCCCTTCGCCGCCTCCCTCGACTCGACGCGACGGGTCCGCAAATTCGCGGCCCAGGCGGGGGAAAGCCCCGATCCCGAGGAGCTGGCCGCCTTCCTCGAGGGGAAGATGCGCGAAGCCGCCGCCGCCGGCAAGGCGGTCGCCACCGCCATCGTCTCCGACACGCGGGCCACCCCGCCCGGTGAACGAAAACCGGTCGACTGCGCCGCCTTCACCCTTGACCATCGGGCCGGCCTCTCCCTGGTAGTGTTGCTGCCGTACACCCGTGACGCGGCAGGGCGGGTCACCTTCGGCGAGATGTTCTCCTGCGAGGGTGAGAGCCGGATCTTCTGACCCGAGGGCCATCTGATGCCCCGCCCGAAAAACCCATCAGGGAAGCCTTCGCCAGGGGTTCCTGCGCCCCCGCCCCAATCGAGGGGTTCAGAAACGCCTCCAGCGGAACCGGATGAGATCGGCGGTCAGCGGGCTCCCACTCACCCCCCGGCCTTGCCCGATAGGTGTCGGGCTGGCCCTGACCAGAAACCGGCCCCTGCTTCTACGGATGGCTCTTCCCGTTCGGGGCAGCACGCGGGGCTTGGCCCTTCCCCCTTCGCCCAGGTTCCAGGATCGTCTTCACCCTTCCGACAGTCCCAGACGGGGACATCTGCCGGCCCCTTCCTGCCCTCCGACCCGGCTTTGTGCCGCACCTGCGGCGCCTGTTGCGCCTATTGTCGCATTCTGGTCAACTGGACCGAGGTCGACGATTTCGCGCCGGGAGGCATTCCGGCGTCGATGACGGTGCGGCTCGGGGAGCACGTGCGGATCATGGCCGGCACCGAAGGTCCGCCCGGCCGGTGCGTGGCCCTCGAAGGGCGGATCGGGCATTTCGTCACCTGCTCGATCTACGACCGGCGTGGCACCCTCTGTCGCGAGTTCAACCCCGAACACGACGACGGCTCACCCAACGAGATGTGCGATCGGGCCCGCCGGGCCCACGGTCTGCCCCCTCTCGAACGGCAGGAAAAACTGTCCGACCGGTAAAGTCCTGGCGCCGATCCGGCTGGGGAGAAGGGGGACAGAGGTGTCGGCCAAGGTCTCGGTCGTTCCCTTGGCCCCACAGGTTGCCAAAAGACAGACCAGTCCCTCCAGCGGGCGGCCGGATCCTGGGCCCGATAATGGCGAAGACGCCCTGGACCCTACTTCGTGGTCGGGGAGACGGTCGCCGGACGGGGCAGGGTACCGGGAAGCGGAGCCGGATACCCGGGCGCGGGGAGCTGGCCGGTGGGCGGCACGCCAAGGACCGGAGCGGACGGGATGGCCGCGACGTAGTAGGGAATCCAGGCGCATTTCCAGGTGCTGCGATGGAACAGGCCCCGGGCCGCCCGGTAGGAGGTGTGGGTCCAGTAGGGGCCCTGGAACTGCATCTGAGAGGCCTGGTGGCAGAAAAACGGCCGGTAGGAGTGGCGGGAAGTCCAGCGGTACCGGGTCGAAAACCGGAAATCGGGGCCGTACCCGGCGTAGATGGTATGGCGGTGGACGGAGCGCGGGAACCCGTAGGGGAAATAGAAGACATTGCGCCCGTCGGTCGTGTAGAACCCGTGATTGGCGTCGCAGCCGTGGTGCTGGTAGCAGGCATACCCGGGATGGGAACAGGCCGCCGGATACTGATACACCTGGGCGGAAGCGGGCCCGGCCAGGGCCAGAACGGCCGCCAGGGCCACCATCAGGATCCAGTTCGGGCCAAACGTCGAATTACGAGTCATGACTCAACCTCCTTGTCGAGATGAGGAACCTGCCCTCCATGGTCTTGCAGGGGGTTCAGATTGTCGGTTGTTATGTACCCTATTCTATTTTACTACGGTGAAGCGAGGTACACCAACTCTGTATCTTTCCGGAAGAACTTCCCTCCATCCAGAAATACAGAAGCCCCCACCTCTATCCGTAGATTCTCGACCTCCCAGGGAGAATGATCTTCGACGGTAAGGGCGAGGGGTGAGGGAGTCCTCATCATTCTTGACCTGAGGCCTGTTGGTCGGTATGCTGCCTTCGAAAGGATGCACGATGGGTTTTCAGGATCTTCTGAACTGGATCACCGGCAAGCGCCCTCCCGAAACCCCGCCTTCGGCGGTGAGCGCCCCGCGGGAACGGCGGCGGTTCCAACGGATCGACCTGCCCGACGGTCTGGTGACCATCGGGCAGCGTGGCCCTTTCCCGGTGACCAACTTGAGTTACGGGGGCCTGCGGTTCGACCTCGCCTTGGCTCCTGACGCCGGACATCCCGGTTCGCCCGATACTGCAGGGAAAGGGGGGGGCGCGGAACCCTTTCCGGTAGGGCAGATCTTCGACGCCCGGGTCAACCTGCATCATGTGCAGCTGGCCGTTTCCCTCAAGGTGTGCAACATCCAGGGAACCCTCATCGGATGTTCCTTCGAGCGGCTGTCGGCCACCCAGTCCCGTATTCTCAGCGATATCCTGAAGCCCCGCATCATTGGGGCCTCCCTGCAGGAGATCGACGCCGCGGCCATCCAGAACCGTGATCCCGGCCTTCGCTTGCGGTGGTTCCAGGGGGATGACGGAGCCCAGATCTATCTGTGGCAGACGCTCGAGGGGCAGACGGTCAAAGAGGAATACTATTTCCTCGATTACGTCATTACCTGGGACAACCGGCAACAGGTGCTGCAAACCGGCCGCCTTCGCCAGGAGGCCTGTGGGAAGGCCGGTTACGGCCGGATCGACCCTTCCTCCGTGGTCTTCTTCCAGGTCCCGTCCCATCGGGCCTTGAAGATGGGGAAGGTCATCCTCGAGCATGCGACCCTGCCGCCGGCGGTGCGCGATCCGTTGCTGAACGGCATGGTGCGCGAGGAGCGGCGCCTGTATCACCGCTACGTCCTCAAGGAGGTCGACGCCGGCGTCAAATTCCATCTCGGCCGGAACCGGGAAGGCACCCTCGGTGTGGCCAACCTCAGTTACAACGGCCTGGCGGTGATGATTCCCGAACAACAACTCCCGCGGGCATTGGCTCGCGGCCAGGAGCTGGAGGGCGAGATCCAGATCGGCGAGCGGTTCATCCGGGTGCGAGTGCAGCTGGCCTACGTCACCGCCCAGGTGGCCGGCGGGTTCATGCGCCTGCTCGAACCTGGCCAGAACGAGGTGCTAGCTGCCTTCCTCGCCCCGCGTCTTCTTGGGCAGGCCCTCGAGGAACTGCCCGCCCCGATGGAGGAAACCCCCTTCGCGCCCTCGGGGGCGCGTGGTTACCTGTTCGTCGGATTGCATAACACCCACCTGCTGGCGATGATCACGACCGGGCCACGCCTGGTGCATGGCCGCATCGCCTTCATGGACCGGATCCTGACCTGGGAACGCAACGCCCTCGTGGCCTACTCCTGCCCCTGCGGGGTGGTCTTTCCGCGCGACTGGGAACTGCCCTCCGACGTGGTCGAACGCCTGCCCGAGGTGCCGGCGGAACTGCGCCAGATGTGCCTGTTGATGATCGAATCGGCACCCCTTCCCGAGGAAGTCCGGACCGTCTGGGCGGCGGTCCTGGCCGGTTGAGGAAACTTCCCCTGCTTCTGAACCTCGGAAAGACCATCTGCCGGTCCTCCTTCCCATCACTGTCGAATGCGATCTTCCAGGCCACGGCTGATTTTCCCGTCGCCGTCGGACCCGGATATCGGAGAAGTGGCGCCCCCCCACGGTTCCTGAACGGAGCTTCGCTCTTGCTGTCGCGGGTGGTTCGGTGGGGGGCGACTTTGCATTTGCCATGGATCGGGGTAGAATGGACCCGCCGGGTGGGGTCGGAGAGGCTGCCCGGCTCTCAAGACAGCCCAGGAGGAGTCCCCATGGGGAAGGACGTGCGGCAGGCGTTGGCGGAGCTGGTGGCGCGCAAGGATGCCACCGTGTTCCAGAGCGCCGACCGCTTCGCCCGGGAGATGGAAGCGCTGGTGGGCGGCCCGTCGGCTGAGGTCAAAGCCCTGGCACTGGGTCTGGAGGCCCGCCTGCCCTGGACGTTGCGCAAGGTCGCCGACTCCACCAGTCTCGGGCACCTGGCTGACGAGCTCGAGCTGATCCATGGCCTGCCAAAAAAGCAGGCCTGGTGGACGATCGACACCTGGGCGTTCGCTTTGGTCATCACGTTGCCGGCCCGTCCGGCCGACCCGACCGCGGTCCCCTCTCCCTCGGGGCCACAGCCGCCACCGCCTC
>CALLCO010000011.1 GCA_937998695.1 Candidatus Ozemibacteraceae bacterium
GCGGTGAGCGGCGGGCGGGTATCGGTGACCAGGTAATCGATGCTCCCGGGACCACCACCAGGTTTGTAGCAGGTGACGTTGATGCGGACGCTGCATTTGCGGTAGCTGACCTGGGGCGAATAGGAGTAGGAGTTGCCCGGGGGGGTGAGCCAGAGACTCCCGGAGGAGATCCAGGTTTCGATCTTCTCGGTCCAGCACCAATAGACTTCGCGCACGTAGTAGCCGACGCTCGGGCAATCGACCTTGGTCTTGACGAACGCGGACGCGCCGGCGGTCGGCGTGGGGAACTCGGCGGTGTAATGCGGGCCGTCAACGGTCGGATCACGGGGAATCCCGGTCACGGTAACGTTGGGGGTGGTCTCGTGCAGGTAGGCCCGGTAGGCGCGCGGATCGACCTCCTCGATGCCGATGGAGGTATCGCCCATGTAGATGCCGACCGAGCCGCCCACCAGGGTGGCCTCATGCTTGTAGGCCCCCTCCAGGACAGTGCGCCGGGGCCGGGGCGAGGTGGGATCGGGCAGCACGCGGTCGAGGGCGGGATCGGCCTGGAACTGCCGGGCCGGGAACTCGCTGTATGGGTAGAGCATGGCCGCCTGCGCCCACGCCGGCGTGTGGACGGTGGGGGCCAGGGTAATGGCCACTCGCCTGCCCGATTTCAGGAAGGCGGCATTGATGAAGACGTGGGGCTTGTCGGAGCAGCTGAGGAAGGCGTTCGACGGATAGCCGCCGACGGCCCGGGCCACCGCTTCGTTCTGGTCGTCACGGTTGCCCTTGGCGTTGAAGAAGGCGGCCATCTCCTCGATGGGAAAGAACCCGCGCTTGGACGGCATGCCATAGGCGTCGAGGGGGGGAATGCCCGCCTTGATTACCCAGACGTATTTGCCGTCGTCGTGCGCCCCGCCGTCGCCGTGGTCGTAGGGGTCCCAGAGGGTGTCGATCTTCAGGGTGGTCATCTCGGGCACGACGTAGAGCGGGAAGGGCGCGCTCGTCCGCGGGTCGTTGACGCATTCGACCCCCGCCCGGTAGGCCGCCGTGGTGCGGTCGGGAACGGCGGCGGCGGTGGGCTCCGCCGGCAGGTCGCAAGCCGCGAGGGGGGCGGCCAGGACAGCTAGGCCGAGCAGTCCCATCACGAGAGATCGGAAGGCGGATCGACGGTTCATGGGTCCCTCCTTGATTGGAGTACCAGATACTGGATTGGCACTCGTTTGTCCTGATCTATCATCCATGGTCAGTTGGCCCGACGAAGGTGGAAGGTCTTGGTCATGGTCTCGGTGCGGGCTCCGCGTCCTCCCAGGGGATCGATGGCCTTGCCCTCCCCGGTGACCCGGACCACCTGCACCCGGACCGCGGTCTTGGTGGGGTCGACGTCAGAGAACCCCGACAGCACGCTCAGGGAGGCCACCTGATACTCCCAGGTGCGCAGCACGGGATCGATGTCGGGTTCGCCGAAACTGGCGAACGGCAGGGCGGCGGAGGTGCAGTCGCCGCGCAACATGTCGAGGGCGACCACCGACCGGTTGGGGCCGGCCGTCACCGGATCCTGGGCCCGCACCGCCTGGAAGGGGCAGAGACCCTTCTCGGCGGCCCCGGCGTCGAAGACCTCCTGCCGGAAGAACTGGATCTTCAACAGGGCGTGCTGGATGGCGGCCTGAGCCATGAACTCGGCCTGCAGGGCGTGGAAGGCCAGCATGTTCTGCTGCTTGACCTCCTTGCGGAAGAAGAACAGGTAGGATCCGAACGTGAACGTGCAGAACACGAACAGGATCACCAACGGCAGGGCCAGCCCCGCCCGGCGGCACGCTCCTCTGGCCCGCGAGCGGAGGGCCGCTTTCCTGGCGATGGTTCGTCCGCGTTCGCGGGACACAGGGCACGGGCCGGCTTGTTCCAGGGGATGGCGGGTGAGGGTCATGGCAGGATCGCCCTCCGCGACAGGAGATACCGGGTGTTGACCGCGGCGAAATCGGACTCGTTCGGCAGTTTCCACCGTACCCGCAGCAGGAGGTCATAGAAATCGACCTGCCGCGACCGCTCGGGCGACCAGTGGTCGAGCCGCTCGGTGCGGATCAACACATCGGTGCCGGAGGCCAGGACCCGCTGCTCGATCCCGTCCTTGCATGGGCTGTATCCGCCCCCGCCGTTGACGAAATCGTGCCACTGGAAGACCGGGAAATTCATGACCAGGCGGGTCCCCTCGTGGCGGCGCACCTTCATGGCCAGTTCGACCTGGTTGCCGTCGAGCTCGACCGTGCCCAGTCGCGAGTTCCACCCGGTGAGGTCGACCGACGAGGTGTAGTAGGAGCCGCTGGCCACGGAGAGCCACCAGTTCATCTCCTCCTTGGCCAGGTTGGCCGCCAGGCCTTCGACCTTCTGCTGCCGGGAGGCCCCCGTAAAGTTGACCAGCAGATGGAAGGTTGGCAACAGGAAGGAGGCCAGGATGGCAAGCGCGACCATGATCTCGATCAGGCTGACCCCGGCCCGGAGAGACTGCAGTGATTCATCTCCGGCCCCGTGGTCGAGGCGATTCTGCCTTTCCCCCTCAGCCGGAGACTTCCGGCATGGGGACTGGTCGGCCTGACGGTTCATGCGCTCACAGATCCTTCAGGCGAACTTCCACATTGGCTGCCGTCCGCTCGGTGACCCGCGCTGCCGGATTGCGGGGATCCGCCAGTTCGACCACGATCTGCAGCAGGGTCGCACTGGCCACCCCCGGCGTGACGGAGGGAGTGAGGGTGACGGCGGCCACGTCCTCCATCAGGACCTTGTCGACGATGGGTGGTTCGTTGGGCACCGTCCCGGTCGTGGGTTCCGCCTGCGCCCGGTCATAGATCAGCCGGGTCCCCGACAGGGTGAGGGAAGACCGGAAGACATATCCCATCTTGTCGGTAAAGGGCGCACAGATGGCCCAGCGGGCCAGGACGGTCGTGCCCGGCCCCGCCTTGGTTTCCCCCCGTGCCACTTCCATCTGGTAGGCGTCTTCTTGGGTCTCGACCGAGTTGACGGTGACTTCGGATCGGTAGGTGGCCCGTGCCATCTCCTCCCGCAGGAAGGTCAGGCCCTGACGGGCGGTCTGTTGAGCGGTCATGCTCCAACTGCTCTGCCGCACCGCCCCGGCCACCCCGCGATAGATCAACCACGCCCCGCCGGAGAACACCACCAGCACGATGGCCGCCACCACGACCTCGACCGTGGTGAATCCGGCCCGGGGCCGACCTCCTATTGCACTCATCCGCCTTTGCCCCTGCACCCGTCGCATAGGGCCCTCCATCTAGGTTAATTATACCACTAACCGGATCGTACGGGTAGGACGAACTGCCCCGTCAGGACATTATCAGCGGATCCGGGAAGCCCGGTGGACCCAAGGGTGAACCGATGGGCTCAAAGCCCTGCCGGCCCAGGCTCTTCCTTCGGCCTGGGGCCCAGTCACCCTCACCTAAGGGCAAAGCCTCACCCGACCACGCCGAATCCGCTCCAGGGATCCTGGGCCAGGGATTCTGGTCTTGCCCCTGAGCTTTCTCAAGCGGCTGCTCTTCAGGCATCCAGCAGGAATGATCGTCCGCTCCCGACAGGTCAGACTGGCCAGGGTCCCGAAAGAGCCTGTTGCAAGAACGCCCCGACCGCCCGCCTTCATGAACCGTCCTTTCGGAGAAGCCGACCGGATCAGGAACGCCAGGTATACGACGAGCAACAAAACCGATGCCTGCTCCAGGCTCGAAAGACAGCGTGATTCAGGGGTCCGCCATCCCGATTCCCCGGTGGCCGCGGCCATGGTACCATGGTTGCCGTCATGCCCTCTTCCCACCGCCTTCTGCTGGTCCACCCCCCCGTGGTCCGCCCCAGCGAACCGCCGGCGGGCCTGGCACGATTGGCGGGCACCCTGACCGCCGCCGGTCGGCGGGTGGAGGTCTGGGATGCCAACCTCGAGGCCCTGCTGTCGCTTCTGCAGGCGCCCGGCCCCGCCGCCGACACCTGGACCCGACGGGCAGAGCGCGACCGGGCCGGCCATCTCACCGCTCTGCGGGACGGCCGGTTGTTCGCTCATCCGGACACCTACCGGCGCGCCATCGGGGACCTCGAGCGGCTGCTGGCCCGCCGTGCCTCCTCCCCCTCCTCGCCCGCGGCAGGCCCATGGCGTCTCAGCCTGACCGACTGCGCCCACGACCGCTGGGAACCGACATCCAGTGCCGATCTGCAGAGACTGGCCGCGGACCCGCTGGCCCACCCGGCGGTGGCGGCCCTCCATCATTCTTTCGAACGGCGATTGTCCGATCGGGACGTCACCCACCTCGGCCTGTCGGTCAACTACCTGAGCCAGGCCTTGGCGGCGGCGGCCTTGGCGGGATTGGCCCGCCGGCTCCGCCCCGACCTGCGCATCATCCTGGGCGGAGGTCTGATCACTTCCTGGTTGGCATACGGAACGCCTCCCCCCGCCGGCCTCGCAAAACTGGCTGACCACCTGCTGGCAGGGCCGGGCGAAGAGGGCCTGCTCGGCCTCCTGTCCGATCCGTCGTCGCTCCCTCCATCTCCCCTCACCTCATCGCCCCTCTCTCCGCCGCCGCTTTCCCCCTTGCCCCCTCCGCCCCGGCTCTCCGCACCCTGCTCCCCGGTTGGAGCCTGGCCTGGCCCCGCGCCATTTGCCCCACCAGGGTCGGGCGGCGGCACGGGGCCGGCGGCATGGACCTACGAGTTCGCGGGACTCCCCCTCGACCAATATCTTTCGCCAGGCCTGGTCCTGCCGTTCAGCCTGGCCCACGGGTGCTTCTACGCCCAGTGCGCCTTCTGCCCCGAGACATTCGAACGGCAGAGGTATCAGCCCCTCCCGGCCTCGTTGGTCGGAGAACGGGTCACCGGGCTGGTGGCCCGCCACCGACCCCGCCTGGTTCACTTCCTCGACGATGCCATCAACCCCGCGGTCCTGCACGAGTTGGCCACCCACCCGCTGGAAGTTCCCTGGTACGGATTCGCCCGCTTCGCCCCTCCTCTCGACGACCCCGGTTTCTGTCAGCTGCTGGGACGATCGGGGTGCCGGATGCTCCAGCTCGGCTTGGAATCCGGAGATCAAGCCGTCCTCGACAGCCTGCGCAAGGGGATCCACCTTTCCGATGCGGCCCGCATCTTGGCCAACCTCCACGCTGCCGGGATCGGCGCCTACGTCTACCTCCTGTTCGGCACCCCCGCCGAGGATGAGAAGGCCGCGTGGCACACCCTGGACTTCGTGGCGGAACACGCCGATCGGATCGGGTTCCTCAACGTGGCCATCTTCAACCTTCCCCGGCACGCCCCCGAAGCAAACGCCCTGCCCACCCGGCCGTATACTGCCGGCGACCTCGGACTGTATCTCGAGTTCGCCCATCCACGAGGCTGGAATCGCCCCCAGGTGCGGCGCTTCCTCGATCGCGAGTTCCGCCGGCATCCCGCCATCGCTCCCATCCTGCGCCGCGACCCACCCGCCTTCACCAGCAGCCACGCGCCGTTCTTCCTCCCCCCCTCGCCTTGACGCGGGTCCCGGCGGCAGGCCTCGGTGCGGGCCCTCGTCTGCTTCCATGGGCTCGCGCCCGGCACAAGCTCCCGGTCCGATGGGCTCGATCGGGATCAGAAAGCCGCGGAAAACAGCCCGACAGTTGGTTGTCCATGGGCCCGAAGCATGAGCCGATATTCGGGCTTCCAGACCAAAGTGGCCGAGATCTAGAGGATGTGTGTTGGCTGGTGGACCGTTTAAGATGAACAGCCGCTATTGGCATGCCAGCGACAGCCGCATCCCGGTGGGCATCTCGGCGCCGAAATGAGGTGGTGGAAGAGGGACCACCCACGTTCGCCCGCCTCAGCCGACCTCGTTTGCCCGGCCCCGGGCTTGCCAGATGGGGTCCCCTCGTGGCACAGTGCCGGAGGGACGGCCGGTGCCTTCTCCCGATCGCCCGAATTCGCCCCGCACCGGCCAGGAGGAAGCATGAGCCTGCGATGCCATGCCCGACGGCGGCATCCTGACCATCGCCTCGCGCACACTGGCCATCATGCCGGGCGAGCGGTTGGACGGCGTGCTTCCCCTGTCGGTGGGGGAATACCTGAGCATCGAGGTGACCGACACCGGGATCGGAATTCCCCCCGAGCAGATGGAACATCTGTTCGAGCCGTTCTTCACGACGAAAGGCAGCGGGAAGGGAACGGGCCTGGGCCTGTCGGCCGTCTACGGGGCGGTCAAGCGACACCGGGGCTCGGTGCGGGTCAGCAGCCTGGTCGGCCGCGGAACCACCTTCCAGATCCTGTTGCCCCAGGGGGTTGGGGCTGCCCGGGCCGGCTCCCATGGTCCCCGAGGCCAGTCCGATCAGAGGGGCCGGCCTGATCCTGGTGGTGGAAGACGAAGAAAGCCTGCGTCAGAACGCCCGTGAAATGCTGGAAAGCCTGGGATACCAAGTGCGGGTCGCGGAGAATGGGGCGGTTGGCCTGGCCACCTTCCTGGAGTCTCCGACCGCGTTCAGCGCCCTGGTCATAGACCTGGTGATGCCGGAGATGGACGGGCGGACCCTGCTGCTCGACCTGCGCCACCGGGGGTTCGGCGTGCCGGTGGTCGTGGTGTCGGGCGCCAATCCGCCCACCGACCTGCCGGCCCTCCTGGGCGGTCACGGGACCTTCCTGCCCAAGCCGTATTCCCTGGCCAGCCTCAGTCGCGCGCTGGCCCTGGTGCTGGCGGCTCCCGGCCCGGCAGCAGCACGAACGGCACCCCCTCCCTCCCCGGCGGGTTCAGCCGCCTGAGGCCGTCATCGGCCCGGCGCCGCTCCTTTGGAACCAACCGCAATCCCGGTCCAGACAGGAAATCGCTTACGGCCCTCCGATCGCCTCTGCCGACCACGCCCCCAGGTCCGGCCGTCTTCTCCCTTCCCTTCCCTTCCCGGGTCGCTGAATTTCGCGCCGCAGGGACTTGCATCCAGCGGTCAGGTGTGGTAGCATACAAGGTACCAGTTTCCTTGGGAAACCCGCCGGGGTGGTGAAATTGGCAAACACGTAAGATTCAGGATCTTATGCCCGTTCGGGCTTGGGGGTTCAAGTCCCCCCCTCGGCAATCA
>CALLCO010000012.1 GCA_937998695.1 Candidatus Ozemibacteraceae bacterium
CTTGACCTGATCGACCGCATCCTGACCTGGTGGGACCAGGTCACCAAATGACCAGGAGGTGAAACGACGATGGATGCCTCGATGCTGACCGATCTGACTGCCCTCTCCGGGTTCCCTCTGCCGCTGGGCCTGGCCATCATGATGTGCTTTCCCCCCAACGATGACTGGTGGCCCGACCCCCGGCGCCGAAATGGAATGCTCCACTTCCTCCTGGACCTCCTCCGCAGGAAGAACTAAGGCCTGAGCTGAACGGGTACCCGCGACACGGCCTTCGGCCCTGGCCGGGGGCCGTGCCAGTCCTGGAGCCTCGGATGAAAGGAATGACCCATGAACGCCCAACCGGCCTGGAACCTCGAAGAAGATCTTCTCGACCTCGATCCTGCCGAGTCGGCGGCCGCCCTGCCGACCCAGCCGAGCGCCGCCCCGATCGACCGAGGAGTGGTCGCCCACCCCGTGGGAGAGGAGGTGGTTCCTCCGCTCTGGCCGCGCTCCCCGGCGGGCATCGTTCCGGTCACCCGGACCATCCCTTCCGGGGATGGTCCCTCGGATGGCAGCTCCGTCACGGGCGCCACGGGGTCCACCGATCCGGTTACGAACACGACCTCGTCGATCCCCTCTGCTCCCATGACTTCGGCGGTCCCTTCCGGTTCAACCGCTTCGCCCGCTGTCCAAGCTGGTCAACCATCCCCGGCCGGGGCAACCGATCCGCGCCTCGGCCACGGGGCTGTCTCTCCTGCGGTGGCGGCTCCCGCGCCTGTGGTCCCGTCTGCCTCCGCCGGCCACCCCGGTGTGGCGGTCGGCGCCCCGCCGGCCGCTCAACCGGCCCCTCTGGCCTCTCCCGCGCTCACCCTGCTGACCGCCGAATCCCACCGGCGGGCAGGCCGCCTGCCGGAGGCCATCGCTCTCCTGGAGCCTCTGGCCGCGGCCGGCGACAATCCCGACGTCCTGTGGCGGATGGCCTACTGCCTGCGGCGATCGGGCCGGGCCGAAGATGCCTTGGTGCTGGCGGCGCAGGCTCACCAGAGCTTTCCTCAACACGAGCTGGTGGCCAGCGAGTTCGCCTGGGCCATTCACGCCGTCGGTCTCAAGCCTGCCCTCGAGGCCCGTGACTGGCCGAGCGTGCTGACCTTCGCCGGAGAGATGCCGATCGACCGGGCGGGTGAGGTCGCCGCCCGGGTGGCCTTTTTCGCGGCAGTCGGGGCGGCCCGCGCTCTCAACCGCTGGGATCTGGTGAAAGCCTGGTGCGACCGCCTGCCGCCCGATCGCTTCTCCGAGAAGGGGAAAACCGTCAAGGGACGCCCTATTCCCTCCGATCGGGAGCGTTGGTATCTGGTGGCAGTCCGGGCTCACCTGGCGCTGCAGGATTGGCCGGAAGCCCGCCGACTCGCGCTCGAGGCGGCCGGCCGCTTCCCGCGTCGTCCCGACTTCCCGCGCTGGGCTGCCCAAGCCCTTGCCGGGGCCGGCGATCTGGCCGGTGCCCGGGCTGAACTGTTGGCGCTCACCGCCACCGGGCGCATGCCGTGGTATGTCTGGGCCGACCTTGCCGATGTGGCCTTCCGGCAAGGCGAGCCGGTCGCCGCCTGGGAGGCGGCGCGCCAGGCGGCCCGCGGCCAGGGCGAACCGGCCGCCAAGGTGAACCTGTTCTTCCTAATGGCAACCCTGGCCGAGCGGCTCGATCGCCCGGCTGACGCCGCCCTGCATCTCGAGCTGGCGGTGGCCCTCCGCCGCGAACGGGGGTGGGCGCTGCCCGAGCCTCTGCAGGAAGCCGCCGTCCGCTGGCAGGTGACCGGGGGGGCGACGGTGGCTGATCTCCTGCGGCGGTGCCGCGAGAGCTGGGGCCTGGCCGTGTCGGGCAGCGCCCCTCAGGGCGGGGCGACGGCCGGAGCGCGGGGTGACTCGGTGGCGGAACCTGACCAGGCCGGGGGCGCGGCGAGCGCTCCCCGGCAGACCGGGCGTCTCGTCCATTACAACGAGGCCCGGGATATCGCCTTCATCCAGCCTGATCAGGGAGGGGATGCCGTCTTTGCCTACGCTCGCGATCTGCCCGAGGAATGCCGCTTTCCCCGAGCCCGGGTTTCCTACACCCTGATCCCCGGGTTCGACCGCAAGAAGAACCGCCCGGCGTTGCGGGCGGCAGATATCCGCGCTGCCTCTTGAGAGGAGGGGGAGTCGTGTATTGCATCGTGGCCTACGACACCCCTTCCCACCGCCGGCGGCGGAAACTGATGAACCTGCTCAAGGATCATCTGGCTCACGTTCAGGAAAGTGTCTTCGAGGGACGGCTGGCCCCAGGGCTTTTCCAGGAGTTGCTGGAGAAGATCAGGGGCTTGGTGGAACCTGCCCAGGACGGAGTCCGGATATACCGGATGCCTCCCGCCTCGTGGAATGCCACCACCGTCATCGGTCTGCCGCCCCTGGCTATGGACAAACCCGTGATCATCGTTACCGCCGCCCCTCAGGCGGGCGAGGGGGCGGCCGGCCCACCTTCCCCGGGGCCGGGCTCCGCACCCGACATGAGAGGGGGGGCCCCCCGGGACAGGTGAGAGGATCCCGGTTCGCCGCCCAGGCCGGCACGGCTGGGCGGCCTTTTTCCTGCCCCCGGTTTCCGGAAATGCATGAATGACAAGGAGGTTCCCATGTCTGGCATCGATCGGTCTGTCAATCGACTCATCTTCGAGGGGAAGCTCGACGAGGCCGACCGCCTGGTCGACCAAGCCCTGGTGGCCTCCCCGGGCGAGCTTGGGCTGCACCGCCTGAAAGTGCGTCTGTTGCTGGCTCGCAACCGGCCCGAGGAGGCGGTCCGCTATCTCGAAGCTCTTCAGGGCATGGATCCGGTGGTTCTGGCGGCCGAACGTGCCAGCCTGCTGGTTACGTTGGGTCGGGCTGCCGAGGCCCTGGCCCTGCTGACCACGGTGAGCGGAAAAGGGCCTGATCAGAGCACCCCACCCTGTCTCTTGGCTCCGTGGGTCGACGTACTGGAAGCAACGGGTGACGCCCAGAGCGCCCTGCAGGCGGCGCGTCTTGCGGAGACCGCGATGCCGGGGTCGATCCCGCTGGCGACCATGCAGCGGTTGCAGCAGAAAGCCGTCGAAGCCACCCGCCGGCGCGTCTCGCTGCGGTCCCTGCTCGATGAATACGTGTTGGCAGGGGAAGGTCGGCCCACGCCTGAACTCGCGGCACGGGTCTTCGGTCTGTTCCGGGGCAAGGAGGACGCCTATGCCCGTCAGATCCGCTTCAAGGCGGGGAACTTCGGGTATGTGCCCGTCTATGAATCATTGCGCCCTGAGACGGTTCTGGGGCATCTTGAAGGGCGGGAGACGCTGGGCATTTACCTGCTCGATCACGATTCGCGCACCCGGGTGCTGTGCCTCGATATCGACGTCGACAAAGGACTGGTCCCGTCGTTTCTCGACGGGTCGAGAACGGCCGAACTCGAGGAGTCCTTGCGGTCGGTGGTGCATGGCTTGCGCGAACGGTTCGCCGCGGCCGGGTGGCCGCTCTACCCTGAGAAAAGCGGGCAGAAGGGCTATCACCTGTGGGGCTTCCTGGCGGATCCAGTGCCGGCGAGGCATGTCCGGTCAGTGGCGCAGGCGGTCCTGCCGAACGTGGTCGTGCCGGCCGGGGTGCATGTCGACGTCTTCCCCGCCCAGGATCGGGTGCAAGGCAAGGGGTTCGGCAACCTCGTCAAATTGCCGCTGGGCATTCACCAAGCGACGGGCGGCCGGAGTCTGTTTCTCATACCGGAGACACTCGACCCTCATCCTGAACCAGGAATCTACCTGCAACAGGTGGCGGTCCTGACCAGCGAGGAGTTTCGTCAGGTCATTTCCCGTTTGGCCCTCGATCGCTGCCCGACGGGGGGGGCAGGGGAAATGGCGAAAGGCCGTATCATTCCCTTCCCGCGGACCCCTCGTGTCCTGCCCCCGGCGGCGGCGCGCCTGCCGGAGACCCTTCCGGAGGCGGTCGAGCAGGTGGTGCGCGGGTGCGCCCTGGTCTTCCATCTGGTGGCCAAGGCCCGGGAAGGCCAGCCACTGGCCGAAGTCGAAGCTCACGTGCTGGCCTACGTGCTGAAGCCTCTCGGGGAGCCCGGTGAAATCTTCTTTCACCAGGTCATGGGCCTGGCGGGTGCATACGATGCGGATTGGGGCCTGGCCAAATTGAACGCGGTGGGTCCGACCATCATTTCCTGCCAGAAGGTTCGACAACGGTTGTGCCATCTGGGCGGGTCGGTGGGATGTCGGTGCGAGTTTGCCTTGGGTCCCAAGCAGTATGCCTCGCCGCTGATTCATGCCGGGATCGTTCCCGAGTGCGCCGGGAAACTGCCATTCGGTGTGCGGTCGGAACCCCCGCTTCCGGTGCCCACCCCCCTGGCTGGAGTTGGGCCCATGCCTGGCCTGGGCCCTTCGGGACCTGATCCGGTGAGTCTGCTGGCCGCCCAGGAGGGCCGGGTCGAGCGGGAGCGCAAGCGTCTGGAAGGACTGAAGCGGTGGCTGGAAGCAATGCGACGGCCAGTGACGGAGGAGCCGACCGGGGAAGTCCCCAAGGAGGTGCCGAGCGATGGACGCCGGTGTGCTGAGCGTTGACCTGCAGGGAGCTTCGATCCACCGGGTGGGAGGGCGACTGCGGGTCCAGGGGCCGGATGGAGTGGTCCGCGTGGAGGTTCCGGCTTTCAAGGTGAGGTCGATATGGCTATTCGGCAGCGTGGAGGTCACCAACCCTGTCTTGCGGCTGGCCTTGTCGGAAGGGCCGGTCCTTCACTTCCTGACCCGTACCGGGAAATACCGGGGATGCGTTGGCCCGGAGCCGGGGCATCGGGGGGCTTTGCGGATGTGTCAGTATCGGCGGTTGCGCCGACCGTCGAGCCGGTTGACGATGGCCCGGGAAGTGGTTGCGGCGAAATTGCGAACGCTGCTGACACGGGTGCGAAGCTGGAGCCGCAACCGACAGGGGGGAATGGTGGGCACGATCCAATATCTTGTGGCCGCCGCCGATCAGTTGGTCGAGCAGACCACGATCGATGGGCTGATGGGGGTGGAAGGAGCAGCCAGCCGGGAGTATTTCCAGGCGTATGGCCGGTTGTTCACCTTTGACTGGGGTTTTTCGGGAAGAAATCGCCGCCCCCCCCGGGATCCGGTCAATGCCTTGCTGAGCCTGGGCTACACGTTGCTCTACTCGGAAATGGTGGCGGCAGTGCAACTATCGTGTCTGGACCCGTACCTGGGAGCATTGCATCAAGTGCAGGACGGACGTTGCTCGTTGGCACTGGATGTGATGGAACCGTTCCGATGGGTGGTGGATGAACTGGTCGTTTCCAAGATGAATCTGGCGACGTTCACCGCCGGAGACTTTCGCCAGGAAGCGGATGGAGCCGTCTTTCTGCAACCAGAAGTATTGCCGCGGGTCATCGCGGCGTTCGGCGAGCGGATGGTGGCTCCACTATTCGCTGGGGATCCCAAGGGGCCGACGGTCCGGGCGGCGATGCGCCAGGTGGTAAAGACCTTGCGAGGGGTATTTTTGCACCAGGACCGCGACATTGCTGACGCGTTTCGACTGTTTGCCTGACCCGCATGAACAGGATCTCGGCCTGATCGGTGCCCTTGCCGATCAGGCCGAATTTATTTGTCTATGGCTGTTTCAACGGATGGCACAAAGGAAAAAATGGCGAAAAACAGCATAGACACGCCCGAAGTCGTGGAACTGAATTTAGAATAATAAAGCTTTTTGCGTGCATAAGATCTCATAATTGTTTCATTGGAAAGTTTGGGGCACAGATGTGTTCTGATGATCATTTTCAGAGCAGGAACGCATGAAAGCCTCTTTGTAAGAGCTTGACAGAGCTGCCAGTATTTTGGCAGACCGCGCTTTCATACAAAAACCGCCGGGACCTTATCCGTGCCCCAGCAAACCCGCATAAATTCGTTCCGCCAGCCGGCGGGAGGACTTTCGCTTGGGATGCTGGTTCCCCTTGACGGTCTATCGGGTTTGGGCTAAAATGACTGCACGGGTGGAGAGGAATCTGGGCAGGTTCCCGGCGGCAGCCCCGAAAACCTGCATCCAGTGACCCTCCCCCAGGGGTGCCGTCCGGCCCTCCCCTCGAGTAAGCGAGGATTGAAATAACTCCGGCTCGCCGTCACCCACGACGGCGACGACCGTCCGGCCCTCCCCTCGAGTAAGCGAGGATTGAAATTATGGCCGCCGACCCGGCGGCCCCGTCGCCGGCCTCACGTCCGGCCCTCCCCTCGAGTAAGCGAGGATTGAAATCCGGCCGCCGCGGCCTAGGGGGGCGCCGTCCGACTAGTCCGGCCCTCCCCTCGAGTAAGCGAGGATTGAAATTTCGCCGCTGGTGCGGCCCAACACTTGTCGGGCCGCGTCCGGCCCTCCCCTCGAGTAAGCGAGGATTGAAATACTACTCGGCCACACCCCCATTGTTGGCCTTGTAGTTGTCCGGCCCTCCCCTC
>CALLCO010000013.1 GCA_937998695.1 Candidatus Ozemibacteraceae bacterium
ATCGCCATCCATGGCGATCTGCGAGGCGCGAGGCCATCCAGGCCTCGCGAGACGTCGAATCGGCCTCTCCCTCGGACCGATCCGGCCTGCTCCATGTGTGTCTTCCGGCGAATCCGGCCCCAGGGTGGATGTTTCAAATGCAGTAGTCATATTAGGGCGGGTGTGGTGGGCCCATGAGGGGGAATGGCCTGGTCGATCGGCCGCCGCTTTACGGCTTGGCGGGCGAGGGTTCTTCGAGTGAAAAGGTGATGGTCGCCAGAACGGGCAGATGATCGGAGACCCAGGGCTCGAACACGCTGAAGTGTGGTGGGTCAGGGCGAGACCTGCGCTGGCCGGGAGCGGAGGGTCGGTTCCCCTGGCAAGGGCAGTCGGATCGACCGCCAAGGGCGGCGGCCAGGGCGCCAGAGCGGGGAAGACCAGCGCCGGAGCGGGGGGCGAGAGACGGCCGGCCTGCCCGGGCCAAGCGTCCCGCAGCGGCTCGAGCCAGTGGCGGATTCCTTCCGGGATGGGGGGCAACCGGAAGGGGACGTAGGCCCACGGGTGTTTCCGGGCCACGGTGGGCACCCCTTCCCGGATCCCCTCCCGCATCGATGCGAGCGAGGGAATCCCGGTCGGCCAGGGCCATCCGCCACACGGGGCAACCAGCCCCAGCAAGACGAGGCAGGGCAGACCCCAGGCCAGACAAGGACGGCGCCGGAGGGACATCAGGCTCAGTTCCGGGTGGAGCCGGCCGGAAACTGCTCGGCACCGTGTTTTCGCAACAACTCGACCATGCCGGCCTGGTTCTCCTTGAGGGCCCAGAAGAGGGGCGAGCGGCGGAACAGGCCGTCTTTGACGGTGGTCAGAGCGTTGACGTTGGCCCCGGCCTTGATCAGCAGTTCGGCGGTGGCGACCGCTCCGCTCTGGGCCGCGATGATGAGGGGGGTCGACTCGGTCGGCCCGTCGGAGGGGGAATCGAAGCCAGGCAGGTCGACCGCCGCTCCCGCCTCGAGGAGGAGGCGGGCGGCCTCGGCGTTGTCGACCAGAGCGGCGATGTGCAAGGGGGCGCGGTTCAGCCGATCACGGGAAGCCAGATCGGCCTTGCCCTGGATCAGCAGCGAGACGATCTCGTTGGACCCGGCCTGGATGGCCACGTGCAGGGCAGGGTTGCCTTTGCCGTCGGCCTGGTTGGGATCGGCCCCTTCCTGCAGGAGGCGGATGACCGCCTCTTGATCGCGGCCGGCCACCGCGGCGGCGAGATCACCGAGGGGCGAGGCGGCGGGGGCGGGCTGGGCCTGCCGGTATTGGAAAAAGAGATCGTCGGCCCGCTTGCGGTCGAGGGCGGCGAGCACGTGGTATTGCTCTTCGGCGGCCTCCTTCTGGCCGGTCTGCAGAAGCATCCAGGCGAGGCCGAACTGCGCCTCGGCATCACCCGGTTTGAGATGGGCCGCCTGGCGGTAGGCCTCGGCGGCGGCTTCGAAGCGTCCTGCGCCCTGGAACGAGCCGGCAAGGTTGGTCCAGGCCGCCTGGTTCTCGGGTTCGAGTTCGGTGGCCCGCTGCAGGGCGGCGATCGAGTCGTCGAACCGTTTGAGGTCGCGCAGGACAAGCCCGAGGTGGTAGAAGGCGGGAGCCAGGTCGGGATCGCGCTCGGTGGCCATGGTCAGGTAGTCGGCCGCCTCGGCCAGGCGGTTGCGTTGGATGAGCAGGGTGCCGAGATTGTAGGCCGACCGGGCATCGTCGGGGTTGTTCTCGACCGCCTCCTTCAGGCGATCGATCTGGGAGGTCTGAGCGGCGGCGGGCCGGCCACAGGCCAGGATCAGACCGACCATCAAGAGCCAGGGGAGAAATCGAACAGACCGGAACCACGCCATGGTGAACCTCCCTCGATACGATCGCCCAGGCACAGGGCCACCCCATCCTACCACACCGGCTCCCCGGCTTCATTGGGCCATTCTTCCGGTATCGGCCACCAAGGCAGACGCAAGGCCTGCCACGAGCGCCGGCAGGTCGCTTGGCTGACCACACGCCGAACACCACATGAAGAACATGTTGCGCCGGGGGATGGGGTTCTGGTAGATTGCCGATTCCGTGGGGGGGGGCGTCTCCCCGATGGTCCGTGGTTTGCCGGTGATGTCTGCACGTGAGAGGTGATGCCCATGGCCGAAGTTTCCTGCTTCCTGCCGCCCAGTGCGGTGGGAGAGCGGCAGCGAGCGGCATTGCTCGAGCCCGGGGCCGATCAGGCCGCGGGGCTGGCGCGACTGGCCGCCCTGTATCGCATCGACGCGCTGGCCGGGTTGCGGGCGGCCCACCATGGCTGGCTGGGGGCCTCGTTTTCGGCCATGGAGCTACTGACCACGATCTACCACGCCTTCATTCCCGACCCCCGCCGACCGGTCACCGAGCGTCATGCCCTGATCCTGTCGAAGGGGCATGCGGTGATGGCGCAGTATGCGGTGCTCGCCGGCCTGGGCCTGTTCCCCCGCGAACGTCTCCTGACCTACAAGGACTGGCAGGGCCTGCCGGCCCACTGTGATCGGGCTGTGCCGGGCATCGACACCGATAGCGGCTCGCTAGGCATGGGCCTGTCGAAGGGCATAGGCCTGGCGCTGGCGCACCGGGCGGCGGGGCGGCCGCACCGGGTCTTCGTCATCCTCGGCGACGGCGAATTGCAGGAAGGCCAGGTGTTCGAGTCCCTGCTGACTCTGCGCGCCCAGAATTTGCGTTCCTGCCTGCCGATCATCGACCGCAACCTGCTGCAGACGGACAGCCGGACTGCGGACATCAAAGACGCCGAGGACTGGGCGTCGGTGTTGCGAGGCATCGGCTTCATGCCGGTCTCGGTGGATGGCCACGACCCCGCCGCCCTGCTGACCCTGCTGCGCCACCCCAACCAGGGGCCGCGTCCCCTGGCGGTGATCGCCCAAACCCGCAAAGGCCAGGGCAGCCTGGTGACCGTGATGGCTTCCGATACCCCGCGGCGGGAAGGGGTTTGGCACGGGCGTATCCCTGACGATCGCGAGTATCTCGAGATCCTGGCCGAACTGGTCAAACGGGTCGACGACGCGGAACTGACGGAGGCCTGGCTGGCCTTCCAAACTACCGCCAGGGCTCAATCCGGAAGGGCCCGGCCCGACGGGAGCCCCGAGTCGCCGGGGCCGATGGGCGGCCAGCCAGGCGAAGGAACGCGATCGGCCGCCCCCCCCCGCGGGACCGGACGGAATCTTGCCGGGCCGTTCGCTCAAAACCCGGCGAGGCCTGGAACATCCGAGCAAGCCGCGGTTCCCGGCAGCAGCGGCCGCCCCGTCCCGGTCAGCGCGGGAGCCCGCTCCACCGGGGACGGGTTCGGGGAAGCCCTCGTCGCCCTGGCCGGGCGCTTCCCGCTCTTCCACGTGCTCGACGCCGATCTCGAGAAGGCCTGCCGGCTGACCGCGTTCGCCCGCGCCTTCCCCGACCGGTTCCTCGAGGTGGGCATCAGCGAACAGGACATGGCCTCGATCGGGGCGGGCTTCGGCCTGGGCGGCCGGATCGCCGTGGTCAACACCTACGCCGCCTTCCTGCGGCGGGCCCTCGACCAGATGGCCGCGGCCGCCGCCGAGCGGCTGCCCGTGATCTTCGCCGGGCATTACGCCGGCCTCGATTACACGACCGACGGCAAGTCCCACCAGTCGCTGCAGGACGTCGGCCTGGCGCGGGCCCTCGGCGGCCTGGACGTCTACGAGCCGCTCACCGCCGACGAAGCGGGCGAGCTCCTGGGTCAGGTGCTGGCGCGGTTCACGGCCGACCTGGCCGCGGGGCATCCGTCGCGGCCGGTCTACCTCCGGTTGCATCGCACCCCGGTCCCCGATCTGCCCGCTCTCATGGGCGGGGCGCCGGGAAGCATCACCAAGCCTGGCCAGGCGGCCGTCTTCCGAGGGGCCGCCCCCGCCCGCGGCACCCTGTTCGTCGCCAGCCCGCAGTTCCTGGCCCTGGCCCTGCGGCTGCAGGCGACTCTGGCGGCGGCCACCCTGCCCCTCGACGTGATCGGGGTCAGCCGGTATGCCACTGACGACACCGGGCTGGCCGACCTAGCCCGGGAGGCGCCCCGTCCCATCAGTCTCGAAAGCCATCTGCCCACGGGTGGCCTGGCCGACCTGTTGCGCCTTTGGTGCCGCGAGCCGCTGCTGGCCCTGGGTCCGGCCGGCCCGACCGGATCCGCCCGCTGCTTCGCTGATCTGCTGGCGGCCCATCATCTGCGGGAAGAGGATCTCCTCCCGCGTCTGCGGGCTCACCTGGATCGCCCATGACGACCGGGTCACGCCTGTTCCCCCTCCTGATGGCCGTCCTCCTGGCCATCGGAGCGCTCACTTTGACAGGAGAAGAAACGGTGAAACTGAATCCTCTGACTCCGGAAGAAGCCTATGTCATCCAACAGAAAGGCACCGAGCGGCCCTTCTCCGGGAAGTACCACGACCATCACGCGACCGGCACCTATCTCTGCCGGCAGTGCGACGCCCCGCTCTACCGATCGACCGACAAGTTCGACTCGGGCTGCGGCTGGCCCAGCTTCGACGACGAGATTCCCGGGGCGGTGCGGCGCCAGACCGACGCCGACGGGCGGCGCACCGAGATCCTCTGCGCCCGCTGCGACGGCCATCTCGGGCACGTATTCCTGGGTGAAGGGTTCACGCCCAAGAACACCCGGCATTGCGTCAATTCGCTCTCGCTGGCCTTTCGCCCCGCGGACACGGCGGCTTCTCCGACTGCCACCACCACGAGCGGGACCTCGACGACCCCGTCCCACCGGGCCCGGGCCATTTTCGCCGGGGGGTGCTTCTGGGGCGTCGAGCACCTGATGCAGCAACAGGAAGGGGTGCTCGAGGTGACCTCGGGCTACATCGGCGGCCGTACCGAGAACCCCACCTATCGCGAGGTTTGCAGCCACCAGACCGGCCATGCCGAGGCGGTCGAGGTGATCTACGACCCGAGCCGGGTCGATTACGAGACCTTGGCAAAGCTGTTCTTCGAGATTCACGATCCCACGCAGGTGGACGGCCAGGGGCCCGATATCGGCGACCAGTATCGCTCAGAGATCTTCTACCTCGACGAGGCGCAGAAGGCGGTCGCCGAGAAGCTGATCGCGCTTCTGAAAGCCCAAGGCCTGCCGGTGGTGACCCGGCTGACGCCGGCCGGCCCGTTCTGGAGAGCCGAGGACTACCACCAGGATTATTACGCCAAGAAGGGGGGAACCCCCTATTGTCATCGCCGCGTCAAGCGTTTCTGAACCCCGACAGGATCGCTCCCCCTTCCTCCTGCCCGGGGTAGGAACGTGTGGCAGGGGCGGAAACAGCCGCTGGAAGCGGGAAGGCAACCGCGGTTCCGGCGCACCCTCCTTTGCCGATGCAAGCGGGGCAACTGCTCCTGATCGTGATCTGCGCGAATCTGGCCTTCCTGACAGTCTTCCTGGCCGGCTCGGCGGGGTGATCCTGATTTCTCCCCAAGGGCCGAAAATCCGGCGGCTCCTGTCGGATTTTCATCCCCTGTTTCGCACACCCTGGGGAAAAGGCCGACACCAAGCGGTCGACCCGAATGGCACGCCTCTTGCTTTCAGCACGATTCCCCGTGAGAGGACCACCCCCACCCAGGAGTCACCGATGGAAAACCACATCTGCAGCGTCCGTGAGTTCATCGCCCCCGAGCTGAGCCCCGAGGAGTACCAGTCGTTGTCGGGACGGGCCCTGCTCGCCGTGGCGCACTGGCGCAAGCGGCACCCCGACTTCTACCGGGATCTCCTGGCCGACGGCACCCTGATCCAGCGGGCCAACGAGGCGGCCCGGCAGGCGGAGAGCGCCATGCGCGCCCTCACCGCCCAGGGGGTCAGCCGCGAGGAGGCCTGGGCCATCTCAGGGCGGGAATGGATGTTTCGCGCGAACGAGCAGGCAGGACGCTAACCATGCACCATCCGTTTTTTCCGTTGTTCCAGAAGGGTCGCCAGGCCCGCTCCGCGGCCTGGCAGCAGGCGATGCGGGCGGGGTCGATGCCCGCCCCCGGGCAGGCTTCCGCCTCATCCTTGGGCCGCACCATCAAGATCGGCCTCGTCGTAAGTTCCCTCTTCACCGGCCTCGTCCTCGCCCTGGCCTGGATCTGGAATCCGATGGACCTCTTCCACTCGGCGGCGGGAGTGGTCTGGAGCGAGATCCTGCCCCTGGGCGCCGTCATCTTCCTGCTGACCTTCCTGTTGTGGCTGCCGGTGTCGTTCCTGTTCGCCCTGACCGATCCCCATCCTGACGGGTCGAGCGGTCTCCCATCCTCGGGAGCCTGAGCGGCACCCCGCCACCACCTTCTCGGCGCCCCTTACCCCCCTAACGGAGGGACCTTTGACAATGGGTGCCTTCTGGTCTAGAACCAGGGGGTAACCGATGGAGAAAACCCGTACGTCCACCGGACAGCTGCTATTTTTGGCGCTGCTGTCCGTTTTGCCGTTGGCGATCATCTGGGCGGATGGGGCCCTGCGCCGGGGATTCGCCCTGGAACAGCGGCGGCAGGCCTGGGAACGGGAAGCCACGCGTCTGTATGAAGAACTGCGGGCAGGTCTGACCCTGGACGGGCAGTTCGCGACGATGGTCGCACGCTTCCACAGAGGGTTCCAGCGGATCACCGAGCCGAACTGGGTTCTGACTCCGGAACATTTGTCGAGGCGGTTCCGAGCCGCCTTCCCGGCCAGCCACCGGCCGGCGGGAACGCTGCTCTACGGGTTCGCTCCCCAGCGGTCGGGGGGATTTGTCCCGATGGCGGGGCCCGGTCTCGAAACCCGAGGCGCCCGGATCCTGGCCGAGCTGACCGGCTGGATCACGCAACCGGCGAATACCCGGCCCGCTCCCGGCCAGCGGCTGACCAAGCGGTTCCAGGCGATCTTCGGCACCCACATCCCCCTGGACCTGTTCGCCCAGGAGCGCCGGGGGCGCCTGACCCCGGGTCTTTTCTTCGGAAGGGAAGCCATCTTCCTGTGGGATGCCATCACCGGGGCCCGGGGCCAGTTGCTGGGGGCCTTCCTGGCCGTCTTTCCGTTCGATCTGGTGCTGGGGGACATCGCCCTGCACCATGCCCTCCAGGAGGTGCACCGGCAGCACCCTGGCATGGTCCCGATCCTGATCCCCCAGCGCGGGGAAGAGCGTCGCCGCCGCGTGGAATTTCCCCCCGGCTACCGGCCCACACGGGGGCTGGTCCGCCTGGCGGAGCGGATCCACCGGTATCGGGCCCGTGACCGGCTCACCCTCCCGGCGCAGGTGAGCGGGTTGCTGCCCGGGCACTGGGCGATCCGGTTTTTTCCCGCCCCTGACGTTCCCTATGAACTGTGGATCTTCAGCCGCATTCCCCGTGGGGATGCCCCCGAGACGACCGCGGCGATGCTCCTGTGGGTGATGATTGGCGGCGGGCTCTGGCTTCTCCCGCTGGTCCGATCCCTGACCACCGCTTCCGGGTTCGCCCTGTCCATGCGGCAATGGGTGATGACCTGCATGGTGTCGCTGGCGGTGTTGGCGCTCGCCGCCATGCGCTTTTCGGCGCTGTATTACCTCGAGACGTCGGCCGCACGGCAAGCCCAGGAGCGAATCGACCGAATCCTATCGGCCCTGGAGGAGCTGGACACAGGGGTCAGCAGCGTCTTCGACCATTTCGCCCGGGTATGCCGCCGACTGGTCTTCTCCCCCCGTTGGGTGAAGGACATGCTGTCCAACAACCCTGTGGCAGTATCTCAGGGATTCCGCCAGGCGCAGACCCACCTGGCCCGCCAGCAGCCGCGCCTGTCTCTGGAGTATCTCCTACGCTATAGGGGGGATACCGATCTCCAGGGGGAAGTGGTGGTGGGAGATTCCGACGACCGGCGGACCGGCGAGGCGTTGCTCCTGGTCCTGCGGCCCTTCCTCCAGGAAGGGGCCGCCCGCGTGGGAAGTGCTGGTGCAGACCTCCCGGCAAGGCCAACCACCACGGGGACCATGGCAACCGATCAGAAGAGCCCTCCGGCCAGATCGGGGCCTTTCGAACGAGGCCACCCCGGCCGCCCATCCCGAAGCGGAGATCGGGGGTCAGTATCCGTCAAGGCTCAGCCCGCGGCCGATGTCATGTTTTCCGAATTCCTGCGATATACCCTCGATCCGGCCGCCTTCCGGTTGTTCCTGAGTTACCGCCAGCAAGCCGACCTGATGCCGACCATCCGTCGGCCCTTCCTCCAGTTCTATGACTTCGTGGCGGCGGGGGGGCGGTTCCTGGGGGCCTTGGTCTTCCTTTCCGACGCAACCATCGCCTATCAACGGTATCTGCAGATCGCCATGCCCCGCCTGGGCTTGGCGGGAGAGGGCTGGTATGCCATCGGCGAGCGCACCCCCGACGGCTGCCGATTGCTCCATCCCGGGCCCGGGGCGACCCGGCACGGCCGAACCGGACGCCGCCTCGAGCAATTGATGCAGGTGGCCGCCCGGGCAGGGTCCACCCAGGAGGAACGCACGGGAGACCACGCCCTGCTGGCGATGCCCTGCGTCTACGCCAAGGGATTCGTGCTGGGAGCGGCCATCCCCCTGGACGATCTGGAGACCTGGCGGAACAGCCGTCTGCGCCTGTTGGGTTTGACACTCCTGGGGTTTCTCGGGCTGGTCCTCCTCCTCGGCCGGGCCACGGCCAGCCACCTGCTCGACCCCCTGCGGGAGGTGGAGCACGGTCTGCGGCGGGTGGCCGGCGGGGATCTCGATCTCGGGGTGACGCTGGCCCGCGACGACGAGTTGGGCGATCTGTCCTCGGCGTTCGACCGGTTGCTCCAGGGGCTCCGGGAGCGGCGCGACCTAGGCCGGTTCGTTTCCGGGGAGGTGGAGGCCCTGGTGGCCAACCGGGACCATGCCGCGATTCTGCGCCCGCAGCGCCGGGTGGCCACTGTGCTCGTCGCCGATCTGCGCGAGTTCACGACCCTGTCCGAACGTCACCCACCCACCGCCATCGTGGCCATGCTCAACCGCCATCACCAGGAGATGGTCGAGGGGATCCTGGCCCACGGCGGCTCGGTCGAACTGTTCATCGGTGATGCCGTCGTGGCCGTCTTCCACGATCGAGACGGGGAAGACGGTCCCCGCCGCGCGGTGGCTGCCGCCCGCGAGATGCGCCGCCGACACCGCCGCATCAATGAAGAGCGGCAGGGGAAGGGGCAGTTCATCTACGAGATGGGTGTGGGCATCGACCGTGGAGAGGTGCTGATCGGCACGTTCGGCCGGGCCGGCAAGCTGGAGCACACGCTCCTGGGCCCCCCCCGCCAGCGGGCCGAGGCGTTGGAAGCCGCGTCCAAGCAAGGGAAGCACACCCGGATCGTCGTTTCCCCCCTCGTGGCCCAAGCCTGTCCTGAAGTGACCTTTGCACCTCTGGCTTCGAATGCTCTCGAGATCGTCGCGGAGGAAGACCGGTGAAGGCCCGCGATGACCATCGGCCGGAAGCCCTGGGCAGCCCTTCCCTTCGCGGCAAGGCCGGAATGGGGAAAGCGGCTTTGCCGCCGTCGTCCTGGACCCTGCGAGGGTTGGGGGTCCTGTTCGTGGGCCTGCCCTTGGTCCTGGGGGTGGTCAACGACCGGATCGCCTTGTCCCTGGCCCGACAGGGGGCGGAGAGCCAGGCCCTGGACCGGGCCCGCCGCATCGTCACCACCAACCTGCAGACCGTCACCGCCAGGCACCAGATCGCCCTGACCCTGGATGCGTTCCTGAAAGAAGCCTGGCGCCTCATCCGGGGGCGGCCGCCCCAGCAAGCCGCCAGGCGTCTGCGAGCCTTCCACCGGCAACGGTTGGCCCGCCGGCTACCCCGACACGACCTCCTCCTCGCGGGATTTGACGTTTTTCGGGAGCGCCCAGTGCCCCTCCTGAGCCATGACGGCGGGATGGGATTCACCGGCTCCCCCGCCCTCGCTTTCCTCGACGCCATACCTCGCATGTATCTGTCGCCTCATCTGGCCAGCCACGTCTTGGCCAGCTTGAGCACCGTGCTCACGTTTCCCGTGGGCCCGGACATCCTGCAGAGCGAGACGGGCGGCCAGGTGACGGTGATGAACTCCCTGGAGGGGCGCCGTGGATTGTTCTGGAGCACCCTGCCTCGATTTGCGAGCCATCCCGACCAGCACCGGCTCTTGATGGTCTGCACCTTCGACCTGACCCGCCTCCCCCGTGATTACGCCGCCCGGCTCCTGGTCTCGAGATGGAGCGATCCCCAAACCGGCATCGGGTTTCTTCCCGGTGGAGGACGGCGCCTCCTCGGCTCCTTCTTCTTTCGCCGCCACCGGTCGGTCCTGACCGACCTTCCCGCCCGGCTTGCCGCCCACCCCGAACGGGAGATGATCCTGCAGGAAGCCGATTTGCTGGTGTTTTCCCCCGTGCCCGAACCCGGCCAGGACCTGCGATGGGTGGTGGCGCTCCCCCTGGGCGATATCACCGCAGGATCGTTGCCCCGGCGGTATCCCTGGGTCAGCATCCAGATCCTGGTCCTGGCGGTCGTGGGAACGCTGCTCCGCCTGCGGAACCGGGTGTTCGGCGAACCGATCCGGTGGTCGGTGGGCGTCATCCTGACGGGCGCCTTCCTGTCGGTGGTCATCGGGCCGGGGGCCGGCCTCTACGCCATCGGGCAGAACGCCGCCGCAGAACTCGAGGAGCGAGCCCGGCAGGAAGCGGGCCAACGACTGCACCAGCGGCTGCGCTCACTCGACCAGGTGCTGCTGAGTTACCAGGGGAAAGTGATCCAGGCCATGCGCCGGGTGGCGGCGCACCCCGACACCCTGGCCATCCTGGAAGGAGAACTGGCCTCCCCGACCGAGAGCCGGTTACGCCAGGTGGCGGATTCCCTGTTCGAAATCGCCCCCGACCTCCGCACGCGGGTCGGCCGACGGGATTACACCGGGGTGCTGGTCGCCGTGGGCCCTCAGGACCTGAGCCGGGTCTGGAACGTTGCCGAAGCCGAGCGCCCCAAGGAGGCCGCCGGGGACCATCTGGTCCGCATGGTGGCGCCGTTCTCCCGCCAGGCCTGGGCAGTGCTCGAGCGGCGCCGACAGAGGCTGGAGCAGGAGCGGCGGGGCACCGCCCCGGCGACGAACCTGGCCGCCCCCGCCTCCCCCGCCTCGCCCGCCGCCCCCGCCTCGCCCGCCTCGCCCGCCTCCCCCGCCTCGCCCGCTTCGCCCCCGGGCGACCCGGCAGGCCCGGAGCGGCTCGATCTGGGCGGGGTGCGCGACGAAATCGTGTTCGAAGACCTGCGCCGCCTCCTCGCCCACATGTTCGGCAGCGATATCTATACCCGACTGATGTTCTTTCCCGAGCGGCAGACCCAGCTGATGATGAACGTCGGCCGCCTCAACGTCCTGGGCACCCTCGTCCCCCATCGGTTCGACCCGCGCTTCCTGCTGTCGTGGCTGTTCGACGAGCAGATGGCCCGCAGTGCCTTCATCGAACGGGAAACCAAGAACTGGATGCGCGAGGCGGGGCGACGCACCTTTTTGATCCAGAGGGATGTTCCCTCGTCGCCGAGTGAACCCCCAGGCTATGATCGTCACCCCGGGCTGCAGGCCCTGGTCGACCGATCCTTGCAGGGAATGCAGATCCGGCGGGAAATCTACCGGGGCCCGGCCGGAGACGAGGCCATGGAGATCTTCCCCAGCCAATCTCTGAGTGGCCTGTTGTTCGCCGGTACCGAGGAAGCGGGCAATCTTGCCCACACTGTGCGCCGCGCCTTCCTGACCTTGGTCTTGGCCGGGTTCATCCTGGCCACGGGGTTGGCCCTCATGGCCACCTGGTTCTTCCTGGCCCCGTTGCGGCGGATCCTGCAAGCCCTCCAGAGGTTTCGACCCGGCCACCCGGTCGAGGAACTGCCGGACGCGGGTCGCGGCGACGAGTTCGGCACGCTGGCCACGGCCTTCCAGGCCATGGGGGAAGGGATTCGCCAGAAGGACGTGCTGGGCCGCTTCGTCTCCCCCACCGTACGCCGGTTGGTGGCCGACGAGGAGTTCCGGTGCCGGGCTCGCGAAGGGGAAAGTCGCCAGATGACCATCCTGTTTTCGGAGATGGGCAGCCCATCCCAGGGAGAGGGTGAACCACCGGTCGAAGCCGTGTTCACAGGGTTGGAGCGGCATTGGGTCCACTTGCACGCCGTCGCCGAAGAGACAGGTGGAGAGATCAACAAAGTGATGGGCGACAAGATCCTGGTCGTCTTCGATCACGACACCCTGGGGGGAGCGGGGGCGGCAGCCCAGGCCGCGAGTCTCGCCGCCTGGCGACTGCGGGAGCACCTGCTCGCTGAAGGATTTCCTCCGCCCCTGATCGGTCTCAATGCCGGGCCGGTGATTGCAGGTCTGATGGGATCGGCCAATTTTCGGCTCGATTACACCGTCATCGGCGACACCGTCAATCTGGCTTCGCGCCTGGCCACTCTCGCCCACACGGTTGAGGGCAGCGGGATCGTCCTGGCGGGAAACCTCGTCGACCACCTGGAAGGAAAGGTGGTGGTATCCCGCCTTCCCTTCACGCGGGTGAAGGGGAAAACCCAGACGGTCGTGGCCTACCGGCTCGAGGGACTCGCGAGCGGCGGAATAGGCTCCAGGAGCTGATCGGGAAGGTCGGGCGGGGGCAGCGGTGGCCAGCGGACCGGTTGGCCCGCCTGCTGGCGCCACCAAACCGCCCGCCGCCAGGCCTCTCTGATCAGGGGGGCCTGTTGGATCGAGCGCCGGGAAAGACAACGAGCCGCCTGCTCATACGCGAAGATGACCGCAGTGCGATCGACCGCCGCCGCCCCGGTCTCTTCGAGCAGGCCCGCCAGGGCCCCCCAGGCCCGACCGCTGCCGAGTTCGGCGCCGATCCGGTAGCAATGTCGCGCCACCGCCTGATCGGGGGTCAGGCCGCCCCAGCCCTTGTCGTAGAAAAGCCCCAACCAGTACCAGGCGTCGGGCCACCCCAGGCGGGCGGCTTCCTCCACGTGGACCAGCGCAAGGTCGAACATGGGGGTGAGACCGCCGCGACCGCTCATCATACTCTGGGCCAGGCTCAGCATGGCCACGGGATTCCCCTGGGCGGCGGCCCGCCGGTACCAGTCCCGGGCCCGACGCACCATGGACAGGGTAAGGAAGTCACGGGTCAGCATATCTCCCATGAGGACCTGGGCAGCGGCGTGACCGGACGAAGCCACCTGCTCGAGCCGCCGCAGCCCATCGCGGAGCTCGCCTTCCCCACCGACCCCAAAGATTTGGCACACGCTCAACCGATAGGCCGCCTCGGGATCGCCCCGGTCGGCCCCAACCTGGAACCAGTGCCGGGCCGCGACTTTGCCGGAGGGGCTCTCGTCGGTGAGCAACAGGAAATGGCCCAGCCGGACGGGGGCCCCCGGATCACCGCGCTGAATGGCCGCTTCGCAGGCTTTCCGGTCGAAGGGAGGGGGTGGCACGGGAGGCGGCACCATGATCACGGGAAGGGGGCGGGCCGGTCGGAGCGGTTCGGCCGGGGCGACGGCGAGGGGAGCTGCGGCGTGGGCCATCCAGGCCAGCAGCAGGAACACCCCTCCGATCAGGGCTACCCGGAACGGCGGCGCGGCCGCCACCATCCCCGGACAAGTTGGCGGAGGATGCGCCATCCTGGCGCCCACGGCCCCCTTCCGACTTCGTGGCGATCGGGAACTGCAGGCCCGGTCCCCCGCGAGTGATCGCCGGACGGGGAGTGATCGCCAGCCGAGGGCAGTTCTTCCCCTCACCGGGCGCGCCGGACGGCTTTGTTCCACCAAGATTCCTCCGGGCCCATTTTCTCATTAACTCCCGGAGGCTGCCAATGCTTCGGAAAAGAGGGGCGCTCCCACCGCAGACCCGACCCTTGTGAACGGGGAATCCGGGGAGAAGATCCCGGCCGCGACTCTCCGATCCTGTCCACCTCTTTGGAGGAGTGGCGTTCTGTCATGGAATCGGGTACACTGAAGATGATGGCAGAAAACGCGAGCCCGGTCAAGTCGGTTCGCTTCCGCTTCAAGAACCCCCGTTACGATCGCGTCGTCCGCCTGAACACGGAGTCGATCGCACGCACGATGGGGTTCGACGAGGACCGGGTGTTCGACCTCACCCTGGCGGTCGAGGAGGCGTACGCCAACGCCCTCGAGCACAGCATGGCCGCCGAGACAGGCGCCGAGCTCGAACTCGAGATCGTCTACCAGCTGTTTCCCGACCGGCTCGTGGTCACGATCCAGGATTCCGGCTGTGGCTTCTACACCAGAGAACAGGAGCTCGTCGCCCGATCGGGAGAGACGATGGCCCTGCGCGGGCGAGGCCTCGGCCTCATCCGCACCCTGTCCGACGCCGCCGAAATCCTTTCCGCGCCCGGGCTTGGTACGCTCATCCGCATCACCAAATTCCTGCCCAGCAAGGCTGCCTCACCTCACCATCTCACCGGACAGACCTCCGGCCGCAAAGACTGAACAGGGCCCGCTCCACCCACGGCCGACGCCGGGTCAGGGGGTCGCCCGCCCCCACCCGGACGGTCCCTCCAAGATACGGAGGATCTCGGCCCGTTCTTCCCTGATCAGAGTCGCCGCGAACAGAACGAGCGCCAAGCGGGGCCACCGGCCGACCGCTCCATGCTGGAAGCACCACGATCCCCAGACGGCCAACGCCCCCATGGCCAGCAGCCACCAGGCCTGCTCCTGCTCCCACAGGAACTGGCCCACGAACCCCATCAGGATCCGGGCCGGCGGCACCACGCTGAAAGACGCCGCCAACGCTCCGGTGATCACCCAGCTGGCCGGGGAAATGCTCGAGGCCCTCACCGCGGTCAAGCTCAGCGAGACAGGCGCCCTGACGGTCGCCTGGCCGACGGCCGAGGAGTACAAGAAGTTCCACGCCTTCTACAAGGCGCTGGCTTTCGCCCGCGACGCCAAGTGGGATGAAGTGCTCGACCGCCGCGAACTGGGCCAACCGTAACGCCTGTCAGGAGGACTCCCCGGTCGTCGGCCCCCCCCTCCGGCCGTGGGGCGGCCCCCACCCGGATGATCAACGCGGAGGCATCGTCCGGCCACGCCACCGGGTCGGTCCAGGCTTTGACCGCCGCGAACAACGCCCCCCCCGGGTCCTGCGGGGCGGCGGCGAGAGCGTGCGCGGCAAAAGCCGCCAGCCGGTCGAAGCCGACCTGCTCTCCGGCCGGTCCGATCGCCTCCACCAGCCCGTCGGTGAAGAACACCAGGGTGGCGGGGCGGGCTTCTCCGGTCACCGGGTCGCGCTCCGGGGCAAGCTCCAGATCGAGCCGACCGGCCCGCCACCGCTCGGTCACGCCGAGAGGGTAGGACAGGGTGCGCAGAAAGGTCGGGCCCTGCCCATGCCGGATCAGCAACGGGAAACACTGTCCCGCATTGGCCAATCGACACAGGCCTGAGGTCGGTTCAATGGTGGCCACAAGGCATGTCATGAACCGCTGCCGTCCCAGCAGGTCGAGGAACAGCTGGTTCAGGCCCCTCAGGATCTCTTCGGGGGTATCCGGATGCCGCGGGCCGAGGACGCCGAACGCCGCCTTGGCCATAGCGGTGACCAACGCCGCCGGAATGCCATGCCCCGAAACATCCCCCAGGGCCACCAGAATCCGGCCATCGGGCAGGAGGCATCGCTCGAGGACATCCCCGCCGGTGGCCTGCGTCATCTGGTAGTGGTGGATCACTTCGATGCCCCCCGCCCGAAGAGGGGCCGTCGGCAGGAGGCGGGCCTGCACCACGGCCGCCAGCTCCATGTCGGCGAGATGCACCATCGCTCGGTTGAACGCCTGGTAGAGGTCGGCCAGTTCCCCTCGTTCGGGCACGGGGAGCCGCAAGGCAAAATCCCGGGCTCGCATCGCCTCCACTCCACGGCCCACCTCCTGGACGGGCGCGAGGAAACGGGTGACCGTCACCCAGGCGAGGCCGGCCCCGAACAACGTCACCAGGCCGATCAGGGCGGCAAGGCGCCACCGGGTGGGCCGCAGTCTGGCTTCGATCAGACGTACCGGGGTGGCGGCCACGAGAATGGTCTGGGGAATATGGGCACACACCCTTGCCACCGCATCCCACGCTTCCCCGTCCACGTCCACACGCATCGACACCGGGTTAGCCGGCTGCAACAGGGCCCGCCCGGCCAGGTCTTGGAAGGGGAGGGCGGCGTCCACCGATGGCACGGGCGGATCCTTGGTCTCGGGAAACGGGATGGCCACCAGACGCCACCCCTCCCCATCTCCGGAGGGACGGCACACACGATCGAGATAGGGCCAGGTCAGATTGCCGTAACTATGGGTGATCAAGGCAAACCCCGTGGCCTGCCCATCGGCGCCCCGGAGGATGGCGGGAAAGGCATACCCGTCCCCCAGCGCGCCGCGACTGTAGTTCAACTCCCCCTCGCGGGCGAGATTCACCGCCCCCTGCTCCCCCAGGCCACCTTCCAGAAGCCCCGCCACGACGAGATCGCTGCCCTTGCCATCGGCCAGGGCCGGAAAGCCGTGCCGCACCTGGAATTCATTCATCGCCTGCCGGGCCACCGTCTCGAGGAAGGTTCGCTCGCGTTCCGTCAGGAACCCCCGCCATAAGGGGGTTTGCACGGGGCCAGGGGGCCGATCGGGGAACAGCGTCTCGAGTTCGTCGAGGTCGGCATACCACCCCCGCTCCAGGCAGAACCGGGCGCACCGCCACCGTTCCGCCAACGGCAGGGTGCCCATCCTGGCCACCCCCGGCCGGAACCGGTTGCGGTGGGTGCTGAGGGAGCGGCCATCCGCGCCGAACAGGAAGAACTCATCGGCTAGCAGTGCCTCAAGATCAGCCGTCCAGAGTGCCTCAAGATCAGCCAGGGAGGTGGATCCACGGCGCGGGCTTCCCAGGTGACGCAGGAGGCGGATCTCCCGATCACGGATCTCCCGCCGGAATCCCTCGTCGAGCGCCGCCAGTCGGTCCTGGGCTGCCTGGCGGCATCCCTCGGCAACCCGCCCCTCTTGCAGGACTAGGAACAGCCATCCCACCACCATACCCCCGACCAGGGGATAGCCAACCCCAAGCGCCATCAGTCCCCCCGCCATCTGCAGGGATCGACGGCTGTTCGGTCCGGGCGGTCCTTCTCTCTTCCGAGACTCCGACGAGGTCGATCACCACCTCGCCCCCATCCCAGGCAACCCTGACCTGGTTTTCGTGCCCGGAGGCTATCCCCACCAGTGCCACTCCCTGGCGACTCCCGTCACGCCAGACATCGGCGAAGGGGCCAGCGAAAAATCGCTCGCGAAGTTCATCGCGCACCTGGCCGGGATCGGCTCCCGGCTCGGCGAGACGTAGACGGGCATGGCTTTTGACGGCGGCCAGCAACAGGGCGGCAGCCAGGCTACGGACGGGGAGGGCGCAGGCACACCAGGCCAGCCCGCCGTCAGCCAGGGCAAACAGGTCGACCATGGCCGGGGTGCCCTCCTCGCCCGTCGCCACAACCCCATCCCCGGTCCAGCCTAAACCCCGCACGGCGCCCGCCCCCATGGTCAAATGCCGCTGCAGGCCCTGCGCTTCGGTCACCTGCTGCATTTCATCGAGAAGGGCATCGATCCCATCGCCCAGGACCTGGAATTCGTCCCCGGTGGTCAGCCGGAGACGACCACGGTAGCGACCAGCCGCCAGCTCCTGCAGACCGGACAGCACCTCCCGGAGCGGGTCCAGGAGGGCGCGGGTGAACAACTGGCCCAACGCGCCGGCCAACAGGAGCAGGAAGGCCCCCAACAGGGAAAACCCCTGCCACAACCGTCGGGTGGCCGCCTGGATCTCGTCCAGGGGAAACCCCAGCAGGAGGAAGTTTCCCGCCAGGGCCCCCCCGCCGGCCGACCATCATCCAGTCCCGCCCCCGATGCCGCACCGGTTCGAACTGATTGCCCCCCGTCTGAGAAAGCCGATCGACCAACCGCTGGACTTCCGGCATCAGAGGCCGGGCGCGGCGGGAAGATGCTTCCAGACTGTGCAGCCGAAAGGGGAAGCCGCCTTCCCTTCCGGAAAATCGCCAGGTCCGTTGCCGGTTCCGGAAATACAGCCGTTGGTCAACGAGTTTCTCCAGAACCACCAGCAGGAAGACGGGGTGACCTTCCTGGTCGAGAATGATCCGGGCATACCGGGCCATCGTCCCTTGTGGAACCACAAGATCGGTGATGCCTTCCCCACGCAGCATGTTCCGCACCCCGTAGCGGATGGTGGCGGGCTGGTCGTCCAGCCAGGCGGGCATGGGGGCGCCCACCCGGGATTTCCGCCAGTCCCAGACCTTGAGGGTCACCCGGGCGATGGTGGAGAACAGGTTGGCGAACGCCTTGCCGAAACACACCTGCAAGGTGGATTGGGTGGGTGGAGGCAGATGGCACAGCCAGCGGCCCTCCCGGTCGAACAGCATCACATGGAACCACTCCCGCCAGCGCGCCGGAAACCCCTGGCGCAAGAGGCGGGCCATCACGGCCGGGGACTGCCCCTGCAAGCGGTCGGAAAACCGCTGGAACCGGCGTTCCAACTGCACCCGGAAAGCCCGGAAGCCATCGTCGAGATGCATCAAGATGGCCGCGGCCTGGGCCTGACGGCCACGGATGGCGGCTTCCTGCCGGCCCGCCAGGGCCTGCCCGGCCAGCCCGAGCAACAGGCACACGCCGCCCCCGGCGGCCAGCCCGAACAGACCGAGGATCTGACGCGGCAGGGACCACCCCACTCCCAGTCCCCTTCGAACCGCGGCCAGCAATAGACCCCAGACAACCACGGTCACCGCGGTCACCCATTGCCACCGCGTCCCAACCCAGGACCTGACCGGCGGCAGGGGGCAGGAAGCGCCGAGCACGAATCGGCCACGCGGATCGGCAGCCAGGAACAGCCGTCCCGCCGCCTCGAACGTCGGTTCGGTCGCTAACCGGCTCTGCTGGTCGATGGGGTGTTCCCCCCTGGTCAACGTCGGGAACTCCCCGAGCAGATCACTGACCCCGAACCCGAAATCAGGCCCGGCCAACCGGTGGAGGTGATCGACCGCCTGGGCGGCCAAGACTTCGGGGCGCATCCGGTCGTAGTCCGCGATGACCAGCAACGTGCCCTGTCGCCGCCGACCCACGCGGCAGGGGAGCATTCCCGCCAGGCGGGCTTGCCCCAGCGGCGTGAGATCGACCAGACTTCCCTTCCCCTGCCGCAGGGGCGCGAGGACCCGGGCAGTCCCGAAAAGCGAGACCAGTCCCCGCTCCTCGCGGGGCGACGGAGGTTCGTTCCCCTGCACGGCCCGCCAGACATCCTCCGAGACGGTCACCAGCCCCCTGGGTCATGCCCGGCAGGGGTTGCCGGCGTCCCTGGAAGTCGAGAAGAATAGGCGGGCGACCGGTTGCAGGCGGCGAGCCAGACGTGAGGCCGACCGGACATCCCAGCGCAGGGCCCGTCGATAGCGTTCGATCTGCTCGGTCAGGGCGGCCGGCGGATCGGCCAGCCGGCGCAGATGCCCCACGACCTGCCGGAGATCTTCGGTCAGGTCCATCCGGCGCTGGCGCACGGTGGCCTCATGCCGCTCCTCCAGGATCGCCAGGCTGATTCCCCAGGGAATGAGGAACAGGACCAGGAGCCACCAAGACGGCCATGGGACCGCTCGGCCGGCCATGTCACCCCTCACCGATTGAGGAAAGGGTGAGGCCACGGTCACGCCGAAACAGGAGCTCGATCTGGCTCACCGCTTCAGGGGGCGGCGATCGGGGCAGGGCCGCAGGGCGTCGAGGAGATGGCCGAGGGCCAGCAAGGGACGGGCCAAGAGCAGACGGCGCCCCGCCACCCGCATCACATCACGGATCCGCTCGCGCATGGCCGACTGGTAACAATGGATCGGGCAGCGGGAACAGGTGGGCTTCCGTCGTCCGAAGGGACACCGCGCCAACCGGGCCCGCGCATAGTCCACCAGCTCTCGGCAGGCCGGGCACAGGTCGGCGCCACCACCATGTTTATCCATGCAGTACAAGCCAATCAGCCCGCCCAGGGTCCGGTGCTCCCGAACCAGCCTTGGAGAAGTCGGAATGTCGGTTGCTCGTTCCATCGCCATCATTCTATCACACCACGCCCTTTCCTGCCATTTCCCCCTTTCTTTTCGGGCCCCCACCACATCGAAGGGTAGTCCTTCCCGCACCCAAGGTGTAGAATGATCGTATTTGCACCATGGAGATATGAGATGGGACAACCACGTCGATTGCTGACGGTCCAAGAGACCGCCGAGATCCTGCACATGAATCCCGAGGTGATCCGGCGATGGTTGCGCAACGGCACCCTGAAGGGGACGAAGGTCGGCTCCGACTGGCGGATCGCCGAAGCCACCATCGACGCGTTCATGAACAAGGCCGCGGCCGTGGCCACCGACCCGACCACCCAAGGGCCGAAGATGTGCGTCAAGTTTCCCAAGTGGCTCGATTTCTCGGGGCTTCCCGGGCACCTCAATGCGGCGCTGGGCCCTACCGCCTGGCCCATCTTCAAGAAACTCGTCGAGATCGATTTCGAGAAAGAGGACAAAATCACCCCCAAGGTCCCGCTCGACCTGCCCACCTTCAGTCGTCGCGTCGGCTATGAGGAAACCGCTGTTTTAAAGATCATCCAGGGATTGGCACGCCTGGGCTACCTGACCCTCGATCCCCGTCACGACCCGCCCGGCTGGGTTCAGATCAAGACCCCGATCAAGACCCCGCTGTCGATCCTCGACATCCCCTTCTCGGAGGGAGGGATCAAGGGAGCCCCCGAGAAAGCCTGCGAAAGCCGTTGTCTGCGCCGGTATCTGATCTGATTCAACGTCACGGGTGAGTTGGTGGGTTCGTCCGCGGCTCTCTGAAGGCGAGCATCCGGCAGAACCCTGGCAAACCGTCACCGTTGACGTTGCCTGTTCCTGATCGCAGTGGCCCCAATTACCAACGCCGTTCGGTCGATCGACCGGCACGTTCGATCGTGACCGAGGACTCGTCCACGGTCACGATCGAGCGCGCAGATCGGGGTCGTGGGGCATCGACGGCGAGGGGATCTCCGCATTCGGGAGATGCCCCTGGACCCCCTTGATAAAGGCCCCGGACATGTCGCATGCCACCCGACGAACCTGTTGGGGGGTTCCCCCCTGCTCCTTGAGGTGACAGACAAACCGATTCACCGTATCGGCATCTTT
>CALLCO010000014.1 GCA_937998695.1 Candidatus Ozemibacteraceae bacterium
GGAGGCTCAGGCGGCCGAGGCCGCCGCCCGCAGTGCCCTCCAGGAGACCGCCGCCAGGAAGGATCCCTGTCAGCGCGTGTGCCCGGGCTGTGGCCAGACGACCTTCAGCCCCGACATCTACTGCGAACTCATCTGCAAGTACTGCGGGGCGGCCATCCCCGGGGTTACTCTTGAGGCCCGGGAACGAACCAGCTACACCACGGACTTCGAGCCTGCCCGTCAGCCGGAAACCTTCTACACCGGCTTCACCAAGGCTATTGGTTACCCGGTTACAGCCCTCCCCTCGATCGGCGCGGCCATGGTCATCGCTCTGGCCGTCGTCGCCGTGCCCATGACCGCCATCCTGCTGTTCACCGGCGCGGCCGGGGCCAACGAGGCCGTCGCCGAGAAAACCGATTTCGGGTGGGTGGCGGTGGTCCTGACGATCATGTTCATCGCCGAGGGGGTCTACTTCGGGGCCATCGCCTACTACATGCTCATCGACAGCACCCGGGCCACCACGGCCGGCTCCGACACCGCCCCGGAACTCACCTGGAACCCCATCAGCCTCGGTGCCGCCCTGGCCGGATACGCCGCCCTTCTCGGTTTCTACGCCCTGGTCATCATCGTCCTTGTTTTCTTCGCCACCGGACACATCCCCGCGGGGGCCGACGATCTGGTCGCCGGACTCATGAACCCGGTCAGCATCGTCGTCCTGGTGCTGCTGACCTTCAGCGTGCCGATGAACATGATCGGGATGGCCAGCGCCAACACCTGGGACGGACTGAACCCGGCCAGGTTCGGGGCCGCCATCGTCCGGACCATCGGACACTACATCTTCCTCTTCCTGATCAGCATCATCTACCTGGCGATCTACATCGGGGCCATGGCCGCGGTGCTGAACTGGGCCATGCCCATGATCCTGAAAGCCTCCCGGCCGGCTCCGGACGCATCCCTCAGCGGGACGATCCTGACCATGCTGGCCGGACTGGGCGCCTGGTCCGTCCTGATCGGAGTGGCCCTGTATTTCGCCTGCGTCATCGGGCGGATTCTGGGGCTGTTCTCCCGCACCTACCGCGAGCGCATCGGCTTTGAAATGTAGCTCCGGCCCGTCGGCCGTCCTGCAGGCCCTGTTTCGCTCATGGGCGGGAACCCGCCCGCTCGATAAACTCTCTGAGGCCTGCGGCCCGGCTCGCGGGGCGGGGCGCCCGGGCGCGGGGCGCGCCTGTGAACCGGCTTGCCGGTTTGGTTGCGGCCGGCCATCGGCTAGAATGCCCGACTTGACGCTTCAGGAGGTCGTGATGGGTGGGGTGTGCGTGCGTCTGCCTGAGCATGCCGGTCGTTCTCTGCTTGCTGTCTTTGTCGCCCTGATGCTTAACGCCGTGTGCGGCTGCGCGGTCCCCCAGAAGCCAGGCAAGGGCCTCTGCACCCGCGAGGTCGAGCCGGAAACCCGCACGCCCTATTACCTGTATCTGCCCGAGGACTATGTCAAGAACAAGGGGCGCCGCGAGGATCACACCCGCTGGCCCTTGGTGGTCACCTTCCATGGCCTGCGTCCCTACGACGATGCCCACCCCCAGGTCCGCGAGTGGCAGGAGGAGGCCGACCGCTACGGTTTCATCGTCATCGCCCCGGAACTGCGGACCTGCGACAGCCTGACCATGCAGTTCCCCCTGCGAGACCCCACCCTGCCCTATGTCCAGCAGGATGAACGCGCCGTGCTGGCCATCATGGACGAGGTCTACCGCCGCACCAACGCCGATCCCAACCGCGTCCTGGCCACCAGCTTCTCGTCCGGCGGATACATGGCTCACTACCTGGTCAACAAGTATCCCGAACGATTCACCACCCTGGCGGTGCGGGGCTCCAACTTCAGTTCCTCGATGCTGGATCCGGCCCGCGTGCCGCGCTACCGGACCATGAAGGTCGGCATCTTCTTCGGGGAGAACGACTTCAAGGTCTGCCGCGACGAGAGCATGCAGGCCGTGGATTGGTACCGCCGCAACCGCTTCCAGGTGGTCGCCAAGATGGTCAAAGGTCTGGGCCACGAGCGCCGGCCGCAGGTGGCCGCCGCCCTGTTCGCCGCCGAAATCGGGGTTAACCCCAAAACGCCTCCGGAACTCGGTGCCATGGTCATGGACGATGTGGCCCCGACCGGACCGGTCGCCGCCGCGCCGCGGACTTCACCCCCCAGACCCTCCCCCGCTGTCGCCGACGCCGCCGCCCGAACGGATCGCCAGCCGGCTCCCCCGACCCGGGACGTGGTCTTCAGCCCGCCCCCCGACAAGATCCCCGCCCGGGGCACCGATCAGCCGGTGCCGCTGCCGAATACTCCGGTGCGCGTGGCCCCGGCCCAGACAACCCCCCGGCCTGCAGCCCCGGCCTCCGTCACAAGCCCTCGAACCGCCACCCCGAAGCGACCCGTCCGCCAGCCCTATGACGCCGGCAGCGACAGTCCCGCCATCCCCCCGGTCCTCCGAATCGCCCCGTTGCAGGAAGATCGCTCTCCGATTCGCCGCGAACTGATGGACCCTACGCCGGTCCCCGCCTGGATCCAGGTTCACGGCGACAGCGTTGGCGCTGCCCCGATGTGGGTCAGCCTCAGCGTGCAGATGCCCCCGCGCCTTCGCGACGGGGCGAGCATTCTGTGGACCGACAACCATAAACCCTTTGCTTCCAATAGCTTCGAAGCGCAGGGAATCCTCCGGGAACCCGGAAATCACGAGATCGAGGCCATCATCATCACCGCCGACGACCAGAAGCTCGTCCTGAGAAAGGCCGTATTCGTTCAACCCCCCGCCAGCCAGCCCGCCGGCGCCTGAACCGGATTCCACCTCCCAGCTTACGGCCTGAGTTCTCCGCCTGCCCGTTCGCGACGATGCCTCCTCGGCCGGCGTTCTGGACAACCGCCTCACCCCCTCTGACGTACAATCCTGCGAAACAGGAACTTGCGCGGCCT
>CALLCO010000015.1 GCA_937998695.1 Candidatus Ozemibacteraceae bacterium
GATCCAGATGGAGACGTTTTTCAACACCGTCGTCGACTCGCTCAAGGACAGCGACCCCGACCTGCGGCGCCATGCGGTGGTGGCGTTGCGCAAGTTCCAGAAGAAGGAAGGGGCGGCCTTCCTGCTGCCGCTCCTGGAGGATCCGGTGGCCGAGGTGCGGCAACAGGTGGTGATCAGCCTGGGGGAGCTGCTCCAGGGCGAAGCCGTTCCCCACTTGTTGCAGCGCTTGCCGGTCGAACCGGCTGCCAACATCCGCAGCCACCTCGCCACCGTGATCGGCAAGTTCGGCCGGACCGAGCATTTCACGGCCCTTCTCCCCTTCCTGAAGGACCAGGACGAGCGGGTGGTCGGCAACGTCATCGAAGCCCTCCAGAAGCTCAAGCCTGCCAGCCCGCATCCCGGAGCGGTAGCTTCTCTCCGCGGGTTCATCCATTCCTCCACCAACCGGATCCGGGCCAATGCCATCCGTTTCCTGTGGGAGTGGGGGTTCGGCGATGTCCTCGAAGCGCTGTACGGCCTGATCACCTCGGGGCATCAGGAGAAAATCGTCAGCGGCCTCTATTGTCTGGGGGAAATCTTCGCCTCGGTTTCCGCCCGGGGCGGGAAACTGCTCGAGACATTCGATCGCCTCCTGCGCACCGCGGTCGAAGCCCGCCGGCGTCAGCATGCCGAGTCGGGGGGCACCATCGCCGATCCCAAGATCCGCGCGCTCTGGACCACCGCACAGGAAGACCTCAAGGCCAACCGCCTGGCCGAGGCCCGGCATGCGCTCGAGATGGTTCTGCAGGCCGCACCCCAGTTGCACCCGGCACTGATCGCTCTCGGGGAGGTCCTGTTCCGTGAGGGGGCCTTGGAGGCCGCCGAAGTGCAATTCCTGCGGGCGCTGGCCATCAGCCCCAACCTGCTGAAAGCCCACTATGCGCTCGGGCAGATCTACCATCGGATGCGGGCCTGGCCCAAGGCCATCCATTCGCTGCAGATGACCCTCCGGCTGTATCCCAAGCTGCCCCAGGCCTACCTTCTGCTGGCCGACGCGTTCGAGGCCGAGAACCGATGGAAGGAAGCGGCCGAGACCCTCAAGCGGCTGTCCGTCTTGGTGCCCAAGAACCCTGCGATCATGCAGCGGCTGGCCCGCTCCCTTTTCCTGGCCGGTGTCGTCGGAGAAGCGATCCCGCTCGCGCGGGCGGCGGCCGGCCTGGGGCCCGTCGATCCCTTCACCACGCTCATCCTGGCCGTGGGTGAACACTTTGGGGGAAGGTCCGATCGGGCCCTGCTCACCACCCTCAATGCCGTCGGGGTTCTCACCGAGAAGCCCGATGCCCGCCTCCTGCTGGAAGCCAATCGCCTGATCAAGGTCTTCCATGGCCTGTTGGCCCGCAAGGAGCCCCCGCCGCGCTGATCCGCTCCTGCCCACGGTCCGGCCACCCGAGCTCGCCGGTGGCGGCTCAGGCCTGACGGGCCAGCAGCAGGAAGGTGACGTCGTCCGTGGGTACCCCTTGGGCGGTGAAGGCCTCTAGCGTGGTTACCAGGATGTCCGCCACCCGGTCGGGTGAGGTGGCCTCCGCGGCGGGCAGGCCTGAGATCAGCTTCCCCAGTCGCCGATAGCCGAACAGTTCGCCGCCGGGGGTCTGGGCCTCGACGACCCCGTCAGAGTAGAACATCACCAGATCGCCCGGTTGTAGCGGGTGCATCTGGGTCTTATAGATCGCCGTCTTCCTGGCTCCGAGGGGATACGCGATCATGGACAAGGCGGACACCCGTCCGTCAGCTTGTCGAACCACGGGAAAGGGGTGACCGACACAGGCCCATTCGAGGGTGTGGGCCCGGGGGTCGAGGTAGGCCACCACCATGGTCATCATCTTCTTGCGCTGGAAGACTTGGAACAGGAGGCGGTTCAGGCTTTCCAACAGGCGGGGGATGGACCAGCCCTCGTGGGCGGCCAGGACCGCAGTGGTCTTTGCCATGGTGGCGACCAGGGCGGAGCTGATGCCGTGCCCGGTCACATCGCCCGTGATCAGCAACACCCGCCCGTCGGCGGTCATCAGGGTGTCGCAGTAATCGCCGCCCAGATCGGTGGCGCTACGGGTGAACACCTGCATGGCATAGTTTGGCAGCGTGGGGGGGCGGGCCGGCAGCAGATTGCGCTGGACCTCGCGGGCGAAATCGAGGTCGCCGAAATCCTCGATCAGGCGGTTGAAGGCGCGGGCCAGGGTGCCGAACTCGTCCTCCCCTCGCACCGACAGGCGATGGGTGAAGTCGCGCCGCTCCAGGGCGGCGACCGCGCCGGCCAGTTCCTGCACCGGCCTGATCAGCCCCTCGGCAAGGAACGAGGCATAGGTTACGGCCAGGAGGGCTAATAGCGAAAGACTGGCGGCGAGCAGCCGGCGCAACTGGCGCTCTCCTTGGGCAAGGCCCGACAGATCGGCCACCGTGGTGAAGACATACCCTCCCAACTGGCTGCTGGGGTAGGCGATGGCCAGCCCGGGACGTCCGTCGGGCAAGGCGATGACTCGGCGCGCCGTGCGGCGCCCATACAGGCTTTCCGCGGCCAGAACTGCCAAGACGGGGTGCGGCGGTTTCCCGGGGAACCAACGGCGGTGCCGGTCCTGGAAGGCATGGGTCTCGCTGCCTAACGCCGTTTTCAAAAAGGTCTCATGCAGACTGTAGGTTTGGTGAATGATCAACAGGTAGGCCATCGGCCGGTCAGCGGTAGGCGACCGGATGTCGTAATACCAGATGGAGTTTTGTCGGTCGAAATCCATCGACAACAGGGTATCGGGCTGGTCGAAGATGCCGGCGAACCCGATCAGGGCGCTTTGCAGAACCTGCCGGGAAAAAGTCTCGGAGGCCTGGTCCTCATAAGGGATGACCGAACCGAGGAACCGCCGCAGGACCTCTTTCGCGAACATCGTGGTGAGATACAGAGTGGTCGTTTCGGTCGTCTGCATCCGCCCGATGAATTCGCCCTGGGCGTTGCGAGTTTCGAATCGGCTGGCGAATTCACGGTCGCGGAAACGGTTGGCCAGCCGGGTGACCCGCTTGCCATCGGGGCCGCTGACGACGGGATGGTCGCGAATCCGGCGATCGAAGGCCAGCAGGCGGTCGAGGAATCGCTGATACCCTTGGTCCAGGGCGCGAAGGCGGGCGACCCCTTGGTCGAAGGCTTGCCGCTCGAGGGTCAGTGCCCGTTCGCGGAACGAAGCCAGACCCATTCCGAGCAAGAGTGAGGCGGGCATCAGCACGGTCATTCCGAACAACAGGATCGTGCGAGGCACGATCGACAGACGCTCGAGAGGAAGGCGCGAGGGAGCATACCAAGTGCGGAAGATCAGAGGGGGGAGAAGGAGGGCCATCCACCACAAGGCCCGCCGCCAGGGGCCGTGATCGGCCTCTTTCCAGGGAAGAGCCCGGACCATCCAGAACCCCTCTGGGTGGCGTTGCAAGCGGAATAGGTGGGTGGGGCCCGCGAACCCCTCCATTTTGCGGAGAATGGCTTGCTGAACTCCTTGGCGCCATTCTCTCGGGGGGAGGCCTCGTTGCACGATCCGTCGGTGGGCGGGGTCGAAGGCCGCCCAGAACCCGGGCTGGGGCAGATGGGGCAGGGCATCGGACACCATGTCGAACGCGGGCGGCCGGGCGGGAAAGAAGCTGAGCAGCCCACTCCGAGGACCATTCCTCCGCCAGATCATATACCCTTCGCCTTTTCCCGTACCGATATCGAGGGGGTAGCCGGCGCGGGACCACACATCCCAGATCAGAAACCGGGGCCCGAGGAGGGTTCGATACATTTTGTCCCGTTGGGGGTGATACGTGCGGGCTAAAAGATCCTCCCAGAGGCGTTCCACGACGAAGCGGGCCACGGGGTGGCTCCAGGGCAGGGGGTGCCCTCGGCCATCTGGAGAAAAAGCGACGGTCTGGGCGCCCAACTTTCTGGAAATCATTTCGGGAGCCGTGGTGACGGCCATCGAGGTGAATCCTGCCCGGGCCAATCTCCGGAACAATCGGGTGAACCCGCGCAGGAACACTTCGCGGGGCTCCATCTCCAGGCGAAAGAGGGACAGGTCCTGTTCCAGCCGCTTCCCGAGGGCGGTGAGCTGCTCCTCCTGTCGGGCGGCCAGGTACCGCTCCAGGGTCACCAGGGGGACCAGGATGGGCAAGGCGCCCAGCACGAGCCACCCGGCGAACCGGAGGAATCGTTCCCGCGGGGTGGTGGCGCTCATCGGGAGGCCTCCAGACGTTGCAGGGCCAGGATGGCCCAATCGTCCCGATCGCGCCGTTCGGGGGGAACGGCATCGACGGCCTCCGCCATACCCTGAACGACCGTGGTGGGGCCCCCGGGAGCAAGGGCGGCCAGGCGCTCCGCAAGAGAGGGGGAGCCTGCGCCGAAACACTGGAAGATCTCGTCCGAAAACACCAGGAGCAGGTCTCCCGGTTCCAGGTGCATGGGAGGCCCCTGACTGATCCGTTGTTTGCGGAACCCGAGGGGATGGCTGGGTTGCCGATGGGTTTCGATCTGTCGGGTTGAGTTTCGCCAGAGCAGGGGCGCCGTGTGGCCAGCCAGCCAGAATTGCAGGGTGTGGGCGAGGGAATCGAGGCAGAGCAGACACATCGACATCATCCGCCGGGTGGGAATGAGATCCCGGAGGGTGGTGCCGAGGCGCGGCAGGAGGGATTCCGGTCCTCCCTGTGACGCAAAATGCTGGAAGACCACGGCCTTGGCCATGGCCATGACCAGCCCAGCCCCGACCCCATGTCCTGCTACATCCCCCGTTAATATGATCTGTCGCCCGTCAGACAGGGCAAGATGGTCGAAGTAGACCCCACCGATCGACATGACCCGGGCCATTCGGAGGTCGGTGCGATACCCGGCCGGTGATGGGGGGGTCGCCGGCACCAGGCAGTCTTGCACGACCTTGGCGAGGTCGATCTCGCCGACGGTTTCCAGCATGTGGTTGAAGGCCCCGGCTAGATGGCCCATTTCGTCCGCGGAACGGACGGGAATGCGGTGCTCTGAATCTCGGCGGCTCAGGGCGCGCACCCCCTGGCCGAGGTTCTCCAGGGGAACCAGCAGGGAATCGGCCAGCAGAAGGGCGCACAACACTCCAGCCAGCAAGGCGATCCCTACTCCCCCGGCAACCGCTTCCATGACCCGACGGGGTTCTCGCAGGATATCATCCTCGGCGGTCAGGGCGAGCAGGTCGAATCGGGCGAGACGATGCCCGGGCATGGCAAAGGCGAGGAACGGCCTTCCCCGGATCGCGAGACGGGCCACCTGGTCTTCACCGGTGCGGGCCAGGCCTGAGATCAGGGCGGTCAACCCTTCCGGCGACCGGATATCGGGCAGCCACCGACCGGTCTGGCGGTCCCAGGCCACCAGGCGGAACGGCCGGTTCCGAAGAAGGTGGCGTTCGAGATATCGTCGGGCTGCCTGGTGGTGGCTCCGGGTGAGACTGAGGAAGGCCCAGGGGCTCTTGAGGTCGCGTTGGAGGGTCCAGAACCAGTAGAACAAGCTGGGCCCGAATCGGAACAGCTGCAGTTTCTCGGGCTTGCGGGTGATCTCGACGAACCCCAATTCCGGGGTTTCGAGCACGGCATTGGCCATGAAATGGACCATCGATTCATGGGCGAACCTCGTCCGGCCAGGGCCGACGAAGGCCTGAATGGCATTGCGGCTCATCATTTCGGTGAAGATGCCGAACCCGGGATCGGGCCGACCCCGCTCCAGGTTGATCAGAGGCGTGGTCTCCCAGGAGCGGACTTCCGCACGGTCGATCCATCCTTCATCCATCAGCCAGCGCAGGCGCCTGGTCACGGCGGGAAGATTTCCGGTGGCCAGGGCGGGCAGCTTGAGCACCTGACGGAACCGCCGGGCGGTCTCGGCCTCTTCCACCCGGAAGCCATCGTCAAAGGCCAACAGGGCTTCCCGGGCGGCGAGAAACGTTTCCTGGATCCGGGTTTCACGGCGGTCGGCCAGCATGCCCTGCGCCAGGACCGCCACCCCCAGGAGGGGAAGTCCCACGGCGTAGCCGAAGATCCCAAGGAACTTGGTGCGCAGGGGAGCGCTGCTCCAGACCTGGGTCAGAGATCTCCAGGCCAGGGAAAGCCCCAGGGTGAGGCCGGCCAACCCCGACCACAGCCACCACTGGAACCGGTCCGAAGGCCAGCCTGGCACGGGGGCTTCGAGGATCAGGGCCACGTCCCCGCCGGCTTCCTCGAGATGCGTGAGTACCGTCTCCTGGCCTTCGTCGGGTTCTGGATGAGCCGTGGCACCTGGGGAGCCGCGCAGGGATGGGAGATTCCCTAAAATGGCGGGACCTGGTGAGGAGAGGTTGGATGACGGTCCTGCCGTTGCCAGCGAACGGCGAGGGTGATGCTGGCTGGTCCTTTGACGGGCCACCGGAGGGCGACTGCGGCGCAAGGCTTCCCTGACCCTGTCCAGGTCTGGTTGATGTCGCGAGGTCCAGCGGCGGGTTCGACGATCCACCGCGGCTGCCGCCCACCCGGATGGAAGATTCGCCAATCTCATGACCTGGCTGACCCGCCAGAATGCGTCCGGGGCCCGGTACAGGCTGAGCCTGAGGGAAGGGGTGGCCGCGACGCCAGGAGGCGTGACCCGCTCCCAGATGAGCCAAGCCGGATACCGACCCCAGCGCACCGGAAGAGGATGGTTCGGTTGGTCTCGCAGGTTTTCCAGATTGGTTTCCCACCCCAGAAGCTGACGCAATTCCTCGCGAGACGTCCCTTCCAACACCTGTCCTCCGGTGAAAAAGGTGAGAAGGGGGAGCAGAGAGGTGGGGGCGGTGCCGGTGGAGGGGCCGGGAGCGGTCAGGATCAGCTCGGCGGGCCACATTCCAGGGGTGACCCTGCGGGCGAAATGCTCCAGGATGAGAGCGGGCGGGTCGGCCCGGGCAAGGAGGCGTCGGGCTTCCTGGCGGAGCTGGAAGCGCAAATCCTGTCGGGCGGCCCGTTGCCGCCATTCGTGGCCTTTGGCCAGGCTCATCCCGGTGATCGCCAGCGGAACGATCAGGAAGACCAGCCAGGCGGCTAGGGCGCCACGCGGTTGCTCCATTCGAACGGCGCTCCTCGGAAGGAAAGTCGGTACCCCGCTCGGGCGGCGGTGGCAGACAAGGTGGGTTGGTGACCACTGTACCACCTAGGGTTCCTGGTGTCTAGCCGATCTCCAGAGACGGGCGCGGGGAACACCTGGAGATCGGCCTGAGCAAAACGATCCCAACGCTTGTCGTGGTATCCATGGCCCTCGAACGGGGCCCTCACGACAACGGGCCACGCGGGGGTTCATTCTTCCGCTGCCGGTACATGCCGGAAGCCCCCAAAGGAACCAGTGGTTGAGATGATTGGATGCTTGTGCTATGTTGGCCTGTGCCCGCTTTGAGGTGGGCCCTCGATGAGGAGGGGATGCCGGTGAACAGCCGCTGCTGCCTTGGATTGCTGATTCTATGGGCGATGCTCCTTCCTGCCTACGCTCTGAAGGAATGTCCGACCTGTAGAAAATCGTTCGACGATGGGGTGAATTTCTGCCCGTTCGACGGCAAGCCCCTGCAGATGGTCGCCGCCCCGCTCCAGGGGCCAGTCGAAATCCTCATCTCTCCGTCGACCGCTGCGGTGGCCATCGATGGCCTGCCGCGGGGAGCCGGACCGCGCCTCGCGCTTGAACTCCCCGTTGGGGAACATCGCCTGGAAGCCGCTGCGCCGGGGTATTCCCCGTTCCGGTTGACCTTTTCGGTCGTGGCGGGACAACCGCTCAAGCTCAGCGTCGAGCTCGTTCCCCTCCCCGAGTCGGCCGGGAGGGGGGGCTCGCCAGCGGCGCCCGCCATTCCGGAACCCAACCCGACCACGGCGTTGGCTGCTCGCCTCGATCAGTCCATGGTTCGGGTCCCGGCCGGAACCTACCTGCTCGGCAGCGATCGGGGCAACCCCGACGAGCGTCCCATGCGGCGCGTCAAGACCGCCGGCTTTTGGATCGATACCCATGAGGTGACCTGTGCCCAGTACCAGCGGTTCCTCGACGAGACGCGGAAGACCGGGCATCGCCGCTGCCATCCCGCCGAACCCCCGAACAAGGACCACACCCCCTTCCATACGTATGCTTGGGCTCTCCGATTCAGTTGGCTCGGCGGCAAGCCTCCCGCCAAAATGGAAGACCACCCCGTCGTCCTAGTCGACTGGTTCGACGCCGCCGCTTACGCGGCCTGGGCCGGGAAGCGCCTTCCCACCGAGGACGAATGGGAGATCGCCGCCGGGGGCGGCCGGGGATTGGACTACCCCTGGGGGAACAACTTCAGCCCCGATCTGTGCAATGTCGGAGACTACCCCGTGCGCGTCGGAGCTTTCCCAGGAGGGGCCTCGCCCTGGGGAGCCCTGGACATGGCTGGCAACGTAGCTGAATGGACGGCCACCGCCTACGAACCGGATGCCCGAGATGGGAAGCCGTTTGGCGGTCGGTATGGGCAGCCCATCATCCGGGGCGGGTCCTGGGACGACGAGTCCCGGGGCTGCCGCGTCAGCGCCCGGGATGTGCACCGGTCGCCCTTCTATCGCAGTACGACCGTCGGGTTCCGGTGCGTGTCCGACGTTCCTCCTGCTTCTCTGCCCTATATCCCCATTCCTCCGGTGGTGGAGAACGGCGGGCTGGGCGGGGGGGCTTCTGCTCCGGCCTCCGCCACGGCTCCCGCTCCGGGCTTCTCCGGGAACCCGCCCCGGAACCCCTGAGTTAGGGCATGGGGGCGCCAAAGGCGGTGGGAGCGCATTCCCCCCGGCCTTCTCCCTTTCCCCGGCCTTCCCCGGAAGCCACAGGGTCGCTGCCCCCCCCTCTTCGGATTTCCGCCATCAAGCAGGGCCCCACGCACGTGTCCGAACCTGCGGTCCGTGTTCCCGCGTCAGTCGACTGGCCCAACAGTCTGCGGGTCGGCTTTCATCTGTCGATCGCCGGCGGCCCGGCTCGCTTGTTTCGCCGCTTCGACGAGCGTGGGTGTACCGCGTTCCAGATGTTTCTGGGCAGTCCCCGCTCCTGGGAGGTCGCGGTCTGGTCAGACGACTGGCTGGCGGCCTTTCGCGAGGAACGCTGCCGACGCGGCTCGCCGCCGATCGTCGCCCACACCCGGTATCTGCTCAACCTGGCCTCGCGGCACGATGAGGTGCGGGCGCGGTCGATCGCCACGCTGCGCGCCGAATACCGGTCGGCTGCCCGCCTGGGAGCGGATTTCCTGGTGCTGCACATGGGAAGCCACCCCGAACGCGGGCAGGGACTGAAATTGATGCAGGAGGGGCTTATCCGCGCTCTGGCCGAGGTGGCAGGACCCCATCCCCTGCTCCTGCTCGAAAACACGGCCGGGGAAGCCAACGATCTCGGCACGGCGCCGGCGGATCTGGCGACGGTTCGCGCTGGTCTCCCCTTTCCGACCGGCGTCTGCTGGGACACCTGCCATGCCTTTCAAGCCGGGTTCGATTTCACGACCGCCGCCGGTCGCCTCGGTCTCGAACGTGCTCTGGTCCGGGCCTTCGGAACCGACGAGGTCGCGGTCGTACACCTCAACGACGCCATGTTCCCGCGGGGAAGGGGGCGTGACCGCCACGCGGCCCTCGACCAGGGGCACATCGGAGCGGAGGCCCTGGCGGCCTTCCTGAGGTCGCCCCTCCTGCGTGGTGCCACCGTCATCTTCGAAACCCCCCAACCCGATGGGCCCGATGACCCCTCCGCCGACCTGGCCAACCGTGACCGCCTGCACCGTGCGTTTCTGGCGACCCGCTCGGATGTGCCATCCCTTCAGGTCACTTCTTGCGGACGATGGCGTAGGTGTCTTCGGCGATGACCAGTTCTTCGTTGGTGGGCACAACCAGGGTGCGGACCCGGGCATCGTCCGTCGAGATGTCTCCTTCCGCGCCCCGCCAGGTCTTCTTGTTCTTTTCGGGGTCGAGTTTGACGCCCAGAAAATCCATGTCGCGGCAGACAAGGTCACGGATGATCGGGCTGTTCTCGCCGACCCCCGCGGTGAAGACGAGGGCGTCACAGCCGTTGATGACGGCCATATAGGCCCCGATGTATTTGCGGACGCGGTAGGCAAAGATCTCCAACGCCAGGTTGCCCAGGGGCTTGTTGTTCTTGATGTTTTGCTCGGGGTACCCGTCTTCGAGGTCGCGCTGGTCGCTCGACCACTGGCTGATGCCGAGGATACCGGCCTTCTTGTTGAGGAGGGTGTCCATCTCGTCGATGGTCAGGTTTTCCTTTTTCATGATGTGCAGGACCAGGGCGGGGTCGAGGTCGCCGCAGCGGGTGCCCATGACGAGTCCTTCGAGCGGGGTGTGTCCCATGGAGGTGTCGACCGACTTGCCATTCTTGATCGCGGCGATCGAGGCGCCGTTGCCGAGGTGGCAGGTGATGATCTTCAACTGCTCATACGGCTTGTTGAGCAGTTGGGCGGCCCGGTGCGAGACGAACCGGTGGCTGGTGCCGTGGAACCCATAGCGCCGGATGCGGTCCTGTTCGTAATACTTGTAGGGAAGCCCGTAGATATAGGCCACAGGTGGCATGGTCTGGTGGAAGGAGGTGTCGAACACGGCGACCTGCGGCACGTTCGGCAGGATGGACTCCATCGCCTCGATGCCCTTGAGGTTGGGCGGATTGTGGAGAGGGGCGAACTTGACGCACTCCCGGACCGCTCCCAGCACCTCATGGGTGATCAGCACGCTGTCCGCAAACTTCTCGCCGCCATGAACGACACGGTGACCGACGGCTTTGATCTCGTCAAGATTCTTGAAGACCCCCTGCTCAGGATCGGTGAGGATCTCGAGGATGTGCGTGATGCCCTCTTTGTGGTCCTTCCCCGCGATGTCGCGGGTGATCTTGGGTTGATCGCCCCGCTGGTGCTTGATGAAGGTTCCGTTGATACCTACGCGTTCGACCAGCCCTTTGGCCAAGAGGGTTTCATTGTCCATGTCGAACACCTGATATTTGATCGACGAGGAACCGCAGTTGAGGACGAGGATCTTCACGTCATTTCTCCCGTTGTACAAAGATGTAGGGCACTCGCTCCGTTGTCGGCGCGGACCACCTCGAGGGGCCCCTCCACGGGAAAAGTCCCCGGCAGTCAGGCCTGGAGAGAGGTACGCTAGCAGTCTCTCGGTGAAAAGTCAAGAACGAGCCGTCATCGTACCGTGGTTTTGCTTGTTGTACAATGTAAAAACAGCATTCATGGAACAGGCGGTTGAACGCCACGAAAAGGCAAGCCCCCTTCCGGGGAAAGGGGGCTTGGGAAGTTTGTACGCCGAGCATGCTCGGCAGCTTGGGGGTGAAAGTCCCCTCTCCAATCTGACGGAGGTAAAGGATGAGCGAAGCGCTCGGGGCGTCACCGCGAGGGGTGACGCCCCGAAAGGCGGATGCAGAGGGAGCGAGTCATCCAAGGCGGGGTATGGAACCGAAATCCCGGCGACCACGGATACCTGATGGAGGAAATCTGGGAAGCGGAGAATCTGAAGCAAGCCCTCGCTCAACCCGCCGAACCGCCGTATGCGGATCCGCAGGTACGGTGGCGTGAGAAAGCTGGTGATAGCCAGCCCATGACAATGGCTGGGGTGGGGGAGAGGGGGCTACCGCTCGTGCAATGCGCGGAACTGCGCCTTGATGCGCTGGACTTTCTCGACCTGCTGGGGGGTGACCACCAGCTTGTTCAAGTCACGCAGCACGTTGGTGCCGCAGTGGATCTCCCCCATGGCGGTGTGATACGGCGAATCGTCGATGAAATGCACGATGTTGCCCTGGGCGCGGAAGCGGGCTTCGATGATCTGGTCGAAAGGCTTGAAGTAGGTCGCCGGCACCAGCAGGTGATTGCGCACGACAGTGAGGTTGACCACCCCTGGCAGCATGGCGTAGCAACCCGAGGGGGTGGAGCCATTGCGACCTTGATAGATGCAAGGCCAGGCCACTTCCGCGAAGTCCCGGTCGGGGTTGTTGGTGACCTTGCGGATGAACTCTTTCAACTGACCGACGTTCCGTTCGATGATCTCGGCGATCTTGTAGTTCATCTCGATGAAATCACCCTCGGCGGTGCCGCGGCCGGCGTCGGGATCGGTGTACTGCTGGTTGAGGGTGGCTTTCACCCGCAACAGGAAGCTGCGGTCACTGCTGTTGAGGTTGGCGAACTCGCTCTCGGGGGCCTTGGCGATCAGATCGAGGGCCAACTGGGGATCGGCCCGGACGATGCTGTAGCCACCGGGGGCATGCGCGGTCGGGATGAACATCAGATATTCGTCGATGTGACCGACGCTCAGCCAGCGGGTGTCGGGATGGAACATACGGCCCGCGTACCCCCACTTCTCGAGGTAGGCCTTGCACTGGCTGGTGATGGTATTGCCGGCTACCAGCACGTCGTCAAAGGGGGTCACTTCGAGGTTGCCGCCGTAATCGCCATGGGACTGCGAGGTGGCGGGGTTCTTGAAATACACCAGGTTCCAGAGGTTGGCGAGGGCGGGCGGCAGGCCGCCCAGGCCCCGACCGCGCATGGAGTCGAAGACGGCGGGAACGTATTCGTTCGTTCCTTTTTTACGGGCCGAGCACAGTTCCATGCAGTCTTGGACCCATTGGTCGGAGCTCTTGAAGGCAGGATTGACCTCAACGTATTTCGCGGCGTCGGCGGCGGAAATACCCAGCTGGGAGATCGGATCGCCGCCTGAAGAAATGATGTGAAGTTTGATGCGGTCGGCTTCAGACAGGTTCTCGACCTCGTTGATCTGCTTGATGACGGTGAACAGGTCTTTGACGAACCGTCCGGTCGAATACCCGTGGACGACCAGAACCTTCTGGGGGGCATGGTTGTAGCTCACGAACTTGATCCGGTCGATCGCATCGAGGCTTTCCGCGGCCCATCCCACCGTACAACAAGACCACACGAACACCAACACCAGGGCCCACATCTGTCTTCCGCTCATAACCGCTCCTTTTTACTCCTTATACTGCCTTCTTAAGAACGGGTACGAACCAATTTTAGCACAAATCAGAAAAAGGCGACAGGGTACCGATCGGGAAAATCACCTTTTTGTGGCCCTGATTCGAGTGTGGGGTATCGGTTCCGGGGAGGGTAGAGAGGCGCTCCGTGGTGGCCTTACAGGAAATCCTTCATGTTCACCACGAACTCGTGGGTTTTCAGTTCCTCGAGAGCCTGAGCCAGCAGTTGCCGGGTCCGTTCGCGGCTGATCCCCATCCGTCGACCGATTTCGGCGAGGCTGAGTTGTTCCTCGCGGAACCCATAGAAATACTCGGCGACTTCTTTCAATCGGGAAGGCAGCAGGTCAAGCGCCTTTCGGCAGGCTTCGGTCTTGGCCTTTTCGAGGGCTTCCTCCTCGGGGGACAGGGCGGTCTTGTCGGCGATGTAGTATTCGGCTCCCGCTTCTTCGTCATCATCGTTCTTGCGGGCTTCGATCGAGATCGGGGTTTCGGTGAGCTGCAACACCTCCAGGATCTTTTCCTCTTCGAGAGACAACACCTTGGACAATTCGGCCAGGGTTGGGGCTCGCTGCAGCTCTCCCTGCAAGTCGTGGACGGCCCGCCGGATCTTATGGGCGATGGCGAGCAGGTGATGCGGGACACGGATGACCCGGCCCTGGTCGCTGATCGCCTGTTGCATGTAATGCCGGATCCAGTAGGCGGCATAGGTGGAGAAACGGTATCCCAGGGTCCAGTCGAATTTGGAGATGGCTTTGATCAGGCCGATGTTGCCTTCCTGGATGAGGTCCATCAGGCTGAGTCCTCGGTTGGTGAACGATCCGGCCACCCGTACGACCAGTTTGAGGTTGGCCATCAGGAACAGTTCGGCCGCGTCCTTGTCGCCGGCGATCTTCTTGGCCAGGGCCATTTCGTCTTCCCGCGACAGAGGCTTGCGGGAAAGTTCGCTCAGGTAGAGCTCGACCAGTCCTTGCCGTTTGAGCCGTTCCTCTTTGGCCCGTTTGAGCCGCTTCTTTTCGAGGATGTCTTCGAACAATCCCTCGTGGAGGATTCCCAGGTCCCACCCTCGTTGATAGTGGCAATCCCGGCAGAGGCGGTTCCCACAGGTGATTTCCAGTTTCGCCTGATCGCCCTTGGGCTCGAAGAACTTGAAACACCGGATGATCTGGCGCTCGCGAACCGGGCACCGGGGGTTGGGGCAGGGCAGAATCTCCCAACAGAAACGCAGGCCCTTACCGGGAGGCGCTTCGCCAAGGGACCACCCGGAAATGGGTGGGGGAGTCGGGGAGGGCAGATCCCGGGTGGACCCTGGCTGGGGTTCGCTCTGGGCAGGGGTGACCCGGAGAACCGGAGGTACCGGGGGAGTCGGAGGCGCGGGCGCAGGGCCTGGCGGGGGGAG
>CALLCO010000016.1 GCA_937998695.1 Candidatus Ozemibacteraceae bacterium
AGGCCGGCCGACCACGAACTCCTGGGCCCCATTCTGGTCGGCAAAGGCCAGGGTCGAGTAGATCACCCGCAGCGGTGATTCGAACTCGGCCCGGTGTTGTTGCAGGTAGAGATCGAGCGCCTGCTCGTCGACCTGGACATCTTTCAGGACATGCCCTTCGAGATAGCGCTGCAGGGCGAGGTTCTCCTCGAACAGACGCACCTGCTCGAGGAAGGCCGGCTCGCGGCGCACGCCCGCCCGCTCGGCGGCCCGACGCAGCAGCACTTCGCCCGCCATGCTTTGCACCACCTTGTCGAAGGCCTCGCGGGGCGGATCTTTGACCGGAAGGCCCATCTGGGCCAGCCGCCGTTCGACCTCGGCGACCGTGATCGCCTCCTGGTTGCCGAGGCGCACAGCGGTCCCCGAGGAGACGGTCGACACGAGGGGGTTCTTCCCCTCTTCGAGCATCAGCCGGCGTTGCACGTCGTAGGTGCGACCCAGGCGGTCCAGGCAGCGGCGCACCCGTTCTTCGGTGGAACTGGCCAGGCTGGGATCGGCGGCACGCACGTAGACGAGCTCGGCCAGTGCTTTCTCGTAATCGCCGAGGCGATCCATGTACAGTTCGGCCATGGTGCGGCGCAGCCGCAAGCCGCGGGCCGAGCGGGGCTCGGCGGCGACCGCCTCCTGCAACACCTGCAGGGCCTCGTGGGTCAAGCCGTAGGCCAGCAGCTCGGCGGCGTATTCCTCACCGGCCCGAGCCGGCACGCGACGCTGGGTGTAGTAGTCCCAGGTCAGGGTCAGGCCGACGGCCAGACCGGCCAGCATCAGGACGAGCAGCGTGTTGACGCGGGTGAGAAGCGTGCGCAGGGCATTCATGGATCACCTCACGGGGAGTCTCGGCCGCCCGGGGCGGCGGCCAGGGCGCCGGCCGACCCGGCCTGGCGGCGCTCGCGGGCGGCGAACAAACGGCAGATGGGATCGATCACCGATGCCCCGGCCACCAGGGGGATGACATCGATGCCGAGCCGGCGGCACAGGGTGGTCAACCGGGCACGGGCTTCCCGTTCGGTGGTCTGGAAGCGCTCCCGCACGGCGGGGTCGGCGGTGTCCCACAGGAATTCCTCGCCGGTTTCCGGGTCTTCGATCTCGAGCAGACCGACGTCGGGGATCTCCTCCTCGCGGCGGTCGCGGACGGTGACCAGGATCAGGTCGTGACGGGCGGCCGAGAGGCGCAGCTCACGTTCCATGGGCGGCAGGTCGACGGCGTCGGTGACCAGGAAGACGACCGAGCGGCGGCCGAGCGAGCGGTTGAGGAAGGCGAGGGCGGGGCGCACGTCGGATTGCTTCCGGCCCGGCAGGAAATAGAGCAGTTCGCGGATCAGCCGCAGGTTGTGCGTCGGCCCCTTGGCCGGGGGAATGTATTTCTCGACCTGGTCGGTGAACAGGCAGATCCCGACCCGGTCGTTGTTGCGGGCGGCAGCCAGGGTCATGGCCGCGCCGAACTCGACCGCGGTTTCCCGCTTTTCGCGCGACCCGCTGCCGAAGGCCATCGAGGCCGACAGGTCGAGCGCCACCACCACCTGCAGTTCGCGCTCCTCGATGTGCTCGCGCACGTGGAGGTCGCCCGTGCGGGCGGTGACCTTCCAGTCGATCGAGCGGAACTCGTCGCCGCGATAGTATTCGCGGATGCCGGCGAACTCGATGCCGCGCCCCTTGAAGACCGAGCGGTACCCGCCGGCATAGACCGAGTCGACCAGGTGTCTGGTTTTGATCTCGATCTTGCGGACCTCGGCGAGCAGTTCCTTGGGCAGCATGGCGAATTCCTCAGCGGTTGGTCAGGCGTCGGGCGTCGGGCGTCGGGCAGGCCGGGTCACAGCGTCATCCCGGCCACAGCGCCCACCGCCTCACGGGACCGGCACGCCTTCGGCGATGCGGCGCACCACCTCGGCGCTGGTGATGGCATCGGCCTCTGCCTCGTAGGAGACGATCAGACGGTGCCGCAGCACGTCGGGCAGGATGGCCTTGACGTCGTCAGGCTTGACGTAGTGCCGCCCCTGCACTAGGGCGAGGCTGCGGGCGGCGCGGGTCAGGTAGATCGAGGCGCGGGGCGAGGCGCCGAACCGGATGTATTCCTTCAGGTCGAGCCCGTAGACGTCGGGGCGGCGGGTGGCGTCGACGAGGCGCAGGATATACTCGACGATCTTCCCGTCCACGTAGACCTGGCGCGACAGGTCGCGCAGGGCCATGATTTGGGGGCCGTCGAGAACGCGCGTGATGGTGTCGAGGGTGTGGCGCTCTTCGGCGAGGCCCATGCGGTCGACGATCTGGCGCTCTTCTTCGAACGTGGGATAATCGACGATGACCTTGAACAGAAAACGGTCGACCTGGGCTTCCGACAACGGGTAGGTGCCCTCGGTTTCGATCGGGTTCTGGGTGGCCAGCACCAGGAAAGGCTCGGCCAGCTTGAAGGTCTCGTGCTCGATGGTGACCTGCCGTTCCTCCATGGCCTCGAGGAGCGCGCTCTGCACCTTGGCCGGGGCGCGGTTGATCTCGTCGGCCAGCACGAAGTTGGCGAAGATCGGTCCCTTGTGGGTGAAGAAGGCGGTCTTCTGGGGGTCGTAGATGCGCGTGCCGATCAAGTCGGCCGGCAGCAGATCGGGCGTGAACTGGATGCGGGAAAAGGTGGTGTCGACCGTGCGGGCCAGGGACTTGATGGCCAGGGTCTTGGCCAGCCCGGGGACGCCCTCGAGCAAAATATGGCCGTTGGTGATGAGGGCGATGATCAGACGGTCGACGAGGTGGGCCTGGCCGACGAGCACGCGCCCGACCTCGGCGCGGACGGCGGCGATGCGGGCACCGGCCTCTTCGAGGCGCCCCCGGAGGGCGGGATCAGCAGCAGGGCTCATGGAGTCACTCCTGGGATGGGATGGCCGCGAGGACGGCGAGGGCATCCTCGAGGATGAGGGACCAGGTGCGGGTGGGGCGGGAGTGGGCGAAGGCGACGGCCTCCCAATCGTCGGCCAGCAACCGGAGGCGAGCCCCGACGGGCTCGGGAAGGCCGACGAGCAACCCCTTGACCAATTCGTCAGGAGTCATGTGGGGATCGAGCCGGGGCGATCGACCGAGGGCGGCCCGGCGGAAAAGGTCGAAGAAGGAGCGATAGAACTCGAGGTCGGCTTCGGGGTGGAGGCGTTGCAGGGCGGTGACCTCCCGCTCGAAATCGAGCCGGTCCCGCAGGGGGGGCGGAGTGGGCACCCGAGTGCCGCCCGGGGCGGAAGCGGAACCCCCGCCCGAGGCGGAAGCGGAACCCCCGCCCGGCCCGTTCGCGGCACCTCTGGCGGGGCCGGCGATCTGGGCGTCTTCGACCGCGGGGGCGGGGCGGGAGGCGCGGGTCTCGGCCATCCCGCGTCGGGGCCCGTTCGTGGTCGTCGCCGTGATGGTGGCGGGTTCTTCGTCCTTCCACCGGGTGGAGGGCTTGGCATTCCGGTTGAGCAACCAGGTCAGCAGGATGGGGGCGCCGATCACCGACCCGAGGATGAACAACGCCACCAGCAGAATGTTCACGATGCGACTTCCCGACCGGGGGGCGTTTTGGTCGGCCGGAGAAAAAGAGGGATCGGATTCGTCCGGGGCCGTGGGGTCCTCGTCGGGGGCCGGGGCCAGGACGGTGATCGGGATGGGACGGGTGGAATGGATCTTGCCGTCCGGCCCTTGCAGACTGAGCGCGGGGATGGTGAACTCACCCGCCTGTTGCGGCACGAGCTCGACCACCGTCTGGAGCTGGATCTGCCCGATGCCGTTGATGATGGTCATGTTGTGCGAGGTCCGCTGGCCGACAATGTCGAAACCGGGGATCTTGGACACCTGCGGCGCTCCCAGGCGCTCTCCGGCCCCTCCGGAAAGTTGCTGGGTGACAGTGATCACCAGCTGCAGGGATTCACCGAACCTGACCTTGGTGCGATCGACCGAGGCGTCGATCGAAAACGCGGGGGCTTGAGCGAATGCCATCCGCCCCGCACCCAGGACCACACCGAGAACAACGACCGGAAGGAGCATCTTCACCCATCCGGTCCACTTCGCTTGCATGGATTGCCTCACTCCGGTGGATTTTTTCCCTATTGACCAAGAAGAAGGAAAAAGGTTCCCGATTTCGCGATTTCGTCTTTTTCTCCGTTCTGGGGGCGGTCGGCACGAGTCGGGGCCTGACGCCAGGTGCTCGATGGGGGGATTTGTGGTACACTTTGACCCATGCAGACAACCCGTTCGGTGTCGGTGGTGGTCAGCGGGACGGTGGTGTTGACCCGGGCCTGCCGTGAAGCCTGCGCGTATTGCGGGTTCCGTCGGGACGACGATCCGCTCGTGCCCCTCGGGCGCCTTGGTGACTTGTTCTCGCCGATGACGAAGGGGCGGGCCACCGAGGTGGTGCTGACGGCCGGGCAGACCCCGGCGGAACGCCCGCACGTGCTGATGGCGCTGGCTCGCGACAAGTGCACCTCGTTCGGGGAATACCTGCACCAGGCGTGCCGGATGGCCCTCGAGCACGGACTGCTGCCGGTGGTGCAGGTCGGCCTGTTGACCCCGCTCGAGCTGAAGACCCTGGCTCCGGTGGCCGCCTCGGTACGCATCCCCGTGTTCGCGGCGCCGCTCGACGGCGAGGGGCAAGCCCACGCCACGGCGCGCGGCCGACTGGCCCTCACCGGCCGGGAACTGATCGAAAAAGCCCACCAGGCGGGAATGCCCTACCACCTCGATTTCCTGATCGGCATCGGCGAGAGCCCTGAAGACCGAGCCCGGATGGCCCGGGAGATCGGGGCGTTCTGCGCCGCCGATCCCTGGCTGCAGGACGTGCGGGCGGTTCCCTTCCAGCCGGTGCCCGGCACCCCGTTCCGGGCTCGCCCACCGCTGCCCTTCGACGAGGTGCGGGCGGTGATCGTCGAGCTGGCGCGCGCCTTCCCCGTGCATGCCCTGTCGGTGCCCATCCATCTGTTTGCCCGCTACCCTGAGCTGGTCGGGGCTGGCCTCAACGATCTGGGCTCGACCCCCGTCGTCACGGGGGACCCGGTCATGCCCACCTTCCCCGTACCCGGGCTCGAGCTGGTGAAGAGCCGCCTGGTCGAAGTGGCCGGCGCCCTCCACGAGCGCCTGCCCCTGACCACCCCTGCGGCCATGAACCGGCCCGCCCTGGCGGAAGGCCTGACCAGGGCCCGCGAGCGCCTCCAGGCCAGGGCGGCCAGCGGGCTGGCCCTGCTCGACAACCGCAAATGTTTCGTCTGCGGCGACCACAACCCCGACGGACTGCGGATCGCCTTTCAGCGGCACGATGCCAATACCTGCACCGCCACCTGGGTGGCGGGGGCCACCTTCCAGGGCTACGCCGGGATCGTGCACGGCGGACTGCTCTCGACCCTGCTCGACGAGGCCATGGCCCACAGCCTGAACGGGGCCGGCCTGCAGGTCGTCACCGCCGACCTGCGGGTCCGCTTCCTGCGACCGGTACCGGTCGGGCTTCCTCTCACAGTGACCGGCACCCGCACCGGGAACCGTCAACGGATCCATTTCGCGCGCGGCACCGTGACCGGCCCCGACGGCGTCCTGCTGGCCGAGGCCGAAGGGCGGTTCGCCGAATGTTGAACGACCACTGTCACCTCTGAATATCACCACTGGAGGACGCGATGAAAGCGCACAAGGAAAAGCTCCGGGTCATCATCTATACCCCTCAGCACCGCATCAAGGGCGAGGTGCATCTCTACGAGAACAGCCGCTTGACCGACATCCTGAACGCCGACACGGCGACCAAGGATTTCCTGCCGGTGACCAACGTGTTTCTGACCGACCTGCGCGACCAGTCGACCTCCGAGGTCGGCTTCCTGTCGATCAATCGGAAGTTCATCGAGCTGGTACTCGAGGACGACGAAGCCATCGCCCTCGAGAAAGTCAAGGAGATGATCGGCAAGCGCAAGTTCCCCGAAGCGATGCAGTTCGCCACGCGGGCGGTCAAGGCCTCGCCGAACAATGCCGAAGCCCATTACTACTACGGCTTCTGCCTCGCCAAGACCAACGACTTGAAGGGCGCCAGGGCCGCGTTCGAGAAATGCCTGAAGCTGCAACCGACACCCGAGATCGCGCATCAGGCCGAGGAAGCCCTGCACACCCTCGGCAGATGACGAGGCGGGTGGCCGAGCCGCCGAGTGGGGACTGGCCGTTCCCGCCGATCGCTGGCGGTCCCACCGGCGAGGCCCACCCCCCGTGGTTTCCGCCCCTGCCCATGGCCCGTCGGCCCGGACCGCGCTCGCTCGCCCCTCAGACCGTCACCGCTCCCTCCCCCTCGCCCTCGACCCCTGCGTTCTCTGCCCTCACTCCTGGGCGATTCCACTCCGAGATCGGTCCGACCCCGATTCCCTGCCGTCCCTCCTTCCTGTCCTCTGCTCGCCGATGATCACGATTTCCACGTTCTGAACCTGGTTTTCACCTTACTCCTCCCGGAGGCTTCCATGCACCGCTTCCCCCGTCCGTCCCCCTTCCGCGCCGTGGCGCGCGCCCCACGCCTTCTATTTGCCCTGGCGGTTGTTGTGCTGGCTCCCCTGTGGAGCACCGCGGGAATCGGGCCCGTTCGGGCCCAGGCCCCTTCGTTCGTGCTGTTCCACACGAGCGACACGCACGGCCACCTGACCGCCCAGCCCGACCCGACCAGCACCGAGACCGACAAGCCGCTGATGGGCGGGCATGCCGCCCTGGCCACCTTTCTGCAGCAGGCGCGACTCGATGCCTACCGGCGGGGTGCCCTGCCCCTCTTCTTCGACGCGGGTGATTATTTCCAGGGGACGCCGGTGGTCGACCACACCAAGGGCGAATGCATGATCGCCCTGCTGAACCACCTGCGGGCGGCGGCCGCCGGCATCGGCAACCACGATTTCGATTACGGCCCCGCCCGCCTGAAGGAAACCATCCGGATGGCGCGCTTCCCCGTCGTCAACTGCAACGTGTTCGAAACCGCCACCGGCCGACTGCTGGCCGGGGTGCGGCCCTACGTCCTGATCCCCTGGAAGGGCCGCACGCTGGGTCTGACCGCGGTGCTGACCCCCGAAACCCCGCGGATCTCGATGCCGGAGAACACCATGGGCATCGAGTTCCGTGACCCCGCCCCGATCTTGCAGGAGCTGGTCCCCGCCCTGCGGCGGCGGGGAGCCGACTTTGTCGTGGTTTTGTCCCATCTCGGCCTCATAGACGACCGTCGCTTGGCCGAAGCCGTTCCCGATATCGACCTGATCCTGGGTTCGCACAGCCACACCCCGATGACCGCGCCGGAATGGTGCGGCCCCCGGCCGACCCCGGTCTTTCACGCCGGGTTCGACAATCGCTTCGTGACGCGGTCCGAGGTCACCCTGAGGGCGGGAAACGCGCCGGCGGTCGACTTCCAGGCCCATGCGCTCTACCTCGCCGACTACCCCGAAGACCCCGCCACCCGGCAGCTCGTCGCCTCCTACATGGCCCCGATCGACCACCTCATGAAGGAGGTGTTGGGGCCCTCGCACGTCGACCTCGTGCGCGGGGTCATCGGCGGCGATTCCCCGGAAGGCTCGTATCTGGCCGACGCCATGCGCCAGTTCAGCGAGGCGGATTTCGCCTTCATGAACATCGGCGGGGTGCGATTCCCCATCTTCCGGGGCGACGTGACGGTCGAGCAGATCTTCACCCTGCAGCCGTTTCCCAACACCGCGGAGGTGCTGACCATGACCGGGGCGCAGATCCGGCGCCTGCTCGAGGAATCGTTGTCGGTGGACTGGGTTCCCATCGGGCCGGCCGACAACGACTACGCGGTCCAGAATTTCCGG
>CALLCO010000017.1 GCA_937998695.1 Candidatus Ozemibacteraceae bacterium
TCATCGGGGAATTCCTTGCCCAGCACCTTCTTGACCCGCTTGCGGAACTCGGTGGACAGCTCTTCCAGATCTTGGGCGGTCAGGTCGGTGTCGGACTTGTAGCCGTGCTTGTTCTTGACTTCCTGCAGCATGTCATCGAGCTGCTTGCGGATGCCCTTGCCTTCCTCCGGCTCGATTCCTTCGGCCTTTTCCATGACTACGTCGGAATACATCATGATCAGGCGCCGGTAGGCGTCCCAGACGAAGCGGGGGTTGTTGGTCTTTTTAATCAGGCCGGGGATGGTCTTGGTGGTGAGCCCGACGTTGAGGACGGTTTCCATCATGCCGGGCATCGATTTGCGGGCGCCCGATCGGCAGGACAGCAGCAGCGGATTGTTCGGGTCGCCGAATTTCATCCCCATCTCGCCTTCGATGGCCTGCAGCCCCTTCTCGACCTGGCCCTCGAGCTCCTTGGGATACTTCCCGCCGAGTTTGAAATACTCGGTACAACATTCCGTGGTGATGGTGAAACCGGCCGGCACGGGCAGGCCGATGTGGCTCATCTCCGCCAGGTTGGCACCCTTGCCGCCCAGCAGGTCTTTCATGTCCTGGCGGCCGTCAGCTTTGCCGCCACCGAACAAATAGACGAGTTTCTTCATAGAGGATGGTTGTCTCCTTCGTTGCATTCGGGTCGAGCTCCGAAAGGCTCGCGGGCATGGTAGCACACCCCCCCCTCTGAAGCAAGGGATCTCGCCTGTCCCCCTGGCTCGAATACGTGGATGGGGGCATATTCGCTGCGGGGCGTGGCCTTGGAATCATCTTGGGAAGATGATTCTGGTGGGGAGGGAGAAAACCCGCACGTTGACAGAGAGGGGTGCGGATGCTATGATTCCCCCTATGGAACGACGCGTGGTCGGGCTCCTGCCCATGGTTTTGCTGATGGGAATTGCCACCGGGCTGGGGGTCTGGGTGGCTCTCCGGTGGGTCGGTCCGCAGCCCCGGGTGGTGGATGCCTCCCGGGTGGAAGGCTGCCTCCAGGCGTTCATCGAGTTTCGCCGATCGGGTGATGAGAACCGGCTGCACAGCGACCTCGAGCGGCTGAAGGTGAGTCGGTCGGAGTTCGAGCGGATCATCGACCGGTTCATCCACTATCGCATCAGCAAATCCGCTCTCGATCAGGCCCGCAAGCTCCTCGAGGCGTTCAAGGGAGGGTACAATATTCAGCCGGAAAGGGTGTTCGAACCCGCCCGCCCCGCCACCTATTCCTTCCAGCTCGATGCCGAGGTGTTGACCGTCATCACCGAACGCCCCGAACTGGTCTCCCAAGCCTTCGGAAGTTGAGCCCCCCATGACCGACCACCCTGGATCTCCGGTCTCCCCCCCTCTCCAGCATCCCCCTTCTATTCCCTCCGACCCGGGAACCATGTCAGGTTCTGTTCAACCGGCCGGTGAGTCCCTCGACAGCCTGCCTTCCTTCCGCGGCGGGGGAAACACCGAGGACCTGTTCGCTGCGGGGCCGTCTTGGTTCTACAACTGGTTTACCAGGTTCCATTTCCTGGAAAAAACCTTCACCATCGCCTTTGCCTTCATTGTCTTCACGATCATCGCCCGGCATGTGCGGTACCATCGCGACATGCTGTCCTACATCGGGATCATGCTGATGATCACCACCGCCTATCTCGAGATCCTCGTCATTCGCGACCATCTCTGGGTGCTCGAGGGGGCCATGCCCGATGCCCGCCGCTGGCGGGATATCTTCTTCAACCAACAGAGCCTTCGCCAGATGCGGTGGCGCAAGATTCTCGTCGTCCTCTTTGCCATGGCCGTTTTCACCTACGTCTACGTCAAGACCCAGGGGTCAGAGATCTATTCCTTCCTCGGAATCATCCTGATGGTCACGGTCCTCTATTTCGAGGTGCTGGCGATTCGCGACGAAGTCCAGGCACTGGTTCACACCGTGCGGGCCAGGCAGATCGAAGAAGCCGTCCTGCGGGGCGGCAACGGGGTTGTTTCGGTCGGGCCTGCGGATCCCGCTGGTCAGGATCCCCCTCCCGCCACCGGAGTTGATCCCGAGCCGGATGGCCTCTCCCCCAAGGACGACGAGGTGTGACCACCCGGGGCGCTGTTGCCCTTGCCCTGCTCCTCTTGCTGGCCATCACCTTCCCGGGTTCGGCGGCCTCTTCTCCCGACTCCTGGACCCTGGAAATCACTCCTGGTGCAGGCATGGAGATTTTGCGCCGCGACCGGAAGGCGTACCTGCCCATGGAGCGGGGGGATGCAATCCCCGAGGGGGCCATCGTTCGCTTTCGCCCCGACGGGGTGCCTCCCGAGGCCTCGGCCGCCGTCCTGATAGGCGGGGGGGGCGCGGTTACCCTCGAAATACATCGGGGCGCGGTCTTGCGGCATGGGGCAGGGGAATGGCGACCCCTCCTGGGACGGTTCCGGGTGAGTGTCGCCTCTTCATCTACCAGCGGCCCCGCCTCTCTGGCCCTACCGGCCGCCCCCCCTTTCGGGGCGAGGTTTCCCCGGGCACGTTTCGAACTCCAGACCGGGGAAGCCCTCTTCGAGGTGGATGGTCAAGGGAATGGGTCGGTGGCCCTCCGCAAGGGGATCGGCTGGATCAAGACCGACACTCGGGCCATCATCCGCCTGGATCCGGGAAAGCAACTCGACCTTCCCCGCTGGGGAACCCCCGGCCGGCCCCGCGATTTCGACGCACGGTGGACCGAACGCTCTCGCGGGTTCTTGACTTCCGCCGCCGCCCGTCCCGTTCCCCAGGCCACCCCGGACGAGGAGGAGACTGGGCGCGAGAAAGAAGCCATCGAGGCTATGCCCGATACGATTCCCGGTTTCCCAGGGTCGAACCAGGAGGCGGGGGATGAACCCGACGACCAGGGACCCATGCCAGCGGAGGGGCCCCCTGCGGTTCTCGACCTTCCAGAGCCACCGACGGGTCCCAGCGACCCAGCTCAGGAATGGGAGCCCGCTTCGGAGACCCTTCCCCTGGCCGAGGCATCAGAGGCGGGGGTGGCCTCCTCCAGCCCTGTACCCTAGGAGTTCCTGGCGAACGTCCTGGCTGGTATGCCTGCGGTTGTTCCGGCGATGACGAGCCAGAGAAGTGGGTTCAAAGTGTTCGGCATGTTCGCCGGGGCGAAACTCTTGGACCACGGGTGCCGATATCAGGAACAAGCCCACGCGGGGCTGTTGTCGAGAAAGGATGGCCGACATGCTGATGTTTTGGATCCTGACCGTCGCGACCGTGTTCCTGATCATTCACGAGGCCCGGCAGAATGGCTAGACGCCTGATCGTGTTCGCCCTCGTCTGCATGTTCTGGACCTGCGCACTGGCGGGCTGCGTCTGAAAGCCTCCCCTGCCGGGAAACCCGGCGGGGTGGAGGAAAAGTGGGGGCGGGAACCTCGCTGGACCCGGGATTCAGTATCCCTTGCCGGCGGGGGGTTCGCCTTTGACAATGGCGACCGAAGCGCTTGCCCCGATGCGGGTCGCTCCTGCGGCGATCATCTTCTGTGCGGTCTGGGTATCGCGGATTCCGCCTGAGGCTTTGACTCCCATCGTCGGACCGACCACCCGGCGCATCAACGCGATATCTTCGGCGGTCGCCCCACCGGTGCTGAACCCGGTTGAGGTCTTGACGAAATCGGCTCCGGCCAGCTTGGACAATTCGCATGCCTTGATCTTTTCTTCCTCGGTGAGCAGCGAGGTTTCCAGGATCACCTTGACGCACAGGCCGCCCGCCGCCTCGACGACCCGGGCGATGTCGTTCTTGACCAGTTCATAGTCTTTCGACTTGAGCGCGCCGACGTTCATCACCATGTCGATCTCGGTGGCGCCGTTGGCGATGCAATCGCGCGTCTCCATGACCTTGGTGAAGGTCGAGGTGGCCCCGAGCGGGAAACCCACCACCGTGCAGACCTTGACCGGCGACCCTTGCAGGAGTTTGGCCGCCAGGGCCACGTGGCCTGGGTTGACGCACACGGAGGCGAACTGATACTGGCGGGCCTCCTCGCACAATTTGGTGATCTCGGCGACGGTGGCATTGGGCTTGAGCAGGGTGTGGTCGATGAACCGGGCCAGCTCGGGGGCGGGCACCGGGGCGTCGAGCCCTTTTTCGATGCGGTCGGCCCCGGCCGCCACCACCTTCTTGACGGCGGGTTCGCAGGAGGCGGCACAACTGCCATACGTGCGGGAACATTGCTCTTGCAGGCACGCTCCTTCCTTGCCGGCAGGGGCCACCCCGGTCGTCTTGGGGGAGGTGGGGGTGGCGGTCGTCGTCGTCGGCTGGCAGGAACTGCAGCCGCCCGCGCCCACGCAGGTGGCGCACTTGTGTTCGGGTTTGACGCTGATGGCCCCTCTCTGGAAGCGCACCCCCATGCCCTCGAGTTCGCGCCGCAGAGCGTCGATCTTGCGGGCCACGCCCGCCGGGAAATACCGCCCGGCCTCGAGGATCGATTCGTCGGTCACGGTCAGGGGAATCCCTTCGCAGAGGGCGAAGGAGATGACCTGGGAGGCGTAGGTGTCGGCCAGCAGGTTGGCCGCCTTCGAGAGGGTGTTCATCGACAGGCTGGGAATCGTGATCTCGCGCACGTCACGCAGAGCCAGGTGAGCGGGGGCCACCTTGGAGGTGATGATCTCCACGCCCGGCAGGCTCCGGGTGATGGGGAAGTTCTCGTGCAGGTAGCTCGACAGGATGAGCTTGCCACCCGCCGGCAGCAGCGCCCCGATCTGACCGAGGACCTGCTCGACCACCTTGAAGTTGGCGGTGACCAGCACAGCCGGCTTTTGCCCGGCGGCCGACCGGGAGACGGGCGGAGAGTCGGGCGGGGGAGTGTACGCCGCGCCGCGATTGGCGGTCTGCGACTTCAGCTTCAGCATCACTTCCCGGGCGATCTGATCGACGATGTTGTCCATGGTCAGCCTCCTGCCCCGGTCGTGGCCGGAGCCGATTTGTCGAAGATGGTGCGTCCCTCCAGGCAGACGGTGTCGACGATGCCGACGATGGCTGCGTCGGCCGGGGCTTCCTTGTTTTCGAGCATCTGTTGGACCGAACTGCCTTCTTTCATTAGCAGGACCAGTTCATCCAGGTCGGCCCCCATGAAATCGATGGCCAGCACTTCGGGGCCCTTGGCCTTCAGGGCGAGGTCGACCGGCTGTACCAGCAGCAGGGGACGTCCGGAAAAAGCGGGATGTTTGAAGGTCGCCACCACCTTCCGGACGACGCGGGCGAGATTCATCCCTTGCCCTCGATCCGGTCGATGATGCCGAGGATGGTGGCGTCGGAGGGTGGTCGCTGCTTGACGAACGGCAGGGAAGCCTCGCCTCCGCCGCACAGGAAGACAGTCTCCCCGTTCCCGGCATTGGTCGCATCACAGGCGATGAAGGGTTGCCCCGTCGCCTTGCCGTCGGCGTCGATGGTCGTGACGATGAGCAGCTTCAATCCCTGCATCTGGGGGTCTTTCTGGGTACACACCACCCGCCCCAGAACCCGGCCGAGGTACATCCCTTCCTCCTGGGAGAACTGGCCAAACTCTACCAAATCCACGGGGTGATTGCAACGAGATCGCTGCGGGAAGCATGTCGATGTCATGTGCGGCAAGACGGGGACAAACACGGACAAGCGCCACCTCAAATTGTCCGCCAACGAACTGCAGAACCGGATTCTTGTTCCCGTCCCTGCGGGATCGGTCGTCGATCCGGAGGGCCGAGAATAGCTCGGCGAAGTGGTAGATGCATCGTCCGGGCTCCTTTGGGGCGATGCTACCGGCCTGACCCCGCCGCAGAGGTGGCCGTGACCTGCTCCTGGAAAAGTCACCCTTGCCGCCAGGCGGCAAATCTTTCCAAAAGCCCGCGGGTCGAGGAATCATGGTCTGCCAGGTCGACGGGTTGGTTGGCGGCGAGGGCTTCCTCTTCGGCCAGGATCTTCTTGGCCAGCACCTTCCCGAGTTCCACGCCCCACTGGTCGAAACTGTTGATCCGCCAGATCACGCCCTGCACGAAAATCTTCATCTCATACAGGGCGATCAGGCTGCCCAGGCTTTGGGGGGTCAGCTGCTTCAGCAGAATCGTGTTGGTCGGCCGGTTCCCCGGAAAGACCTTGTGGGGAAGCAGGGCTTCGAGCTCGGCCGCCGGCAGGCCTTCGTTTTCGAGTTCGCGGCGCGCCTCGTCGGGGGTCTTTCCCTTCATCAGAGCCTCGGTCTGGGCGAACAGGTTGGCCAGCAGTTTCAGGTGGTGGTCGGCGAACGGGTGGTGAGGGCGCACGCAGCCGATGAAATCGCAGGGGATCAGCTTCGTCCCCTGATGGATGAGCTGATAGAAGGCGTGCTGGCCGTTGGTGCCGGGCTCGCCCCACAGGATCGGGCCGGTCTGGTACCCGACCGTCTTGCCGTCGCGGTCGACCGACTTGCCGTTGCTCTCCATGTCGCCCTGCTGGAAATAGGCCGGGAACCGGTGCAGATACTGGTCGTAGGGCAGGATGGCCGTCGACTCCGCGCCGAAGAAGTTGTTGTACCAGATGCCGAGCAGGGCCAGGATCACCGGAATGTTGCGGCGCAACGGGGTGGTGCGGAAATGCTCGTCCATGCGGTGGTAGCCGTCGAGCAGTTCCTCGAACCGGTCGAACCCGATGGCCAGGGCGATCGACAGGCCGATCGCCGATGGGCTGGAGTAGCGCCCGCCGACCCAGTCCCAGAAGGGAAACATGTGTTCGGCGTCGATGCCGAACTTCTCGACCTCGGCCCGGTTCGTCGACAGCGCCGCGAAATGATACCGGACCGCCTTCTCGTCACGTAGGGTCTCCAGCAGCCAGCGCCGCGCGGTGTGGGCGTTGGCCATCGTCTCTTGTGTGGTAAAGGTCTTCGAGGCCACGAGGAACAGCGTTTCCGCGGGGTCGAGGTCGCGCGTCTTCTCCCAGAAGTCGGCGCCGTCGACATTGGAGACGAACCGCACCGCCGGGCCCTGGCGTCCGTAAGGCTTGAGGGCTTCGGTGATCATGACCGGCCCGAGGTCGGAGCCGCCGATGCCGATGTTGACCACCGTCTTGATCGGTTTCCCGGTGAACCCGCGCCAGACCCCGTCGCGAACCCGCTGGCTGAACGCCTTCATGCGGGCCAGGACGGCGTTGACCTCGGGCATCACATCCCGGCCGTCGACCATGATCGGCCGGTTCGAGCGGTTGCGCAGTGCCACGTGCAACACCGCCCGCTTTTCGGTCCAGTTGATCTTGTCACCCCGGAACATGGCTTCGATGGCGGCCGGCACCCCGCTCGCTTCGGCGAGATCCAGCAGCAGGTCCAGGGTCCGCCCGGTGATCCGGTTCTTGGAAAAGTCGACCAGCATCCCGTCGAACTCGAGGCTGAACTTCGCGAATCGCTCGGGGTCCTCGGCGAAGAGATCGCGCAGGTGGCGAGGGGCGATCTCGCGGTGATGAGCGGCGAGGGCCTTCCATTCGGGAGCCTCGGTGAGCGTGTGGCCCGCGCGGATGAACGTGTCGATCCGGGAAGCTGGGGTCATGGGGAACCTCCTGGCCTGATGTGGGGTGGGACATCTCTCCCGTTAATACCCCCTGATGCCGGGCGCCGCAAGGGGGACCACGCGGTTTCCCGGGCAGGCCTGCCTACCGGCTGACGGTCGCGAACCGTGAACACCCTCGCGGGTGCGGGAACCCGCCACCTCACCCACCCAGGCGAAGCGGCGGGGGTCTCGCGGCGGAAGGGGGGAAGGGGAGGGGGGGGACACCCCTGACGCCGGCTTTGGAAGTCAGGGAATGCTCCCCAGAAGCGGCGTTCCTGGGGAAAGCGGCGGAAACCCCTTGCAGGCGGCCCCGGAATGTGGTATACAGGTGAACAGTGGTTCGGCCTCACCGCCGACCCGCGGGGCGTAGCGCAGTTGGTAGCGTACTTGAATGGGGTTCAAGTGGTCGCTGGTTCGAGTCCAGTCGCCCCGATGGCAACGGGCTCCCGATCCCGGGAGCCCGTCATCCGTTAAGGCTGACATTGCCCCGCCCCCCGGGTTCAATTGGCAGGATTCTCCGTCTGTACCAGTTGCATGTTCCCGGCTCTGGCCCTACAATGCCCTGAAAGAGTCCGCGCTCGGGAAAGGAGTGTCACCATGAAAGACCACGCGAAACTGGGTGTCGAGAGTCTGTGCGTCCATGCCGGCCAGCACCCGGACAAATTGTACGGCGGAGTCAGCGTCCCCATCTACCAGTCGTCGACCTTTGCCTTCGAGAGCGCCGCCCAGGGCGCGGCCCGCTTCAGCGGCGCCGACGATGGCTACAAATACACCCGACTGGGCAACCCCACCACCACCGCTCTCGAAGACTGCGTCGCCGAGCTGGAAGGCGGCGGCAAGGGCCTGGCCACCGCGTCGGGCATGGCGGCCGTCAGTACCACCTACCTGACCTTCCTGGGGGCGGGGGCCCACATGGTCTCCACCGATTCGGTCTATGGGCCTTCCCGCACCCTTGCCGAAAAGGAACTCTCCCGCTTCGGGGTCGAGACCACCTACGTCGATACCTCCGATGCCGCCAATGTGGCCCGCGCCATCCGGCCCACCACCAAACTTGTCTATCTCGAGACCCCCGGCAATCCGACCCTGGCCATCAGCGATATTGCGGCCTGCGCCAAGATCGCCCACCAGGCCGGCGCCCTCCTCGTCGTCGACAACACCTTCTGCAGCCCGCTGCTGCAAAAACCCCTCGACCTGGGCGCCGACATCGTTCTGCACAGCATGACCAAATATCTCAACGGGCATTCCGACGTCGTCGCCGGTATCCTGGTCACGCGCCAGCCCGACCTGTTGACCCGCATGAAACGCGTGCTGGTGCAGGTGGGTGGCACGATCGACCCCCATCAGGCCTGGCTGGTGCTGCGGGGCATCAAGACCCTGGCCCTGCGCGTGCGGGCCGCCGAGCAGACCGCCCGCCGGCTGGCCCAGGATCTTACGACCCACCCCGCCGTGGCCTGGGTCAAATACCCCGGCCTGCCCAGCCATCCCCAGCACGAGCTGGCCAAAACTCAGATGAGCGGCTTCGGGTCGATGATCTCCTTCGAGCTGAAGGGCGGGGTGGAGGCCGGCCGTCTCCTCATGGATTCGGTGCGGCTCAGTGTCCTGGCCGTGTCGCTGGGTGGCGTCGAGTCGCTGATCCAGCACCCGGCCAGCATGACCCACGCCAGCATGGGGCCAGAAGCCCGGCGGGCGGCGGGTATCACCGATGGGTTGGTCCGTTTGTCCGTCGGTATCGAATCCTATGAAGATCTGCGGGCCGATTTGTGGCAAGCCCTCGACCGCGTGGTCACCGCCACGCCCCCCCAGGCGGAGGCCCAGGTTGGGGTCTGACCCCGTTTCTGACCGCGCTGTCCCGAACGCCGCAACCCCGCCCGATGGCGGGGTTGCGGACTTCTTGGGGAGCCGTGGGGCCGGGGCCCCGGGCGGCAGGATCAGTCAGCGGCGTTGACCAGTTTGAGCATCGGCATGAATACGGCGAGAACGATGCCGCCGATGACGATGCCCATGAACACGATGACGACCGGCTCGATGATCGAGGTCAGACCCTTGACCGCGTTGTCGACCTCGGTGTCGTAGAAGTCGGCGATCTTGGACAGCATCTTGTCGAGTTCGCCCGTTTCTTCCCCGACGGCGATCATCTGCACGACCATCGGTGGGAAAACGTTGGAGTTCTTCAGCGGTTCGGCGATCGATTCACCTTCACGGATCGAGATGCGGGTCTTGTCGACCGCTTCGGCGATGACCACGTTGCCGGCGGTCTGGGCCGTGACTTCGAGAGCCTGCAGAATGGGGACGCCCGAGGCGATCAGGGTGCCGAGGGTACGGGTGAACTTGGCGACGGCGACCTTGCGCATCATCATGCCGATGGCCGGCATTTTCAGGATGTTGGTGTCGAAGATGCGGGAGCCGGTCTTCGTCTTGAAGAAATTGAGGATCAGAAAGGGGACGCCGAGCAGCACCGGCAGCACGACGAACCACCAGCTGACCATGAAGTCGGAGACCCCCAGCAGGATCTGGGTGGCGAGCGGCAGTTCGACCTTCATGCCCATGAAGATTTCTTTGAACTGCGGCAACACGAACATGACCAGGGCGACGACGACGAGGCCGGCGATGGCGAACACGACGACCGGGTAGGTCAACGCGCCCTTGACCTTCGACTTCAGGTTTTCCGAGCTTTCGAGGTAGTCGGCGAGACGGTTCAGGATCTGGTCGAGAATACCGCCGACCTCGCCGGCCTTGACCAGGCTGCAGAACAGTTCGGAAAACACCCGGGGGTGCTTCTCGAGTGCCTTCGAGAAGGTCGAACCGCCTTCGACATCGGTGCGGATCTGGGTGATGACCCGTTTGAAGGAGGGGTTCTCGGATTGCTGCTGCAAAATGGTCAGGCAGCGCACCAACGGCACGCCCGACCCGATCATGGTGGCGAACTGGCGGGCGAAGATGCAGACCTCCTGCGAGCTGATGCCGCGCTCAAAAAGGGTGAAGGAGATGCCTCCGCTCCCCTTTTTCTCGGTGATGCTGGTGACGAAGTAGCCCTTCTCACGCAGTTTGGAAATACACGCCTCTTTGCTTTCGCCGTCCATTTCGGCGGTGACGATCTTGCCATCCCAGTTGCGGGCCTTGTAGGTAAAGGTCGGCATGGCGTTCCTCCTTTCGAGGGTCGCGAACGTTCCCATCACGTTCTAGCACGAAACGTGCCAGGTCACGGATTCCCTTTGTATCGGAAGTAGTATAAGATGCGTTGACAGGTTTGTGCAAATTTCCGCACACGGATCTCGACCTTCCCGCACACTCTTCCCCGGGAGCCTCACCTACCTTGGCAACTCCTATCAGGCTGATCTTTACGGAAAAGCCCTCGGTCGGTCGTGACATCGCCGAGGTTCTCGGTGCGACCCGCAAGCGGCAGGGATACATCGAAGGCGACGGACTCATCATCACCTGGGGCATCGGGCACCTCGTCACCCTCGGTCAGCCCGAAGAGCAAGACCCCGCCTGGAAAAAATGGGATCTGGGCCGGCTGCCCATGCTGCCCCGCGAGTGGAAGCTGAGTGTGCTGCCCAACACCCGCGACCAGTTCGAGGTCGTCCGGGAACTGATGGCCCGCCCCGACGTCACCGAGGTCGTCAACGCCGCCGATGCGGGCCGGGAAGGCGAGCTGATCTTCCGTCTCGTCTACCGGAAAGCCGGTTGCTCCAAGGCGGTCAAGCGACTCTGGATCTCCAGCATGACCGACGAGGCGATCCGGGACGGCTTCGCCGCCCTGCGCCCCGGCAGCGAATTCGACCCGCTCGCCCGGGCGGCCGAGTGCCGGCAGCGCGCCGATTGGCTGGTGGGCTTGAATCTGACCCGCGCCTACACCAAGAAATACGGTGACATACTGACCATTGGCCGCGTGCAGACTCCCACCCTGGCCATGGTGGTCAAGCGGTACCAGGAGATCGCCGCGTTCCAGCCCCGCGATTTCTGGGAGATCCGCGTCTTTTATGGCGATTTCGCCGCCCTCTGGTTCGACCCGCGCGAGAAGGAAACTCCCACCCGCCTGTGGGACAAAGCCGCCGCCGAGACCCTGGCCCAGCGACTGGGGAAGGCCGAGGCCGAGGTGCGGAAGGTCACCTCCGCGCGCAAGAAACAACCCCCACCGCTGCTCTACGACCTGACCACCCTGCAGCGCGAGGCCAACAGCCGGTACGGCTACACCGCCGCCCAGACCCTGGCCGCTGCCCAGGCTCTCTACGAGCGACGCAAAGTGATCACCTACCCCCGCACCGACAGCCGCCACCTTTCGGAGGACCTGCATCCGACCCTGGCCCGTCGCCTGGCCGCGTTGCCGGGCGAGTATGGCCCCTTCGTCCAGGCGTTGCAGGGCAAGCCTCTTCCCAAGATCAAACGGGTGTTCGACAACGCCAAGGTCAGCGATCACCACGCCATCATTCCCACCGAACAGCGGCCCAGCGACCAGAACGCCTGGAAATCCGAAGAACGACGGGTCTACGATCTGGTGGTGCGCCGTTTCCTGGCGGCCTTCCATCCCGATCACGAGTATCTGTCGACGACCGTGCTCCTGCAGGCCGATGGCGAGCACCTCAAGGCCACCGGGCGGGTGGTGCTGGTGCCCGGCTGGCGGGCTCTCTACGACCGCAAGGACAAAGACGATGCCGCGGCGGGCGGGGGTGGTGCCGGAACCGGAGACGACGAGGGGGAAGGCGAGGACCAGGCCCTGCCCGCCCTGAAGCAGGGCGATCGCCGGCAACCGCAGGGCGCCGAGCTGCTGACCAGGCAGACCAAGCCGCCCCCGCCCTACACCGACGCCACCCTCCTGCAAGCCATGGAGACCGCTGGCAAGCTCGTCGAGAACGACGAACTGCGCCTTGCCATGAAGGACAGCGGGCTGGGCACGCCCGCCACCCGCGCCGAGATCATCGAGAAACTGATCCGGGTGGGGTATCTGGTCCGCGACAAGAAGAAGATCCAGCCGACCCCGAAAGGCATCCGGTTGATCGGGCTGGCCGACGCGCAGGTCACCAGCCCCGAATTGACGGGCACCTGGGAAAAACGCCTCGCCGACATCGCCAAAGCCAGGGCCGAGGATGGCCCGTTCATGGCCGACATCGAGGCGTTCGTGACGTCCGTGGTCGAGCGGGTCCGCCGCGAACGGGCCGTGGTCCGCTTCGCCCCGCCCCGCCCCGCCGGCGCCGGGAAAGGCCTCCCGGCCGGGGGGCCGCCGTCGGCCCCGTCGCCCAAGGGATCAGTACCTCCCGCGGGGGGATCTGGCCCGCGGCCGATATCTGCTGGGTCCCGAGGTTCGGGCACCGCTTCCGGGGCCTCGGCGGGGCATGGCCCGGCAACCCCTCGCCGGACCATCACCTCCCCTTCTCCTTCCCAACTTCCCTCCCCGGTACCCGCCGAATCTCGCGGTCCGGCCTCAAGACCGGGCGTGTCTCCGACCGGGCGGCCGACGTTCGGTGTCTGCCCGGCCTGCGGCAAGGGGAACATCATCGAAGGCAGTCGGGGATTCGGCTGCGACCGGTTCCGGGAGGGATGCTCCTACGTCGTCTGGAAAGAGTTCCTTGGCAAGAAATTGTCCGAAACCGCGATCAAGGCCTTGATCGCCGGCAAGCCGACCCGCGTCATGAAAGGGTTCACCCGTGAGGACGGGCGCCCCGTCAGCGGGAAGATCCGCATGCGCCCCGACGGGAAGGGGATCGAACTCGTCGAATGGGGCCCCGAACAGGGAGCCGACAATCCCCCGAAGGGGTCAGGGGGCGAAGAGCCAGCCTGAGGCCGAGATGCCCTCGGCGGTGATCTCGAGCGTCTCCAGTCGGGCGGGGTAGGGGAGTTGGGAAAAGTCCCAGAGCGGGTTGAGCCACCCCAGCACCTGCGTGCGTAGTTCGGGCGTCATCGGTTGTCCGTTGACCTGCGCTTCGAGGATGTCGATGACCAAATGGTCACCCTCGATGCCGAGCCTGACCGTGGCCGTGAAGGGCGAGGGGTCTTGGGCCAGGAATGACAACACATTGCCGGGAATGCGATCCAGCCTTGCCCGGCCCGAGACCTCCACCAGACCTGGCCTGAACCGGGTGGCCACCGACTCGAAGATCTTTCGGTGGCCATGGGCTTTGGCGATTTCCCGATCGATGAACTCCTGCAGGTGGGCTGCGCTCAGGGTGGCCCGGGCGTGCAGGGCGGACAGGGCCCGCACCTGGTCGAACCCGGCCTGGCCCGCCGCGAGGATCGTCCGGAGGTGCGGCGTCAGGCCTTCCAGCTCGGCCTCGCCCTCCTTCACCCGGAACCCCTTGACAGTGGCGTCGCGCACGGTGAAGATCACCCGGTCGCCCCGATCCTGGTGGGGTTGGTTCATCAGCCACCGCAGCACGTCGAGCGACTCCCGCTCGAAATCGGCGATCTGTCGCGGCCCCATCGGCAGAGCGGCCGCGCGGGGGGCCGCCGCTCCCCAGAGAAGGGGAAGCAGCCCGAGCAGGCCCACGATCTTCCTGATCATCTCTTCCTCCGGTCGCTGGAATGCTCTTCTCGACTCTATCACGGATTGCAGAAAGCGGAAAGGGATTCGGTCGATGGTCGTTTACAGAGCCGGCCTGATGCGGTAGCCTGAGCACCATGGATCTGGCCGCCCGTCTCATCCTGTATATCCTGATCGCCAATGTCGGCTACATGATCTTTTCCCTGGTCCGGCGCGGCGTGCGCGCGTTCGGCGGCTACATTTTGCAACTGACCGGCCTGTTGGCCGGCATGCTCGTCCTGGTGGCACGCAGCGAGGACGGGGTCTGGGCGATCGGCCTGTCGTTGGCGGGGGTGTTCGTCCTGGTCGGGATGCCGCTCCTGCTGCAGAAACAGATCGAGCGCCTGGTGTCGGAGCAACGGTTCGCCGAGATCGAACCGCTGGCCCGCTGGAAGGCCCGCCTGGCCTGGAGCGATCTGAATGCCCACCTCGAGTCGATCGCCCGCATCACCGCTGGCACCCCCGAGGCCGCGGCCGGCCCGGAAACCACCTCCGCGCTCAAGGAACTGCTCGGGAAGGGCGAACCCTACGACGGCATGACCCGCGTCTTTCTTGCCATGGTGCTCTTCCACGGGCGGCGGTTCGAGCAATTGCTGCGTGATCTGGTCGTGCCGGACCGGCCGTTCGACGACTATCCTTTCGAGGAGCTCCTGTACGTCGTCCGCGGCTTCTTGGAAACCGGCCAGTACGAAAGCGCGGCCCAGGCCCAGATGGCGCTCGAGAAGAAGGTCGCAGTCGAAGGCAGTGAAGAGGTGTATAGCAACCTCGTCGTCTGCCGGTTGATCTTCTTCGCCTTCATGGGGTGGGAGGTCGACTACGCCGCTCTCGCCGAGAGCGACGATGCCGTGGTGCGGGGGTTGCCCGCCCCCCTGCGGAAATACTGGTATGGCTTCAGTTGTTTCAACGCCGGCCAGTTCACCAAGGGGGAATCCCTCATGCAGGAGGGCCTGCAGGAGGCCACGGGTGAACTGCCCGACCACTGGCGGCAGTGGATGGCCAGCCGCTTGCAGGGCCTGCGCGAAGGGAAGGAGTTCCACCATGCCGCTATCGTGCCGAGCCTCGCCGACCTGCGGGCCCGCTTCCAGCCTGAGTTCCACCAGCTTGTCCAGAAAGCCACCGAAGCCGCCCGCCCCCCCGAGATCACCGACCGGGTCACCACCGGCCTGCTGGCGGCCATGCTCGTCGTCTACGTGCTCACCGCCTGGCTGGGTGACATCCACGACCTGGTCGAACTGATCGGATTCGGGGCCAACAGCGGGTTGCTGGTGCGCCAGGGGGAGTGGTTCCGGCTGTTCACCTACCAATTCCTGCACCTGGGGGCCGTCCACCTGGTGATGAACGTCATCGCCCTGCGCTTCTTCGGCCCGCCCCTGGAAACCCTGCTCGGGCCCAAGTTGTTTCTCGGCCTCTTTCTCTGGTCGGGGGTGGCGGGCGGACTGGCCACCGTGCAGGGGCAGACTGGCCTGTCGGTAGGGGCCTCGGCGGCCATCGCTGGCCTGCTGGGGGCCGCCCTCGCCTTCGAACTCCTGGGGGAGCGTCGGCAGAAGGTGCTCGGGGGCCAGAACTACCTGGCCACGCTGGTTTTCATCATCATCATCAACCTGCTGATCGGGCTCGTCGAGAAAGGCATCGACAATCGCGCCCACGTCGGTGGCTTCGCCGGAGGTCTGGTGGCTGGCATCGCCCTGGTCATGGTGCATGGGCGCCGCCTGGCGACCAAGGGGGCCGAGCTCCTCGCCCTGGTGTTCGTCATCGCCCTCTTCGGCCTTTCCACGCGGCAGTTCCATGAGGCCCGGGCCAACGGGGGCTATCCTCCCCGCGAAGCCCGGCTGGTGGGAACCGTTCCCGCCACCTGGCCGGTGAGCCTTTCCCTGGCCGAGGGCTGGGAGGTAGTGCCGGCTGCCCGCGGCTCCCGCACCCGCGCCCTGCAGGGGCCGCTCGGCGAGCGGGTCGATCTCATCGTGGTGTCCAACACCGAGCCGGAGGAAGAGGTGCTCCAGGAATACCTCGACGAGCGGACCAAATCCCTGGCCGAGAGTGCGGCCGTCGAGTTCCGGTCCAGACTCGGGCCATACGAGCGGAATTACGGCGGGCAAAAGGTGCAAGAGGTGAAATGGCGTCTGGCCCTCGACGGCCGGAAGCTGACCCAGCGTGATTTCCTGTGGTTCGCGCCTGGACGCCTGCTGCTGTTCCAGTGTATCCTGCCCACGCATCATGACGACCGCTACGACCCGGTGCTCCGGGCCATGTTGGAGACCCTGACCTGGAAGTGAGGCCCCGCCCATGACCCCTGATCCCCTTCCCCCCGCCGGTCCGGCGATTTCCGGGTCCGATTCCACCGCGGGGCCGGCGCCCGAGACCCCGCCGGTCGCTCCGGCGGCGACCTCGCCCGCCCCGGTGGCTTCTCCCGTCACCCCCCCGCCGCCGGCCCGCCCGGCCCGGGGAAGCGATTCCCCTGCCGGAGCGCGCCCTGGCCTGCCGAGGGTTTCCCTCGACCGGCTGCGACGCGAGATCGGCAAGGTCATCGTCGGCAACCAGGAAGTCGTCGACCAGGTGCTGATTACGCTGTTCGCCGGCGGTCACGCCCTGCTCGAAGGGGTGCCCGGCCTCGGCAAGACCCTGCTGGTGCGAACCATCGCCGGGGTGTTGCAGCAGCGCTTTCGCCGCATCCAGTTCACGCCCGATCTGATGCCCGCCGACATCGTCGGCACCAAGCTGATCCGCGAGGACGAGCACGGCCGTCGCTCGTTCGTCTTCGAACCGGGACCCCTGTTTTCGAATCTGATCCTGGCCGACGAGATCAACCGCGCCACGGCCAAGACCCAGTCGGCCCTCCTCGAGGCCATGGCCGAGGGCACCGTCACCTCCTGCGGCGAGACCTACGCATTGCCCCCGCCCTTCTTCGTGCTCGCCACCCAGAACCCCATCGAGATGGAAGGCACCTACCCGCTGCCCGAGGCCCAGGTCGACCGGTTCATGTTCAAGATCCTGGTCGAGCTGCCCTCGCGCGAGATGCTGGAAGGCATCCTCGAGCGCACCACCGGCAACGAGAATGCCCAGCTCGATCCCGTGCTGTCCGGCGAAGAGATCGTGGCGGCCCAGAAACTGGTGCGCGACGTTCCCATCGCCAAACACCTGCGGGAGGCTATCGCCACGTTGATTCTGGCCACCCAACCCAAATCTCCCACCGCTCCCCAGCCGGTCAAACGCTACGTCGCCTACGGCAGTTCGCCGCGCGGCCTGCAGTCGGTGGCCCTGGCCGCCAAGTCGCTGGCCTTCCTCAAGGGGCAGAACCACGTCTCGTTCGAGGAGATCAAGGCAGTGGCCCGCCCCGCGCTGCGCCATCGCCTGATCATGAACTTCGAGGGCGAGGCCGAGGGCATCGCCCCCGACGAGATCATCGGCAAGATCCTCGCCCAGCTCGAATCCCAGGTCTCCCTGGGGAAGGCCGCCCCCGTCGCGGCCTGACGGCATCATGGCCGGCTGCCCGGTCAGGGATGGCGCAACGGGTCACCGCACGTGAAGAGAGGCGCTCGGCCTCGGTCGGCCGCTGGTCTTCGCTCACGGAGGAAGGCGGGCTGCCTGGCCACGGGTTTCCGGCGGTCGCCATTTTCGCACTGATTCCAGAACGATGATGGCGCCACCTTCCCAGGCGACAGGGCGTTCCTGGTTTGGGCTTCGAACGAGCCTGTTGCACGAAAGCCCCAACAGCCCGCTTGCCTGTATCGTCCACCTGGAGATGCCGACCGGATCATGGGCGCTAGGTATACGACGAGCAAACGACCGATTCGTGGAACAGACTCTTGCTGTGCCAATTTTTGCTAAATGTACAATATAACGATGCTGTTCCTGCGACAGGCTCATCAGTGCCCCTCGAAGCGCTTGTAGCGTTCCCACATCCGGTTGGCCTCGCGGGTGGCCTGGGCCTTCATGAAGAAGGCCTTGGCACGCAGGTAGAACCGCTTGGCTTCGGCCTCCTCGCCCCGCAACGAATGCTCCTCCGCGAGGTTCTGGAACTTTTGGGCCAGCTGCAGGTAGATCTCGCCCGGCGATTCGGGGGTGCCTTCCTTCAGCTCGGAGCGGCCCCGCAGGCCGAAGACGTTGGCCCGGCGCAGGTAGATGTCGACGAGGTAGAGCAGCAGAGCCACCAGCACCAGCCACGGCCACAGGGGCACGAACAGGGTGGTCTCGACTCCGGCGGGAATGGTGTGCAGGCCCAGCTGGTCGGGGTCCTCCACCAGTTCGCCCCCGGTCTGCTCGGCGATCTGCCGCAAGAGGGGAAGATTGGTTCGGGTGATCACCATTTCTCGCGATTCGTTGGCCGCGACCAGGGTGGCGCCGACCCGCGCCCCCTGGTCGTTGGTCACCTCGGCCACCCACAGGCCCGGCCGCGCCCCCCGCCACACCGTTTCGTAGCGGCCGTCGGTTCCCAGCGTCAGCGTGAGGTGACGGCTCTGGCCGGCCGCATCGGTCAACCGCAGGAAGCGGAACGGCGACTTCTCGTTGGCGCCGGGCTGAACCCAGAGCTGTAGGTCCGAGCCGCGCTGCGCGGTCTCGATGGTGAACCGCTCAGGCGCTCCTTCCGACAGTTCCTTGACCGTCTGGCGCACCAGTTTGCCGAGGCCGTTCCAGCGGGCCCAGGAGCGGGTCCAGACCGGGAGCAGGTCGGGGGTAAAGGCGGCGGTGCGGCCCAGCCCGTGCCGCCACCAGGCCAATACCGGATCGCCGCGGTTGCTGGTCAGCACCACCGTCGCCCGGTCTTTCTTCTGGGTCACGACGAGCCCGTCGATGGTCGGGATCTCCGCTTGGGTGATCCCCCGCGCCAGACCGGTCGATTCCGTGAGCAGAGGCTGGAAGGGTTCCTCGATGAACGGCGGGGCCGAGATGCGCTTGAACTCCTTGCGGAAGATCTCGGGCAACTCGGCGAAATCGGGGCTCTCGTAGAACTCGCCGCCGGTCCCGTCGGCGATGGCCCGCAGGGTGTTGGGGTTGACGTCGGTCCCTGCCGCCACCGTCGTCACCGGCACCTTGTACTCGCGGAAGTTTTCGAGCAGCGGCGTCACGAAATGGAAATCGGACGGGATGCCGTCCGACATCATCAGCACGTTCTTGTGGGCGAACGGCTGGTCTTTCAGGGCGACCAGCGCCTGGGCCAGCGGCAACGAGAAGACGGTGCCACCCCCGGGGAAATACCGGTCGAGGATCCGATAGATCTCGTCGAGGTCGTCGATCTGCTGGAGCGGCAGCACCCAGGTCGGCAGGTGGTTGAACAGGATGATGCCGACGTAGTGTCCGCGGCACAACCGCAGGATCTCCTTGGTGGCGGCGATCAGGTAGTCCCAGGAATCGCCGTGCATGCTGCCCGAGCAGTCGAGCACCAGGATCAGCGCCAGCGGCTGGTTGACGGTGCGCTTGGGCATCCGCACCGGCAGCACCTCCTCGACGGGGGTGTCCGTCCATTCCCCGAGCCCGAAGGAGTTGGGGCCTCCCACCATCAGCAGGCCGGTCCCGTTGCGCACGGCCTGTTGCAGGGTCGCGAGGTGCGCGTCCGTGAAGTGCTGGCGATGGATGTTGTTGAGGATGATACAGGGGTAAGGGAACAGCGCGGCTCCCAGGTCGGCCGGCCATGATCCCGGGTTCACCGTGCGGAATTCGATCCTCTCCGCCTCCAGCAGTTCGCGTAGGAACCGCCCCGCCTTGGGGTCCTCCTCGAACACCAGGGCTTTGGGCATCGACCGGACCGTCACCGTGGCGAACTGGCGCGAGGCCGGTCCCGGCCGCTCACTGTCGGTCACCTGGGCGACATAGCCCACCACCCCGCGGGCCTGGGGCTTCACCTCGATGGTGTGGGCCGACAGCCCCGGCCCTCCCTCCGCCAGGACCCGCTGGATGGTCGTCCCGTCCGACCCGCGCAGCTCCAGGGTCAGGCTCGCTCCCAGCGGATTGTCGACCAAAAAGCGTGCGGGAAACTCCTCGCCGGGAAAGATGCGGTCGGGAAAGACCGCCCGCACGATCCGCGGCTGCCGACGGCTCCGCACCGGTTCGAGCGGCACCACGGTGACGGGCAGGTTGGCCTCGGCCAGGTGCCGCGTCGCCGCCCCGACCCCGCCGTGGGTGTCGCCGCCATCAGAGAACAGGTACAACCGGCCCCGCCGCCCCGGCGGGATCGCCTTCAGCCCTTCCTCGAGGGCCCCTCCCAGGTCGGTGCTGGGCTCGCGTGGCACCTTGGCCAGCAGAGCGTCGACGGCCGCCCGGTCGGGCGGGGCCTCCCCCCAGTCTGACGGCAGGCGATCGACCGTCCCCCGCGGCCCGCTGAAGAACAGGAAGCCTGGGGTCACATGCGAGGGCAGGTCGGCAGTCAGGCTGGCGACTACCCCCAGCGCCCACGCCAGGCTTTCGGGATCGACCGAGGGTGAGATGTCGAAGGCGAAGACGACCCGGTAGTCTTCCTGAAATTTCTGGGTCTCCCAGCGGGGATCGAGCAGGGCCAGCACCAGAAGGCCCAGCACGGCCAGTTTGAGCCAGAGCATCACCCGCTTGCCCGCCGCGGTCACGAAGACCGGGGTCCGGATCCACAGGAGGGTCAACAACAGCACCGGGACCACCCAGACGATGCCGAACGGGTTGCCCAGGCCGATCATGCGGCGCGGCCCTCGCCGTCAGTGAGGCGGTTTCCCCGATTCCGAAAACCCTGATCCGCCGATGCTGCATATTGCTTCGATGCCCTGGGAACGCATAAAAGTGCCAAGCTACTACATTGTACAAATTCCGGAAATGTTGAGACGACGACCGGTGTCCCGGCCATGCTCCGCTGCGGGACGGTTTCGAAAGGCGCGACGATCCCGTTCCCGGTTCGACGAGTCGCTGGCCTCCGGAGAAGGGCTGGACGTTTCTTCCGTCGGGCCATGATCAGTTGCGCCTCATGAACAGCAGCCATTCGCCCATCAACAGCAGCAGGGCCGCCGACAGCAGCCCCGGCCACGGAGACTTGGCCAGGTCGCGCACGCCCTGGGTCGCCAGGTGCGTGCCGGTGGGAGCCCGGGCCCGGGCGGGCGCGATGCGGGCTTCGGACGGGGCCTGCAGGTTGACCGCGACGACCCGCCCGGGATGGTCGGGCAGCGGGTGCCAGCCGGCGGTCACCGGCGGCCGGCCCCGCCACAGGGCGGCCAGTCCCGGATGACCGACCGGATAGGCCAGCCGCGGGAACTTGTCGCGCAGCAGGTACTCCAGGGTGTTGAAGAGCAGGATGGGCAGGAAGAAATTCCCCTGCAGGGCCGGGTCGTCCGGGGCCACGCCGATCCAGACGTGCGGCACAGGACGGCCGTCGACCAGCGTCGTTTCCTCGGCCAGCAGGGTTCCTCCCACCGCCTCGACCAGCGGGGTGCCCGGCAGCGGACCCGGCCGCAAGGCCGAAGGGGGGGCGGCATCCCAATCCGTGCACGGCAGCAGCGGGTGTTCCGCATCCCAGGGCAAGATCTCGCCCGGCTGCAGGCCGCGGGGCCCGGGCAGGAACGCGGCGGTCGGCATCCGGCGCGCTTCGTGGGGCAACGACCCCAAGGCCAGCCAGGCGTCCGGGGGCGGGTCTCCCGAGGTGGTTCCGGCATCCACGAACGAGATCAGCGGCATGGCCCGACCCAGCCGGTGCAGCACCGACCCGCGGGGGGCGATCAGGGCCACGGTTGGTCGCCGACCTGGATCGGCAAAATACCAGGCGTCATCGGCCGGATTGCGGTTGCGATCAGGAGTGGTGTCCAAGCGCAGAATGCCCTGCCTGACGGACAACGGGGGAAGGGTCACCGTATGCAGGCCTGGGTAGGGGAGCCGGACCGGGTCGAGTCGCGTGACGGACCCGTCCGCCTTTTCGAGGGTGAGCCCGACCTCGATGGTCGACGGCACTTCGGAAGCAAAGGTCACGTTGGCCTCGAGGAACCGGCCCGACTCGTCGGGTGACAGGTCGGCTCCGACGATGGCGACGTTGGTCCCTTCCTCGCCGAAGGTTTCGACCCGGATGGTGGTCTGGGGCATGAAGTCCCGCGGCATCGGCAGATCGAGCGTATCGGTGAGCAGGTAGATCTCGTCGGGGCTCAGCCCTTCCAGGTCGCGCAGCAGGCGCAGCACCCGCTCGGGATTGGGGGTCGCCTGATGGCCGGGGGTGAGCTGACCCGCCGTCCGGGCGGCTACCGCCGGGGCGTCGGTGAACCGCAGCACCGGCGTCAGGGCACTGCCCAGCGTGTAGAGGGCGACCCGCCCCCCCGCCGACCGGCACAGCTCCACCGCCCGGTCCCGGGCCAGCTCGAAACGCGAAGGCCGCACGTCCTGGGCCTGCATCGAGGCCGAGACGTCGAGGATGACGATGCGGCTGCCCGCCGCCCCCGACCACCGCGAGATCACCGGCCGCGCCGCCGCCAGTACCGCCAGGGCGATCGCCAGGATCTGCAGCAGCAGGAAGAGCGACTGATGGAATCGCTGCAGGAAGGAGTTGGGGTTGACCCGGCTGGAGACGATCCGCCACAGCAGGTTCGATGACACCGGCTGCACGCGGGGGCGGGTCTTCAAAAAGTACAAGGCGATCACCGGCCCCAGCAGCAGCAGGCCCGCCAGAAACCCCGGGCTGAGGAAGGTCATGGCGGTGGCGCGCCCCCGGCGCATTCGAACAGCGTCAAGAGGGTCGACTCGAACGGGGTGTTGGTCAGGCTCTGGTGATAACGCATGCCCTGGCGGGTCAAAAAACCCTTCAGTTCGTCGATCGTCTCGCGAAGGACTTCCTCATACAGGGTCAGCACCTGGTTGTTGACGGTCAGGTTCACCCGCGACTGGTCCTCGGCATCGACCAGTTCGAGGGGGCCGGCCAGGTCGGGGGTCATCTCCTCGGGGCTCAGGATCTGGACCAGGTTGGTCTCGAACCCCCGGTGGGCCAGCCGCTTCAGCCCGCGGAAGAGATCCTCCCCGAACAGGGCGTCGGTGAGCAGGAAGACCACGCCCGGTCGACGGTTCTTCAACAGGAAGCGGGTGACCACCTCTTCGAACGAGAGGGTACGGCCGGCGGGGGCGCTCTTCTCGAGAAACCCCATCAGTCGATGGATGTGCCCGCGCCGGAAGCCGCCTTCCGAGACCTGGTCGAGCGACTGCGAGAAGGTATAGAGGCGGGCGTTGTCCTGGTGCTGCAGGGCGATGTAGGCGATGGCGGCGGCGATCTTGCGCGCATGGTCGAACTTCGAAGGGGTGCCGACGCCCATCGACTGGCTGGCGTCGAGCAGGATCGAGACGTTGAGATCTTCCTCGTTGTGGAACTTCTTGATATACAGCCGGTCGAGCCGGGCGTAGAGATTCCAGTCGATGAACCGCAGGTCGTCGCCCGGCAGGTATTCTTTATACTCGGCGAACTCCGCGCTCGAGCCCCGGTTGGGGCTGCGCCGGTGGCCGATTTTTTCCCCCCGGAAGTGCCGCTTGGTGATGATCGACAGCAGTCTCAGCGACTTGAAGAATTTCAGATCGAACAGCATGCAGTGCCTTGCGGTGGCTCAGCGGCGCGGGCCGGCCAGCGGGTTCGCCGAGGCGGCCCCCCCTTCCCGGCGATGGCGGCCGGTCTCTCCATTGCGGGGGGCCGGCAGGGCGTAGAAATCGCGCAAGAAACTGCGGATGCGGGGGGCGGCGCGGTGCCGCTGGACGAATTCGTCGATCTCGCGGCTGCGGGCGGCGGTCTCCTGGCCCGCCTGCAGGCGTCGCCGCTCGTCCTCGGTCAGCAGGGCACCCTTTTCGTAGTCGGCCAGCAGTTGAGGGCTGGTGGCTTGGTCCGTCCGGCCGTTGAAATCGAGCACCCGCCCGGGGGGCGGCTTCTCTCCCTTCCCTTCCTTGACGATCTTCCGCGGGTCCTGGGTGACCTGCCCACCAGCCTGCTTGCCTCCAGCGTTCGAGGATGGCCCCGTGGCCGAGCCCTTCTGCATGCCGGGGGGCGGTTGCCAGGGGGAAGCCCCGGCCTGGGTGCCGGAGCTTGTGCCGGTGCCCGTGTCCGAGCCCTGGCCCGTCCGATTCCCGGCGCTGGTCCCTGGGGAGGTCCCGCTGCCTTGCCCGCTGCCTTGCCCGCTGCCCTGGCCGGTGCCGCTGCCGGACCCCGACCCGGACTCCTGGCCGGACCCTGATCCCGTCTGGTTTCCGGAACCGCCCGCGCCAGGATTCTGCCCACCGCCCGAGGGATTGCCACTCCCGCTTCCGCTCCCAGACTGCCCAGACTGCCCGGACTGGCCGGATGGGCCATCCCGTCCTGGCTGGTCCCCTTGACCGGACTTCGATGGGGGGGGCTGCAACCCGGACAATCGCTGGTCGATCCGCTGCAGGCTCTCTTGCAGTTTGGCCAACCGCTCGAGTTCCTTGGCCATCTGCTGCGCCGCCCGTTGCCGCCGTTCGGGGTTGTCGAGGTTGTTGCGCATCTCCTGCAGGGAAGCCCGCAGATCCTGGGTGGCGTCGTGGTTCAACTTCCCTTGCGCGTCGTCCAGGGCCTGTCGCAAAGACTCGGCCTGGCTGGTGGACAATCCCGACCCGAGCTGCGGCGCCAGGGCCGCCGCCGCTTTCGCGGCCTGCCCGGTATCCCCGCGAGACAGGGGATGGCCTACCCCTTGGCTGGTTTGGGAACGGCCCAGGGCCTCGCCCGCCTGCCGCAGATCCTGGGAAGGATTGGCCCCCCGCACCGACTGTTGCAGACGGTCGGCGGCCTGCTGACGCTCGTCGGTCGATTTGGCGTTCTTCAGCGCCTGGACCGCCCGCTCCAGCTCACGCCGGTCGCGGGAATCGCCCTGGAACGCCTTAACCGCCTCCTGGACCGCCCGGATGGCGGCGGCCGACCCGTCCCCGGGGCGCAGGAGATTCAGCAGCAGCAAGGCGATGAACGAGGCGATCAGGATGATCGGCTCGAACCGCTCGCGCCGCCCGGGAGGGGTGGACTCGACGTCCTGGACGCGCCGGTCGGCTTCGTCCATCAGCGCCACCAGCACCGGACTTTCCCGTTCCCGTGGCTCGAACTCCTGCGCGGTGGTCAGCAGGTCGTTCAGATCCTGGGCGGCATCGACGGCCCGGGCCGCCTCGGGCAGCGACAGCCGGGGGCGGCCCCCGCGCAGCCAGATCAGGGCGGCCACTGGCAGGACCATCCCTGCTAGGAACGGCAACCAGGCGTTCATCCACCAGGCGGCCAGCAACAGCAAACTGGCGGGAATCAGGGTGAACCGGCCCGCCCGGGCCAGTCGGGCGGCGAAGGCCCGCTCCTCCAGGGTCCGTTTCTCGCGGTCGAGGATGCCGAGAAAGGCATGCATGACCTCATTCTAGGGGCCCTGTCAGGCCCTGTCAAACGACCTTTTCCCTCCCCCTTGCAAAAGTTCGGGGAACGGTATACATTCCCACCCGCGGACGAGGTCCGACATTCACCGAATTCAGATAAGGGGGTTTTCTTCGATGCGAGTCAGGCAATTTGCCGTTGTGGCGCTGGTGTTGTTCCTGTGCTTGGCGGCCACCACCGTGCACGCGGGGGCGCTGTCCAAGATGACCGACTGGTTCAAGACCAAGAAGGTATCGACCACGGTCACCGGGAAGGTCGAGTCGGTTGACGGCCGCAAGGTCATGTTCAAGACCGACGACGGGCAGGTCCTGCAGTTGACCGGCCGCAAGTCCGAAAAGATCGCCGAGCACCGCGCCGTCACCATTCGCGTCTTCGGCAACGTGCGCAAGCCCGACGCCAAGTTCCCCACCGGCGGCCTCGAAGTGCGCAACTTCAAGGTCCTCGAAGATGCTCCGGCCGCCCAGCTGGCCCCCGGACCCGCTCCTGAGCCCGAGCCTGAACCCGAGCCGATCGCCGAGCCAGAGCCGGAACCCGCTCCTGAGCCCGAGCCTGAACCCGAGCCGATCGCCGAGCCAGAGCATATGTATGAGCCCGCCGCGGCCGAACCCGCCCACTCCGACACCTACATCGTGGAGAAGGGCGACACCCTGGCCAAGATCTCCAAGAAGGTCTACGGCACCACCAAGGAGTGGAAGAAGATCGCCGAGTTCAACCACATCACCAACCCCAAGGCCCTCAAGGTCGGCATGACCCTCAAGATTCCCCGGTAACCCAGAGTTCGTTCCGCATCCCCCCGGAGGGCGCCCGCTCGCCGGGGGGATGCTGTTTTCCGTCTCCGGGGAAAAACTTGTCCCGGGGGGGCCGGCGTCGTTTGATGGCGGGGTCTTTGGCGCACGCCATTTGCCTCGCCTTGCCACGCGACGCTGAACACGCCCGACCACCAGCTCGGGGCGCGCCGGGCATTCCCTCTCTCCCAAGGCCATCAGCACAGCCTCCCGGGAGAGACGAGGGCCGCCTTCAGGGACGCCTCTGGGCCGAACCCGAGGCCACCGATCCGAGCCTGCGGAATGGTGTCTGGAGGCGAACCCGGCCCCACAGGACCTGGCAAACCACGGGTGTCATATTGAGACGGAATCGGCTACAGGCGGCTGGCGGCGGGGGGGTCGAGCAGCCAGGTGGCGGGGCGGCGGGCCGTCAAGGCGCCGGCCGGCAGGTCGTCGGCCCTCCCTTCCAGCAGGCGGGCCAGTAGGTCTGCCTTGCCACTGCCGGTGACCAGGAAGACGAGTTCGGGAATGGCCGCCAGCGCGGCGAACGTCAGCGTGAACCGCAGGGTTTTGACCCGGGGGACCCCATACCAGGCCACCCATGCACCGCCAGCCAGGCGGCCTTCCCACGGGGTGCCCGGGAAAAGGGACGCCGTATGCCCGTCTTCGCCCAACCCCAGCCAAGCCAGGTCAGCCGGGGCATCCTGCCCAGGACGGGCGGCCCGCAGACGTGCCTCATATCTTGCGATGACCCGGCCCGGATCGCCTTCTCCAGCCCCTTCGAAGGGAATCCAGACGGTTTCGCCGCGGCGATGGGCCAACAGGGTGGCGTCGATCATGCCCTGGTTGCTGTCGGGGTGGGCGGGAAGCACGTCCCGCTCGTCGACCTGGATCCAGGTGCCGGCGACCACCCCGGGGTCCGCGGCGGCGGCGGTCTCGCCCAGGAGGCGATACACAGGGCGGGGCGTGTTTCCCCCCGATAGGGCGGTCACGGGCGGGTGTCCCAGGCGGCCGGCCAGTTCGTGACGGCGGTGGGTCAGCCAGGCGGCGGCCTCGGCGGCGAAAGAATCGCTCGAGTTGGCGACCAGGACGCGCCCGCGCGGGTATTCCCGCCCCGAAGATCCTCCAAAGGGAAGGGCCGCCGAAGCGCTCGCTCGGGGCGGCGAGAGGGACGGGGAGCCGGGATCGGGCGGGAGCCGGGGAGCTGAGGGCTGATGGCTCCGCTCGCGACAGTCGAAGCCGCTCATCGGCCCGCTCCGGGGCAATTCCGGCCTGCCCCCGCGCGCGAGGCCAGTGTTCGCCAGGCCCGGCCGTCGGCGGCCAGTAGGGCGTCCGCGGCGGCGGGGCCTTCGGTCCCCGCTTCGTATTCGCCCAGCCGGAGGGGGGCTTCCCGGGCCCACCCCTCCCGGATGGGATCGACGAACCGCCAGGCGGCCTCGATCTCGTCATGCTGCAGGAACAGGCTGTCGTCGTGGTGGAGGGCATCCAGCAGGAGGCGCTCGTAGGCATCGGGACGGTAGGCGTCGAACGACGTCTGGTACGAGAAGTCGAGGTCGACCGGGGCCAGCCGGAACTCCATGCCCGGCACCTTCGACTGCACGGTCAGGTGGATCCCTTCATCGGGCTGCACCCGGATGACGAGCACGTCGGGCGCGATGGCGCCCGGCTTCGTGGCGGCTCCGGGTGGGAAGATGTGCCCCGGCACCTCTTTGAAGACGATGGCGATCTCGGTCTGACTGGCCGACAGCCGCTTGCCCGCCCGCAGGTAGAAGGGAATCCCGCTCCAGCGCCAGGTGTCGATCCAGACCCGCAGGGCGGCGTAGGTCTCGGTGGTCGAGTCGGGGGCCACCCCGGGCTCCTCGAGGTAGCCGGGGATGGTCGGTTCGCCCGCGTGCTGCCGGCGACCGTAGCGGGCCCGGCAGGTCTGGGTGGGCGTGTCGCTCGCCGCGATCGGGCGCAGTGCGGCCAGCACCTTTTTCTTCTCGATCCGGACGCAGGCCGGATGATGGGAGAGCGGGGGCTCCATGGCGGTCAGGCAGAGCACCTGCAGAAGGTGATTCTGCACCACGTCGCGTAGGATGCCGGTGCGGTCGAAATACGCCGCGCGCGTCCCCACGCCGATGGTCTCGGCGAAACTGATCTGGACATGATCGACGAACTGGCGATTCCAGACCGGCTCAAACAAAATGTTGGCGAAGCGCAGGGCCAGGATGTTCTGCACCGCCTCCTTCCCCAGGTAGTGGTCGATGCGCAAGATCTGGCTTTCGTCGGCCACTTCTTGCAGTCGGGCATGGAGGGCCCGGGCGCTCGCCAGGTCGGTGCCGAACGGCTTTTCGACCAGCAGCCGGGCGGGGCAGGGCGTCTGCCGGTCGCGGGCCAGGAAAGGCGCCAGGACGGTCAGGAAGGCGGCGATCTGCTCTGGAGGAATCGCCAGGTAGAACAGGCGGGCTGGGGCGGCGCCCTTCCCTTCGATCGCCTGCAGGGCGTCGGCGAACGGCCCTCCCGCCCCGGGGGCGCCGGGATCGAGCGGCACGTAGTGGAACCGCTCGAGCATGGCCGCGAGGCCGCGGCGGGTCAACGGGTCGGCGGCCGGGCCCGCCCCTTCCCGCAGGTGGGTGGTCAGTTCCTCGCGGGTCAGGGGCCGTCGCCCGGTCAGGACGACGTGCAAGTCGGAGGGCAGGGCCCCCGCCGCTCGCAGGCGGGCCAGCGCGGGAATCAGCTTCCGCCGGGCCAGGTCACCGGTGCCGCCGCAGATGACCAGGGAAGAGGTGCAGCGCGGCGGCGCCGGCTTCAACAGCGTGCTCAGATCCATGGGTGGGTGGGGGTGGGTCAGCGGCCGCGGCCCGTCGTGGGCGATCCATTGGGCTCGGCAGCCTCGCCCGCCCTGCCCACCCCGCCCGCGCCGCCGACCGGGGGAGCGGCGGTGGCGGCGGCGGTGGTGACGGTGACGGCATGCCCGCCGAACCGGTTCCGCAAGGCGGCCAGGAACCGGTTGCCGAAAGCATCGTCCTGGCGCGAGGCGAACCGGGCGAACAGGGCGGCGGCAAAGGCCGGGGCGGGAACCCCGGCGGCGATGGCCGTTTCCAAGGCCCAGCGGCCTTCGCCGGAGTCGTCGACCCGGCCCCGCAGGCCCGCCAGATGCGGGTCGTCGCGGAAGATGCCCTCGGCCAGCTCCAGCAACCAGGAGCGCACCACGCTCCCGTGGTTCCAGAGGGTTGAGATGCGGCCGAGATCGAGGCCCAGACCGCTGCGTTCCATTAGTTCGAAGCCTTCGGCATAGGCCTGCATCATGCCGTATTCCACCGCGTTGTGCACCATCTTGACGAAATGGCCGGCACTGCCCGGACCCACGTGGGCCCACCCTTCCGTTCCGCCGGCCAGGTCGGTGAAAACGGGGGCCAGGCGGTCCACGGCCGCCGCGTCCCCGCCGATCATCAGGCAATAGCCCTTTTCGAGGCCCCAGATGCCGCCGCTGGTGCCGACGTCCAGAAACTGGCGGCGTCGCCCGGCCATCTCGGCGTGTCGACGCCGGCTGTCGCGCCAGTCGGAGTTGCCGCCGTCGACGATCAGGTCGCCCTCATCGAGGGATTCTGCCAGGACCCGCAGGGTCTCTTCCGTGGCCGCCCCGGCCGGAACCATGCTCCAGACCGTCCGCGGGGCCGGCAGGGCGGTTCGGAACGCTCCCAGGTCATCCACCCACGTGGCCCCGGCGGCTTCGGCCTCGGCGCGGCGGGTCGCCGAACGGGCCGTGCAGAAAACCCGGTGTCCGTGCAGGATCAGCCGCCTGACCATGTTCATGCCCATCTTCCCAACTCCGACGAACCCGATGTCCATGCCGACCTCCGTTGCGTTCGAGGGCCTTCTTCGTGCGGCCCAGCCATATCATTGTAGGGGGAGGGCAACCGCGAATGCAACCGATGGGAAATTCACCATAAATCCCCACTGGAATATGGGAGAAGAATATGCTATCTTCTCTGCCGTCTTTCCTCAGAATCTCAGGGAGGTTACCAATGAAAAACGTTGAAATGACGGTTGAGGGCAATCTGCTGGTCATCAAGATCGATCTGACCAAGGAATACGGGGCGTCGTCCTCGGGCAAGTCGGTCATCGTCGCGACCACTGAAGGCAACTACACGATCCCGGGCCGCGAAGAGAAGATCGGCCTCAACGTCTACCGGAAGAAGTAGTCGCCACTTCTTCGGGGTTCTCCCAATCCGGGGTTGAGCCGCTCTTGATGGGCCGGCTTTCTGTGGTTGGGAAGCATTCGGCAACCGGTATTGTCGCAGCCGGTTGCCGCTTCCATGTACCCCGATTTCCCGGCTGACCCCCGGGACGCCGGTATCTCAGATTTCTCCGCCGGGCCCTTTTGATCCTTCAACAGGAGCGGTTTCTTCTCCTGTCGCCTCATCCTCGCCCAGGTTTCCGTCTTCGCCCTCCGTGGCCGGGGAGACATCCTCTTCGCCCTCGCTGCCTTCCTCGGCCGTGGTCTCTGTGGCGGCGTCCTCTTCACAAGGATCCTCGACGCGAGCTTCCTCTGATTCGCCTTCGCTCCCGGCGGAGTCCGCGGTTTCCTCGCCAGCTTCTCCCGCCTCCTCTGCCCCCCCTGTGTCCGAGGATCCATTACCAGTCCCCTCTTCTTCTTCAGCCGCTTCGGGTGAACCTTCTTCGGCTTCGGCAAGAACGACGGGAACCCCAGCCGGTGCGGGATCAGCAGGAGGTGGGGCCGGTTTGCGGCGCAGGCGGCCCATCAAGCCGGTGAAGAATGCTTTGACCTTCTGTCCCACGGATGGAGAGGCGGCAACAGGGCCTGTCTCGGAGTCTGTGCCGGCGGCACCCGGCGTCTCCTGAGCCGGAGACGCCAAGGCCTCGACGGACTGATCTTCAGGGCCCTTGCCAGCCTCGAGGCCCTCCAGGCCGGTGAGAGCCAGGCTCTTCGCCTGCCGCCGCTTCTTGACAAGGGCATTGCCCCCCGCGATCAACCCGCCCATCAGAATCAACACCACCAGCCCATTCTTCTTGCCCCACACCAGGTAATATCGCATCGTCAGGCCGGCCGGGCCGTCTCTGGCCGCCCTGGCCTTGCCCAGGTGTTCGAGCGCTTTGGCCAGATCGGGTTTGCTCGCGTTGGCCAGGGCCTCCCCCATCCCCCAATGGCCGTAGGGGTGGTTGCGATCTTTCTCCAACAGCCGCCCCGCGGCGTTACGTACCCCGGGGTAATTGACCTTTTTGGCGTTCAGCAAGGCTTCAACCGTCATCGCCAGGCCGTCAACAGTGTCTCCAGCCTTGGGATTGTCCTGGAAGAGTTGCAGGAGCTCCTCCCATTTCCCTTTCTTGCGCAAACCTTCCGCCTGACCCAGAACTGCCTGGACGCCAGCCGAAGGTTCCATGTCACCTGACCCCTCTTCGGGCGGCTCGCCGCCTTCCGCCGTTTCTTCCTCCCCGGCGGGTTTGTTGCCATCAGGACCATCGGCCGGTGTTTCACCGGAGGTCGCGTCTCCGGAAGCCACCTCGTCGGCTGGCTTGTCCTCGTCGCCCGGCTCATCTTCCTCCGCCGGCGGGGAAGCCACCGCTTCGGAAGCAGGAGCTGGATCTGCAGTTGGGCTGACCGCCATGGCCAACTGGGTCGGGGAGGCGGTCGGAAGGATAGAAGCGCTGGATGTGGCCTCTGGAGAGGCCGAAGCCTGGCTGGCGGTTGGTTCGGAGGGAAGAGAGGCAATGACGGTGACAGTGGGGGTCGCGACAGCCGGAGGTAGTTGTGTCGGGGGTGGTGGCACGGGCGGGGTGACCGAACCGGTGGCCAGGACAGCGCTCGCCGTGGCAGGAAGGGTGGCACTCGGGCTGGCGCTGGCAGAACGTGGTTTAACCGCCACGCGGCCAGGGACCTTGAGGGCCGGGCTGGCCAGCTCGATCGAGATGTAGCCTCGCCGCGAAGGTTCGCGACCCGGGGGGCGGGCGGGTTGCGGCGGCTTGGGCGGCGGGGGTAGGGGAACGGGATCCTTCGATCGCAGATCGGCCGGGGCGGTGCCGGTTCCCGGGTAGTTGACGCTGGGCGGGGGAAGGGTGCGCAGCAGGCGCCGGGGATCGTCCTTCCCCGGGAAGGCCCCCCAAACCGTCGTCGACCCCAGAACCAGGCACAGGATCAACAGGCGGACCCGACCCCCAGGAGGGGGGAAGTGGGCCGCGGGCGCCACGGATGGCGCTCCTCCGCGGACCCGACCAGTGCAAGAGAGGAAATGGAGGGGTCGCCTCAACCCCGCGGGTGCCTTGGAGGGCGTTCTCACGTGGTTCCGACCTCTCCGACCAGGGGGGGGGGCCGCCTGGGCGTTGGAGGCCAGCTCAGGGGTGGGCGGGTGGGTCGGCAGGCAGGCCGGTTCACGCCTTGCCGGCCTTGCCGCGGCGCGCGGAGCCGGCCGCCTGGTCGCGGGCCGCGACCGCCAGCCGGTCACACCGCTCATTCTCGGGATGGCCGGCGTGCCCCTTGATCCAGCGCCAGGTGATCTGGTGCCGCTCTGTCAATTGCAGCAACTCTTCCCAGAGGTCGCGATTCTTGACCGGTTGCCTTCCCGAGCTTCGCCAGCCGTTCTGCTGCCACTTTTCGAGCCAGCCGTCGTTGAACGCCTTGGCCAGATACTGGCTATCGGTTTGGATCACCACGCGGCAGGGTTCCTTCAGACACCGGACCGCTTCCAGGCAGGCGGTGAGCTCCATCCGGTTGTTGGTGGTGTCGGCTTCCCCCCCGCTGATCTCCTTTTCCTTGTCCTGATACCGCAGGATTGCCCCCCACCCCCCGGGGCCGGGGTTGCCCAGACAGGCGCCGTCGCAAAAGATCTCGACAAACTTGCGGGGCGGGGCCCCGCTGGCCGGCGCCCTTGTCCGTGAGGATCCGCCGGGATCAGTCAGTCGACCAGACATCGTTGGCCACCCCCCATTCGGTTTCGCCGCCGAGCAGGACCATCCGGCTGCGGTGGACGGTCGCGGCACTGTCAGCCCTCGCCGCGAACCGCTGGGCCCCCGCCGGAGCGTTGTCCAGGACCCGGTTCCAGGTCTGGCCGTCCGAGGTGGCCCAGACGTCGTTGAAGGAAAGGTCCCATCCCGTTTCGTCGAGCCCACTCCCGCCGATCAGCCAGAGGCGGTTCTGATAGGACAGCAGGGTTGCCCCCGCCCGGGCGGGGAACCCGGCCTGCTCGGCCGCCCTGATCCAGGTCTGGCCGGTGGTGGTATACCAGGCGTCCGCGAGCGGTCCTTCCGCGCCTGCAGCGTTGATGCCATGTCCTCCAAAGACCCACAGCCGGCCTCCGAAGACGGCGGCCGTGCTTCGCATGCGCGGGAAGAAACTTGCGGCGGCGGCCACCTCCGTCCAGGTCTGGCCGTCCGTCGAGGTCCAGGCGTCGTCGAGCAGCAGGGGCATGCCCTCGGAATCGTATGACATGCCGCCCAACAGCCACATCCGGTTGTCGAACACCACTGCGCTGTGGTACGCCCTCGCCCAGAAATCGGCCGACGCCGTGGCCCGGGTCCAGTCGACCCCGTTGGTTGTCCACCAGACATCGTCGAGGGTGTCGTAGCCCGTGCCGGTGTCCGTTTCCCCCCCGATGACCCAGAGCTTGTTGGCAAAAACCAGACAGGCGTGGCCGGCCCGTGGACTGAACCGGGTGACCGTGGTGGGATTGTCGGCCAGAACCCGCGTCCAGGTCACCCCATCCGGCGATCGCCAGACGTCATTGCGGAACTGCCCGTCGTTGCCACCGATCACCCACAGGGAGTCGAGGAAGGAGGCCACGGCGTGGTTCTTGCGCGGGGAAAACTGATCGCCCTGGATATCGTCCGCCAGGTCCAGCCGCCAGTTCGCCCCTTCCATCCCGCGGGTGGTGAACTCCCAGGTGACCGGCGCCGACAGGGCATTTCCATGCTGATCGCGGGATCCGGTCGTCACCGTCACGCGGTAGCGCAGCGACATGGCCAGGGGTGCCGTCGGGCGGAACTCCACGGTGCGCTCGTCCGGCCAGGTGAATGTGCCGGCGACGGCCACTCCTGCCGGTGTTTCCAGCCGGAAGGCCCCTGCGGTGGCAGGGCGGTCCATGGCTTTGGTGAAAGCCATGCGGACCGGCGTGTCGGTGGGGAGACCCTCGCTACCTGGAACCGGATACTCGCTGCCGTTCACGACCGCCGGCCGGGCTTCGGTGCGGAAGCCCGTGATGAAGACTTCCCCCAGGGCGATGCCGCCCGCATCGCGGGCGGTGGGGCCGATCGCGGCCTCGTAGAAGGTGGCGAATGCCAGGCGGTCGGGGATGGTCACCGACAGGGTGCGCCGATCGGCCGACCAGGCGAACTGCGGCGTTCCCGCCGCCGGAACCAGCGAGAACGCCGCCTGGGTCGTGGGAGCGTCCATGGCTCGGTCGAAGGTGAAGCGCATGACGGTTGTCACCGGCACCTCGAGCGTGCCGGGGACCGGCGCGCATGCGGTGACGATGGGGGTGGTCACTGCCTGCGTGACGAACGAGAACCCGGTGGCCCCCGTCAAGGGCGCGCCGAACACGTCACGCGCGCTGGCGGCAACGGTGACCTGGTGGGTCTGGCCGCCGGCCAGAGCACCGCCAAAAGCCACCGTCAGACGGGTATCGTCGTTGCTCCAGGTCAGGGTCTTTCCACCCGTGGGTGCGGGATTGACCAGCACATCGACGGTTGCCCGGGCCATGGGGGTGGAAAAATATAGGACCAGGGGGGTGGTCACGCTCACCCCGGTCTGGCCATCGGTCGGCGTAGAGGCGGTTAGACGGCACGGGGGTGGCGGCACCGTGATGAAGGTGCTCGAAAATCTTTCGGACAACGGGTTTCCGCGGGTGTCGCGGGCGGTCGTGCCGATCGCCATGGTCAGGGTGGTCGAAGCTGGCATCCCTCCGGTTGGCCGGAAGGTCAGCCGGGTGGTCGACCAGGCGAATGTGCCCGGCAGGGCGCCCGTCCCCCCAACCAGCGTGAAGGCCTGCTCCACCGAGGGACGATCCATCTCCTTGGAGAAGGTCACCACCACCGGGCTGTCGGTGGCCACCTCGCCCGCTCCGGCGGATGGCTGCACGGCGGTTACCGCCGGCGCCACTTCGGTCACGAACGTCCCCTGGAAGGGCAGGGCCAGGGCCAACCCGGCCTGGCTGCGGGCGGTGACGGCCACCTGGGCCGTGTAGACCTGCCCAAACGACAGCGGCTGGCTCCAGGTGAGGGTGGCGATCGTGCGGTCGGCCGACCAGGACCAGGTCGGGGCTGCTGCGGGGGTCGGCGTCAGCGAGAAAGCGGCTTGGACGCTGGCGGTGGCCATCGCGGTGTCGAACCGCAGTTCCAAACTGGTCCGGATCGGTATGTCGGTAGTGCCAGCGGCTGGCAGGAAGCCCACCAGTCGCGGGCCGGCCGGGGGGGCGGCGGTGGTGAACCCGCTGGTGAAGGCTGTTCCCAGGGCGGTCTCGGAGGTGTCACGACTGGTGGCGGCGACCGTCACCGCATAGGCGGTGTTGCCGTTCCAGCCTTCCGGCACGGTCAGGGTCAAGGTCTTCCCGTCGGCTGACCACTGCCGGACCACTGATCCGATAGGGATGGGGGAAATGACGATGCCGACGGTCGGGGAGGCCATGGCTTTGCTGAAGACGATCACGAGCGGAGAGTCGAGGGCGACGTCGGCAGAGCCCGGGGCGGGTGAGATGCTGGTCACGGCGGGCGGCTCCGGGGGGAGAGTGGTGAACGAGGTGGTGAAGGCCGTGCCCAGCGCGTGTCCGGCCAGATCGGCGGCGGTGGCGGCGATGCCGATCCCGATGGTTTTGCCCAGCGGCCATCCGCCGGCCGGCAGCAGCCGGAGCATCGGGCCGTCCCAGATCGAACCCACCGCGAGGGGAGCTCCGTCGGCGGTCACCGTCAGAGCGGCATTGACCGAACCCTGGTCCATGGCCCGTGAGAAGGGAAGCACCGCCCCGGTCGTCGGGCCCACCCCCGTGGCGCCGCCGGCGGGCACCACCTGGGTCACCACCACGGCCGGGCGGGCGATCGTGGTGAACGCCTGGGTGAGGCTTCCCGCCAACGGGATGTCCGTCGCACTGCGGGCGCCCGTGCCGACCGTCAGCGTGTAGGCGGTGGCGTAGGCGAGCGGTTGGGCGAACGTGATCGTCACCGCGCGGTCGTTCGCCCAGGTGAAGGTGGGCGTGCCGACCGGGGCGGGGGCGAGGCCGATGGCCGCCTGCACGGAGGCACGGTCCATGTTCTGGTCGAAGGTCAGCTGGAGGGCGCTTCGGGGGTCGATTCCGGTCTGTCCTGGCCCCGGAACCGTGGCAATGACGCGGGGGTTGGGTCGGGCAAGGGTAGAGAATGTGAAACTACCTGGCGGAATCACCAGGTTCCCGCTCTGGGCCCGGGCGTCGGCCGCAACGGTCCATTCCCAGGCGGTGTCGGGCGCCAGCCCGAGGGGGAATGTCACCGTCAATCGGCGGGCGCCGTCGGTCCACGCTGTCTGTGGTTCCTGGCCAGGATCGGGGCGCAGCAGCGTTCGCACCGTGGCGGTCTCCATCGGTTCGGCAAAGGCGACGACGAGCGGGGTGGCCGGGTCGACGTTGGCCGCACCGCTGGCCGGGGTGATGGCCGCCGCAGTGACCGACCGCTCGACGCTTGTGGTGAACCGTATCGTGACCGCCGTCGCCAGCGGAATGCCGTTCTGGTCACGCGCCCCGCGCCCGATCAACAGGGTGTAGGCCTGGTGCGGACGCAGCGGGGCAGCCGGGGTGAGCAGAAGCCGGGTGGGGCCGTCCCACCGCCGGGTGGCGGCCACCGGCTGACCTTCGAGCAACAGCTCGCAGGCCTGGTCGGTGGTGTCATGATCCATCGGTTTGCTGAAGGGCACCCGGATGACGACCCCACTGGCCACGCCGCTGGCCCCGTCAGCCGGGAAAACCCCCGACAGAACCACGGTGGGCGCTGTGTCAGTGGTAAAAGTACGGTGAATCTCTTGGCCCAGAGAAACCCCCAGGGCATCGCAGGCGGTGGCGGCCACGGTGAAGCGATAGGCGGTCCCCGCTTGCAGTGGGCCGGTACTGCCTGCCACGGCCGCTGTCCCCGCCTCGTTCCAGGACCACACCATCCCGCCCGCCGGGGCGGGTGCCAGGGTGGCGGCCGCGGCGACGCTGGCTCGGTCCATGGCCCGGTCGAAGGTCATTTCCAGGCGCAGGGTCAGGGTAGGCACCGTCTCGCCGTCGGACGGCAGGAAGGTGAGAAGCCGTGGGGTGTCGAGACTGCCGGTCCGGAAAGACAGACTGCGGGTTCCAGTCAGGAGGAGGCCCAGACGGTCGGCGGCCGTCCCGTCCAGTGTGGCCAGGTAGGTGGTTTCGGGGGCTAGAGGGGCGGCAAACGAGACGGTCAGCGTTTGGCCGTCCGCGCTCCAGGACAGGATCGGGGCCCCCCCGGCCGGGGTGACGCCGAGGGTCACCGTCTTCGGATCCATGGGTTTCGAAAAAACGAACTTCAGGGAAGGCTGCAGCGGCAGCCCCGTGGTGTCCGGGGTGGGGGTGGTGTCCACCAGGGTCGGCGGCGTGGTGTCCGCTGTCGTGAAGCGGCTCTCGAAGGCCACCGGCAACCGGTTCCCCGCCGCGTCCGCCAGACCGGTGCCCACCCGCAGCGTGTGCAGGGTGTTTCCCACCAGTCCGCCTGACCAATGGAATCGCACGATTTGGTCGTTAACCCAGGTAAAGACCGGCCTTCCCGCCGGGGCCGGGCTTACCGACAATGCCGCTTCCAAGGTCGCACGGTCGACCGGCTCGTCAAAGGCCAATTCGAACGCCCCGAAGGGGTTTACCCCGGTGGCGCCCTCCACCGGCACCACCCGCACGAGAGCGGGAGGCTCGGTATCGGCGGTGGTGAAGACGATCCGGATCGGCTGGACCAGGGGGACGCCCCCGGCACTGCGGGCAGCCTGGGTCAGTTGGAGCTCGTAGTGGGTGGCGTTCCCCCAGAGAGCGGCCGGGCCGATCGTCAAGATCCGGTTTTCGTCCTGCCAGGCCATGGCATAGGGGCTTGCTCCGGTCGGGAACAGGCTCAGGGCTGCCGCGACCGAGTTGGGGTCCATGGAGTGCGTGAACCGCAGACTCACCGGAGTGGTGCGGGAGACCGCCGTCTGCCCGTCACGCGGTGTGGCTGCCGCCAGGGCGGGGGCGGGGCCCGCCGCGGTGGTGAACGCGAGGGTGAAGGGCTGCGCCAGCGCATTGCCGTGCAGGTCCACCGGCCCGGTGGCCAGATGGAAAGTGATCCGGCTCGAGGCGGGCCAGGCCGTGCCGGGATTGATCCAAACCTGGTCGCTGGACTCGTTCCACAGGAACCACCGGGCGGTGGTCGGGGGTGAGCTGCTGCACGCCCGCTCCACCGAGTCGCGGTTCATCGGCTCGCTGAAGCGCAGGAAGACCGGGGAGTTGGTCGGCACCCCGGTCGCGCCCTGACTCGGCGTGAACGAAACCAGCTGCGGGGCGGTCAGGTCGGGCAGGGGATACTCGAAGCGGGTCTGGCCGGCCAGGGGCACGCCGTCGGTGTCGCGCGCCCGCGTCGTGAAACTGGCCACCAGCGGTGCCGTTGGGGTCCAGGCGGGGGCCCAGCCGAGCACCAGCACGGTGCCGCCCGCCTCCCAGGTGAGGGTCGGCACGGGCGGAGCCGCCGCGGCGGGGCCCAAGGACAGGGCCGCCCCCACGCTGGTCGGGTCCATGGCCCGGTCGAACCGGAACCGCAGGGCGGACAGGGGCAGGCGGAGGGGAACCCCCGCTTCCGGCCGCGTTTCTACGATGGTCGGGCCCGTCCGTTCCTGCGTGGTGAACCGTAGGGTCTGCACCTTCGCCAGCGGATTCCCTTCCAGGTCCTGACAGGCGGTTCCCACCTCGATCTCGTGGGTCAGGCTGGCCAGCCACAGGCCCGTGGGCAGCACCCCCACCGTGGTCCGGTCGGTCGACCAGAACCACGACAGGGAGCCCACCTCGGGGCTGGTCACGGCGACCCCGCGCTCGACGCTGGGCGGCCACATCGGTTCGCTGAACTGCAGGGTGATCCAGGTGTTGCGGGGAAGGTTCCGTGACCCCGCCGGGGGCTGGGTCGCCTCCAGGAAGGGGGGAACCACGTCCGCCGTCGCTCCCGTCGAGAACGCCCACCGGAAGGGATTCTCCAGGGTGACCCCCCGGATGTCCCGGGCGGTGGCGGCGAGGGTCATCTGGAACTGCGTGTGCAGCGGCAGCGGATCGAGGAAACGGAACGTCGCGGTTCGCCCGTCCCGCCACTGCCAGGTGCGCGGGCCCGGATCGGGGAAGATCGACAGGGCGCGCTCGACCGACCCCGGGTCCATCACCCGGTCGAACCTGATCTCCAGGACCGGCCGGCGGCCGATGTCGCGGGCCATGTCGGCGGGCACCGTGCTCAACACGCGGGGGCGCACGACCTGGCGGGCGGCGATCTGGGGTTGCAGGACCACCCGGCCTTCCCGCACCAGTGGCGCTTCCCGGGCCCGCCGGGCGACGACTCGCCACGCCAACGTGTGGGGGACCTGGGAGGAGGTCTTCCCGGTCAAGATCAAACGGAAACTGTAAGAGGCCGCATTCGGGCCAAACACTGACCGCACGAAGGAACCCTCACCCAAAGGGACACGGAATCCGGTGGGGGAGTCCGGTGGCAGCGCTGATACGGTCCCCATTCCATCGGGAGCGGCGCCCTCGAGGGGAAGGGCCGGCTCCGGGAACAGCGTCAACTCGGTCTGCCATTCGGGAACCGCCGCACTGGTACCAGGTGCCCCTTCCCATCCGGTCTCGATCTGCAGATCTTCGGCGAACCGGCCGTTGTCGTCGACGAGGGGGGCGGTCGGGGTGATCAGGAACACCGGGGCGGTCCGCAGACCGGGCCCGGCCCCTGGTTTGCGCAACAGCACCACCCAGTCCGACAGGGTCCAGGTGTCGACTCCGGCTACTTGGGCAATGAAATCCTGGTCTGGGGAATGGAAGCGCCAGGTCCCGTCGCTGCCTCGCGCCCCCATGAAGATGTCAGGGGCCGTGTCGGGAGACAGCCGGTGCGGCGGCGTGATGGGCAGTTCGAGCCGGGCCGGTTGCAGGAGACGGCCGTCCTGGCCGCGCAGGCGCAGGGAATACACTGGGGTCAGGGGAATGGTGCCCGACGGAATGATGAGCGCGGCCGATGCGGGGTTCATCAGGGTGAGCATCAGGATCCGGTCGGTGAGGACCGCCCCGGGCGACACCTGCAACCGGAACCGGTCGAACCGGTAATCGACTCCCTCGTCGGCCCGCACCATCAACGCTCCGGCCAATCCGGGCGGTCCTGGTTCGTCGTGCAGCTTCCGGAAGGGGCTGACGATCGAACAACCCAGGGTCAGCAGGGCCAGGAGCAGCCCGCCCGCCACCCACCACCGCCGTTGTCCCTCAGGGCTCATTTGGCTCTCCTTGACATGTGGTACCTCCAGCTGTTTCTGGGATACACCAGATCTCCTCATCACGAAGAGGGCTTTTCGCCTC
>CALLCO010000018.1 GCA_937998695.1 Candidatus Ozemibacteraceae bacterium
GGGGGCGGGGGGGCCATGGGTTGCGGCTCATCCATCGTGGGCGGGGGGGTCATCTCGCCCGTGGCCGGGGAAGCCGGCAGACCGAGATCATCGCCCGGCAGGCTGAGTTCGCCCCCCCGTCCTTCGATGCGGGTCAGGGTCAGGCTGTCGAACATCTTCTCGCGGACGTTGGTCAGATGCTTCATCAGCGGCAGCGACCCATGGTAGAAGTTGAGCACGACGAGTTTCTTCCCCATGGGGATGATGACCATGTGCGTGAACAAGAGCTTCCCGTTCTTTTCGAACTGGAACAGGACATGGCCGATGTCGACTCCGGCGATATCGGTCTTCCATTGATCGTAGAGCCGGGGATTGAAAGGGATGATGGTATTCTTGATCTCGGCGGCCACCTGCGACAGGGTCTGGGCGGTCGAATACTGGGCCGCCTGCACGTGCAGCAGAAACTGGCCGTCGAGGCCGGTCACCGAGGCCAACAGGTTGGGGCTGATCTTTTCTCTCAACTGGAACCGGGAGGGAACCTTCAGACTGATGCCATACTCGTCATTGCGGAGGGTGCGGGTCCCCGGGAAGTCGTCGTAGAACGGGCGAAGACTGGCAATGTAGCCGTCGAGCTTGAGCTTGCCGAGGCCGTCTTTGAAGCTCTGGGTGAACCGTTTGCCATCGAGGATGTAGTCGTAGATCGCCCACCGCTCATTGGAGAAGCGCGCATACAGTTCGAGGGTGTGATTTCCCTTGGTGGTCCGCATCTGGACGACCACCTTGCACTGGACATTGTTGTGGAACCGGGGATTGGAGTAATTGAACTTGGCGTCCTTGGCCATGCGGTGCATGATGCGGGACAGGAACCGGAACTCGTTCCGCTGGACCTGCACCTGGTAGGCAAACAGTTCCTGATACTCGGAGGAGGTCAACCGCTTGAGCGGGGCCCCGAAGATCAGCGCCAGAAACGTCGGAACGTCGAAATTGGCCAGGCAGCGATCGTGTTCCCCGGCCATTAGGCCGCCCACGAACTCGTAGACCACGGGAATGGGCGAGGGGAGCTCCTGCTTGGCGCCGGGCGGTTCGGGAATGTCGAGCACCAGGCCGTCGGCATCGGAAATCTGCGCCCAGGCCGGCCTGGTCTTTAGGCCGCCGGTCACCAGACAAAGGCCCACCATCAGGAAAGCGATCAACTTTCGTTCCATAGTGGGCAGAGTAAACTACTCCGCGGGGTTTGTCAACGCACCCGACCAGACCACATCAGAGCCTGCGATGAGGCCTAGCCCTGCTTCACCCGTGGGAGGCTCGCAGCATGTCGGATCGTGCGACGGCCTCACCCAAGCCAATCTACTTCCCGTGAAGAGTTGCGGGTTGGGATGGCCTTGTGCTACGATGGCGGTGCCCCACGAGCCGGAGCGGCGGCGGGGCAACGGACCCAAGGAGGCCCACTGTGGGGTTGAATTTTAGCGAACTGCTCGTCATCCTCGTGATCATTCTGATTCTATTCGGCCCCGGAAAGCTACCTGAAATCGGCAAGGCCATCGGACGCGGCATCCGCGAGTTCAAAAGAGCCCAGCGTGAGGTCACCGACGACCAGGACGAGGACACTCACAAACCCTGAGATTTCATCCCCAGGGGCCAGCCGACGGTGCCTTCCCCGCCCGGCCGGTACGCCCCGATCAGGGGATGGCCGAGCGGCCAAGATCCACAATCCTGACCACAGGACGACTCCGATGACAGACCGTTCATCTTCCCCATCCGGCGGCCTGCCGCCGGTGCGCCTGATTCTAATTCTGAATCTGGTCCTGATCCTGGTGCCAATTGCCGCCCCTACGTTGGTGGGGGCCGCTGATACCCCCGAGCAGGCCCAGCAGTACCGCTATGCCTTGGGCCTGATCCAGCGCCAGTTGTACGAGGAGGCCGAGCGGGTCCTCAACCGCGTGGTGACCGATCCGGCGCCGTTCTCCCTGCGCGACGGGGCCCTGTTCTGGCTGGGCGAATGCCGCTACCGCCTCAAGGACTGGACGGGCGCCGCGGCCGCCTACTCGCAGGTGTTGCGCACCCATCCGCAGAGCACCTTCCGCGACCGCGCCGCCTATGGCCTGGGCTGGACGCACATCAAGGACGACAACCCCAAGTCGGCGGTCGAAAGCTTCGCCCTCGTCAGCAAGCAAGACCCCAAACTCTGGATCGACGCGCGCCTGAAGATGGGATTCCTGATGGTGCGGTACGGGTTCGACGCGGCCGAGACCCAGGCGGTCTACGAAGAGATCCTGGCGCAGCCGGGCCTGACCGGGCCCCAGCAATTCGAGGCCCACCTCCAGGTCGGCATCGGCCGGTTCAACGCCAGCCTGTTCGCCGAGGCGCTCACGCATTTCGAGAAGGCCCTGCCGCTGGCCCCGGCCGACAAGAAGGCCGTGGTGCAGTTCTACATCGGCGAGTCCCTCTTCCGGAACCGCCGATTCACCGAGGCCGAGGCGGCGCTGGCCAAGGTGGCCGAGGCCAGCCCGACCCCCGACCTCGCCGACAAGGCCCTGTATTCGCTGGCCTGGTGCAAGATCAAGGGCGGCAAGCCGGCCGAGGCCGAACCGCTCTTCCGACGGGTGGCCGACCATCCCGACAGCCCGGTCCGCACCGAGGCCACCCGCAACCTGGTCGACCTGCTGATGAACTTGCACCGCTACCGTGAAACCGCCGACCTCATCGCCAAGGTCGTGTCGCGCTTTCCCGCCGACGAAGCCGGCGAACTGTCGTATCTGCGGGCTCTGGCTCTCTCGCGGTTGGGCGAGTTCACCGAGAGCCTACAGGCCTTCCGCGCCTTTCTCAAGACCTTCCCGAAGCACGTGCGGGCCGAGGATGCCCGCTACCAGGTCGGGCTGGTGCAGATCGCCCTGGGCAAGTTCCGCGAAGCGCTGGCCGACCTCGAGGAGCTGGTGCGCCGGGAGACCACCCCGGCCATTCGTGAAAAGGCCCTCTATCGCATGGGGGAATGCCATTTCAACCTGGGCGGGCTGGCCAAGGCCCGCGAGTATTTCGAGCGGGTGATTCGCGAGTATCCGAAGGGGACGGGGCGGGTCGACGCCCTGTACCAGCTCGGCGAGATCGCCTACCAGTCAGGCGACCACCAGGCCGCTCTCGACGCCTTCGGCACCATCGCCAACTCGTCATCCGAACTGGCTGCCCAGGCCCTGTTCCGGTCTGGGGAAGTGCTGATGAAGGCCCTGCGGTTCGTCGAGGCCGTGCCCGTCTTCGAACGGTATCTGGCCACCTACCCCGACGGCCGGCTGCGTGACGACGCCCTTTTCAAAACCGGTCTCTGCCACCTCGAGTTGAAAGATACCGGCAAGGCCCTGGCCGCCTTCTCGCAACTGCGCGACTCCACCGGGTATTTCCGCCAGGAAGCCCGCTTCCAGATCGGCGAGATCGCGCGCCAGGTCGGCGACCTGCCGCTCGCCATCCAGCAGTTCAAGGCCATCGTCACCGAAGACCCCAAGAACCCCCTCGCCTCCCGGGCACGCCGCGCCATCGGGGTGTCCCTCTTCCAGATGAAGGACTACGAAGCCGCCGCCGCCACGTTCCGCGAGATCCTCAAGGAATACCCGGCCACCGACGTGGCCATTCCCGAGTGTCGCCTCTGGCTGGGTCGCACCCTGATCGCCCAGGGCAAGAAGGATGACGGCATTCTCGAGGTACTGAAGGTGCCGGTGCTGTATCCCAAAAGCCCGCTGATCGCAGAGGCCTACGCCGAGGCGGCCCGGGCCTACGGCGATCTCGGCCGCGGCCAGAAGGCTCTGCAGATGTGGCGCGAGGTCGTGAAATTCCAGTCGTCCGGCCCCCTGGCCGACGAAGCCCGCTCGCACCTGAAATAAGAAGAGTTGGGCCCATCGGACACGTGGCACGGACATAAAGCCGGCCTCATCACCCCGGCCCGATAGGGGATACCTTGAGAGGAGTCAAGCCCCCGTCTCTGTCCAAGGGTCATCTTGTCTTCTTTGACTGCCTCCTCCTACCACATTCATTCTTCCCTGAAGTCCTGTTCCCCGTACCCTCATGCTCAGACGGGACCCGGTTGAGCGCCATGCCGGTCTCGACGCCAGCCGGCGACGAACGGTCTCAGAGCCGGGAAAAGTCTTCGGATGCGGGGTTCGAGCGACTCAGATTTGCCTGTGGAAATGCCGATGAAGATGGCAGACAAGAAACCGGAGGCACACTATGCGCTGGCATTTTCTTCTGGCAATCGCCTTGGCGGCGGCTCCTTTTCCGGGTTGGGCCGCCAAGAACGCCTACGACATGGGACAGGTCCAGGTCGTCGGGAAGGACGCCCAGAGCGGCGACCTGGCCCGTGAGCCGGCCGAGGTCGAGCTCGAGATGGGGGAGAAGAGCATGCCCCTGCCCGAGATCTTCCCCGAGGCCCCGTCGCGGGAGACCCGCACCCTCGAGGAGAAGCCCTTCGTAGTCGACCAGCGCCCCCGCCAGGACGAGGTATCGGTCTTCTTCGGGGCGGGCACCCGGGGGTCGACCGAGTTCCGTGGGCAGGCCAAGGGCAGCTACCAGGGCTACGTCGGCGAGGCGACCGTGCTACGGGAAGCCCGTGACGGCTACCGCTCGCACATCGACGACCGGCACACCGTGCTCGCCGGGAAGGTCTCTACCAGCGGAGAAGGCAGCTATCAGCTGACCCTGTCCGGGGCCCTGGGCACGGATGAGTTCGCCCAGCGCGGCCCGCGGCGCACCCCTTCCCCCTTTGCCGGTATCGAGGACGAGACGCGCGGCTTCGCGGTCAAGGGCAATTCGACCCTGTCGGACGGCGCCTTCTTTTCGGCCTATGCCCGGGTCGAGTCGGTCAACCGCACGACCACCAACCGGTTCGTGGGGTTCCAGGAAGACGCCGACCTGTTGTCAACTTCAGTGGGAGCGGAATACCGCCGCAATCTGAAGCCCACCGTGACCGGCCGGTTGGGGCTCGACCTGCAGCGGGACAACTACGAGATTTCGGGCGGGCCGTCCCAGCGGTTCACCAAGCGCACCGCCTCGGCCCTCGCCGACATCGAACTGGCCAAGACCACGTTCCTGACCGCCGGAGTCAGGGACATCAGCCTGATGGAGGATTCCCGGTTCTCCCCCCTGGTGCGGCTCGACCACCGGTGGGGCAAACCCTGGCAGTTCATCCTTTCGTATGAGGAAGATCTCGGCAACGACAGCCTGCGCCAGGTCTACCTGCCCCGTCGCTACGTCGCCTTCAACCCGCTGCGCGCATCGCACGTGCGGCGCACCGCCGGCCGGGTCAACTACCGGGCGGCCAACGGGACCCTGCTGGGAGCGGAACTCTTCCGGGTGCGCGAGGACGAGGCGATCGAGTACCTCGACCGCTGGGACGTCGGCCGGAACCTGCTGACCTCGACCTTCCGGTTCGCCTCGGAGGCACGCCGGGCCGGCCTGCGCCTGTCAGGAACCTTCAAGCTCGACAAGAACTTCGACCTCAACGCCGCCGCCACCTTCCAGAACCCCAAGGACGACCGCACGGGGGCCCGGCTCTCGTACGAGGCGAAGCGTCTGCTCGACATCGGGCTGACCTACAACGAGGGGGCCTTCCATGTCGACTTCACGCGCCACGCCGCCTCCGATCGCATCGCCTACATCCCCGCGGTGCAGGTCGATCCGGGGGACTACAGCCGGGCCGACCTCGTGTTCCGGTATGACTTCAAGAAACATCTCAAGGCCTACGTCAAGATCCGCGACCTCTACGACGAGGCCAAGAGCCTGCGCTACGACGTGCCCGAGGAGGGCCGGGTGACGCTGGCCGGTCTGGAAGCCACCTTCTGAGCCAACCATCAAGGAGGACCCCATGTTGAAGGAACTGTTCATCGTCCAGGTGTTCATCAAGGGCGGGCCGGTGATGATCCCGATCTTCCTGTGCTCCGTCCTGGCCCTGGCCGTGACCATCGAACGCATCCGGTTCTACCGGCGGGCCGGCCGGACGCCCGAGGCTTTCATGAAACAGGTCAAGGCCGCCCTCTGCGCCCGCGACTTCACCGAGGCGATGCGCCTGTGCCGCCGCGAGAACCACCCCCTGGCCCGCGTGCTGGCCGCCGGCATCGACCGCCTCGACCTGCCCAAGGAAGCGCTGCTGGACGTCATGCGCCAGGAAGCCCTGCGGCAGATGAAGCGGTATGAGAAGAACACCGCCATCCTGTCGACCATCGCCAGCATCAGCCCCCTGCTGGGATTGACCGGCACGGTCACCGGCATGATCACGGCCTTCAGCGTCATCAGCACGATCGGCATCGGCGACCCCACGGCCCTGGCGGGCGGCATCTCGGAAGCCCTCTACACCACGGCCGCCGGCCTGTTCGTGGGCATTCCCAGCCTGGCCGTCTTCAACTGGTGCGAGAGCGTCACCACCGAGTTCGGCGAGCAGGTGGAATACCACTCCCTCGACCTGGCCAACTTCTTCGCCGGCGCGGAGGCCACCTATGAGAAAGCTGTTGCCTGAGCGGCGGCGCGACCGCCCCCAGATCATCGTCACCAACCTGATCGACGTCATCTTGCTGCTGGTTTTCTTCTTCATGGTGACCAGCTCGTTTGCCCGCGACACCCGCCGGCTGCCGGTCGATGTGCCCCGCGCCAGCTCGGGGGCGGTGATCGAGGGTGAGACCCTGACCTTCCAAGTCACCAAGACGGGCGGTATCACGCTGCGCGGCGAAGCGCTCGACCTCGACCAGGTCAGCCTGCGGGTCAAGGAATACCTGGCCGAGGACCCCAATCGCGGCATCCTGGTCGAGGCCGACCAGGCCGCCGAATACGGCGGGGTCGTGCGCGTGCTCGACGCGATCCGCACCGCCGGCGGCACGGCCATCGGCCTGTCCACCCGTGTCAAGTAGGACTGCCGTGGAAGGCCGCCCCACGCTGGTGCTGGTGCACCCGGACGACGACGGTCGGGAGGAGTTCACCGCCTCGCTGCTGTTGCATTTCGCCCTGCTGCTGGCCATGACCGCCTGGTTCGCCCTGCGCGGCCCGCTCACCCCGACGCCGCCCACCGTCCACCCGGTGCGGCTGGTGGGTCCGCTCACCGTGCCACGCCCGGGCTCTTCTTCACACCCCCAGCCCGACACCGGGTCGCGCCACGCCAAAGGCGAGTCAACCCGCCTGGCCAAGGGCCGGCCGACCGAGACCCGGCGCCCGACCCCGCCCGCCCCGAGCGCGCCCAAGGTCAAGGCCCCCGTGCGGCCGAAGACTCCCAATACGAAGCCGGGCACCGCAACTCGCCCGGGACCGCGCACCACCAGCGAGTCGGTGCGACCGACCGTAGTTCAGGAAACTCCCATCGGTGCTCGGGATTCCAAGCCTTACGTGCCGGCGCCGGCCTTCGACGACGTCAGCCACGCCCTGGCCGAGCCTTCCCCTCCCACCCCACTGACCGCTCCCCTGGCCGGGGGTGAGTTGGGCGACCCGCTCGAAATGGACATGCCGTCCGAGATGGCCGCCGCGCCGCTGCCCTCGGGCGGCGGCGAGCGCGACGCCCCGCCGTCCGGAGCCCCCGATGCCCCTGTGGCCAACGCGGGAGGCGGCGAAGTCGAGGTAGCCGGGCTCGAGTCGCTCGGGGGCGGCGAAGAGCGCTTCGCCCCGCCCAAAATCCTGTCGAAGGTGCTGCCCGACTACCCCGAATGGGCCCGCAAGCAGGGCATCCGGGGGCAGGCGACCTACAAGGTGCTGGTGCAGCCAGCTGGGACCGTCGGCGACGTGTTGACGATGGCCTCGACCATCGACCCGAAACTGGCCATTCTCGGCGCCCAGGCGTTGCGGCGCTGGGTCTTCTCTCCTGTTCTGGTCAACGGCGAGCCCCGGGAGACCTGGGTGATGCTCACCGTCCAGTTCAAGTTGAACTGAGCCCCTTCCTCCCTTTCATTATCCCCCTCTCCCCGACCGGCTCCGGGCTCGCCTGGGGCCGGTCCCCTTCGGGGTGGGGAAACTCTGAGTCAATTGGCTGGCGGGTCAGGATGCGGTAGAATAGGCCCATCCAAGAATCACAGGAGACCAACATGTTGAAACTCGCCCTGGTGTGCGCCCTGCTCCTGCCTGTCGTCCTCAATGCCGCTGACACCCCTGCGGTCCCCGCCGACGCCAGGCTCGAGAACCCCGACCATCCCGTCGTGCTGCTGACCGTGCCAGCCGGCCAGATTTGGATCGAGCTCTTCCCCGAGACGGCTCCCAAGCACGTCGAAAGCTTCCTCTCACTCATCGGGAAGGGATTCTACAACGGCCTGACCTTTCACCGCGTCGAGCCCGGCTTCGTCATCCAGGGTGGCTGCCCCCAGGGCACCGGCACGGGTGGCCCCGGCTACACCCTGCCCGCGGAGTTCAGCAAGACCCGCAAGCACCTCAAGGGCACTCTGTCGATGGCCCGCACCAGCGATCCCAACAGCGCCGGCAGCCAGTTCTTCATCTGCCTCGACAGCATTCCGCACCTCGACGGCGCCTATACCATTTTTGGCCAGGTCGTGAAGGGCATGGAGATCCCCGAGAAAGTGAAGAAGGGCGATGTGATGAAGATCGAGATCATCACGAAGGGGAAGTGAGACCAACCCGTTCGTCCACCGTCCAACCGGCGCGGGGACAAGCCAGGCCTGCCAGCCCCCGTGTAGACCAGAGGCCGGGTCCAGGGTCGGCCACCTTTCGAGTTGAACCGTGCCTGGTCGCCAACCTTTCCCCCCCCGGAGCCGCCCCGCGCATTGGCGCCAGCCGGGCCACCGCCCGAGCTGACCAAAGGCTCGGGGGCAGGACGGGTACGGATGGCCTTTCCAGAACTTCGGCTGAACGGAGGGCCAGCCGGGAAATTTTACCTGTCTGGGCTACCGGGCTGGGCCACAGGAACCAAGGTCCCCTCACCCGGACCGCCCGGTTCGCCGATACCTATTCTGCAGCACCGTTTTGCAGGAGGTGTCAGTCATGGTCGAGCGCAGCGCCTTGAAAAAACGTGTCCGGCAGTCTATTCCGCTCCGGGAATTCACCACCTTCCGCCTGGGCGGGTCGGCCGAGCTGTTCCTCGAGGTCGAGACCGAAGCTGAGCTTGCCGAGGCGGTCGCCATGGCCCGGGCCGACGGAATGCCCTGGTTCCTGCTGGGGGGGGGCTCGAATCTCGTCGTCAGCGACCGCGGCATGCCCGGTCTGGTCATCCGCAACGCCAGCCGCGACCCTGAGCGGCTCGATCCCGAGCGGGGCCTGCTGACCATCAGCTCGGGCCGCAAGCTCGGTTACCTCGTCGAAGTGGCGGCGGGGCACGGTCTGACCGGGTTCGAACCGATGACCGGCATCCCAGGCACCGTGGGCGGGGCCATTTACGGCAATGCCGGGGCCTACGGCCGGACCATCGCCGACCTGCTGGTCGGTGCCACCCTTCTCGAACCGTCGACTGGGCGCATATTCGAGGCCGACCCCGCGTTTTTCGAGTTTGCCTACCGCAGCAGCCGCCTCAAGCGCGACCCGCACGTCATCCTCAACGCCACCTTCCGCACCAGTCCTGGCGACCCGGCGGCCATTCGGGCCGAGATGGCGAACATCATGGCCCAACGGAACGCCAAGCACCCTCCTCTTGGCGTGGGTTCGGCGGGCTCGTTCTTCAAGAACCTGCCTCCCGCGCCCGGCGAAACCCGGCGCCGGGCCGCCGGCGAGGTGCTCGAGAAGGCCGGCGCCAAGGAGATGGCCGTCGGCGGGGCCAAGGTCTTCCACAAGCACGCCAACTTCATCGTCAATTACGGCGAAGCCACCGCCGCTGACGTGCGCGCCCTGGCCGCCCAGTTGAAAGAGCGGGTCTTCGGCCTGTTCGGCATCGCCCTCGAAGAGGAAGTCCTCTACATCGGGATCTGAACCGGACCATCCGGTCTGGATTCCTGCCCGGAGGCTTCCCTCCAAACGTTCCCATGGGCGGAAAATTCCTGTAACCTGGGAGCCACTTGCCGCCTCTGAGGAATGATGGACGACCGGGAAGCGATCGAGCTCTGCCGTCAGCGGCGCCCGGAAGGGTATCGGGCGCTGTTCGACCGCCATGCGCCGTTCCTGCTGACCCTGGGGCTGCGCATGTTGGGCGATCGGGCCCTGGCCGAAGATGCCATCCAGGAGACGTTCACTGCGGCCTTCGCCAGCCTGGACGGGTTTCGCGGGGAGGCGCGCGTGAAGACCTGGCTGTATACGATCCTCTACCGGACGGCCCTTCGCCTGCGGGCCCAGCACCGTCGCGAAGGCGCGGTCGCCGAACTGCCGCCGGTCGGGGTGCCCGGCCATGCGGGGATGGTGGAAACCCGGCTGTCGGTGAAGGAAGTGCTCGACCGCCTGCCCGAGCGCGACCGTGAGGTTCTCGTGATGGCCTATTGGGACGACCTGACCTGCCAGGAGATCGCCGAAGTGATGGGGTTGGCGGCCAACCATGTCAAGGTGCTCCTGTTCCGGGCCCGCGAGCGATTCGCCCGGGCCTGGCTCGGAGCGTCCAAGGAAATGGGGGGAACGGCATGAACTGCGACCTCTTCCGCACCCGGCTGCGAGCTGCAGAAGACCCACTGGATACCGACCTGACGGCTCATCTCGACGGTTGTCCGACCTGCCGCGACTGGCTCGACGCCGAACTGGCCTGCCCGCCGTTGGGGCTCCGCGAGGTGACGCCCGACCTGCCCTCGCCAGGGTTGCGCGAAGCCGTGATCGGCAGCGCCGAACCTGCCACCTCCTGGTGGACAGGCCTGTTCCGCCCGTTCGTCCCGGCTCTCGTCCTGGCCGGGGTGGCAGCTCTCTTGGTGCTGTCTGTTCAGACACCCAGGAGTTCTCCAACGCTCGTACCCCTCCGCGGAAACCCGGCTTCCTCTCTTGCCCAGATCAAATTTCTCGACCCCTGGGAAACGGCTGTAACCCCCGAACCCGAATCCGACACCCAGGAATGGAGCTTCCTGGACACGCAGGAATCCGAAATCAGCTTCCTCGATGACGAGGAGAAAGACAAGGAGGAACCATGGTTGGAAGAATCACACGGTTGATGGCTCTCGGTTTGTTCGTCGTCCTGCTCGCGGGGTGGATGGCCCCCGTCCTCGCCCAGGAACCGCCCTTCCCCCCCGGGGATCCCGACATGGATGACGAGGGCGGCCCCCCCATGGGCCCGGGTGGCCAACATATGGGGCCCCCGATGGGTCCGATGGGCGGTCCTGGTGGCCCCGGCGGCCCCGGCCGGCCCGGCGGCCCGGCCATGGAACGCCTGCGCCACCTGCGGGGAGGGCGTGATTTCGACCCCAAGGAAGCGGAAGCGCAGCGGGAGCGGCAGCGGAAGAACCAGATCCTGCGCACCCGAGCTGAAGCCCACAAGAATCTGGCCGACCTCTACGCCAACCAGAACAAGATCGACGAAGCGGTGGCCGAACTGCGCAAGATCCTCGACCTGGCTTCGCAGGCCGATGCCAAGGAACAGGACCGCCTGGGCAAACAGATCGGTCATGTCTACATGGAAATGGCGGAACTCTATCTCCGCAAGGAACGGATCGACGACGCCAAGAAAATCCTGGCCGAAGGCGCCGACCGGCTGAAAGCTTCCCACCCCGAAGTCGCGGCCCGCCTGTACCTGAACCTCGGGGACGTCCTCCGCAAGAAAGGGTCCGAGGCCGAGGCGGAGGGTGCCTACAAGAGGGCGATCGAGATCACCTCGGGCGCTCTCGACAAGGCACCTGGCAAGAAGTAACCCAACCCGTTGTCATCAGGTTTCCCTGCCGGCCCACGGCCGCTTCGGCATGGGCCGGCTTCATCCATCTCCTCCCCGATTCTCCCCCGCCCCATGTAGTTGGAAGCGATGTTCCTTCATCCCCCACCTGGAACCGACACAACGGTGCTCCCCTCGCCAGGGAAGCCCGGTGCCCAGGGAAGTCGCATCGTTCAGGCCTTGGCCATCTTGTGGTACAATGAGGCCGGTCGCTGGGTCACGTAAGCCCGGCGACC
>CALLCO010000019.1 GCA_937998695.1 Candidatus Ozemibacteraceae bacterium
GCTGCGCGGCCGGCCGCCGAGAGTCGCCAGCAGGCCGGCCGCTTTCCCTTCGAGGACCATCTTCGCTTCGATCTTCTGGCGGTTGAGTTCCTTCAGCTAGAGGAAAACGTGCTGCAGCCAGATCTCGGAATCCTCGTAGACGGAGAACAGCACCTTGCTCATAGATCCTCCTCGGGGGTGGTGGTGTCGGATGGGGATGGCGCGGCCGGGGCGGCGGGCTCGGCGCCGCGGGGCTTCCATTGCCAGCGGGCCAGCAGGCGGGGGCTGTCGGAATCGTGGCCGGGCACGGGGGCGAAGTCGGCCTGCACGACGGCGGGGCGGTCGGAGTGGTGGGGGGTCAGCATCGCCTTGATGCGGATCTCCCGGTTCAGGCGGGGGTGTTCCGCCGTGGAGATTTCGCCCTGCAGATGGACGAGCCCGGCGGTGTCGATCAGCACCTCGCTGTCGGTGCTGCTGACCGTCAGCGAGCGTACCTTCTCCTTCAATTCGCGGGCGTGGAAGGTGGTAGGCGGTGTGATGGTGATCTTTTCGAAATACGCCTCGTCGGGGGCGTGTTCGCCCCGAAAGGCGACTTTGCAGGTGTGGAAGGGGATGACCAGCGTTTCGGCACTGAAGGTGATGATGTAGAGCTTGACGGTCAGTTGCCATTGGAACTGGTCGGGCTGGGTGTCACGTCCTGGCATTTTGTACAGGATCAACTCGCCGTCGAGGATGTCGATCTTGGGTGTCTTCTGGATAGGCACCAGCAGCTTGAGTAGGTCGCTGCGTCGGGCCGACCGCGTCGAGTTGGCTTCCCGCCACGGCACCTCGTGGGTGATCGGCCCGAGGGCACTGGTGCGGATGACGAACGGGGCGCGCTCGGTCTCGAACAGCAGGGCGACCACGGTCAGTCCCTGGTAGGGAACGGCGAGGCTGACCAGGTCGGGGGCCATCTGTTCGTCGAACCAGCCCCGCACCTGGTAGTACCAGCGCGACAGCTCCTCGAAATCGGCGCCGACCACGCCCTGCTTCTCGTCGACCCCGATCAGCCACAAGATGGGTTCGCCGCGGGCGGTGTTGGCGTGGGCGGCGATGCGGCGGGTCGCCTTCAGGTGGTGCTGCGGCCACTCGGCCTTCAGTTCGACCGTGTCGTCCTCGATGGGCTGGCCTTTGGCCACCCGTTCGACGATGTCGAGCACCCGCAGCTCGAGTTCGGGTTTACGCATGGATCAGGGGGCGGCGGCGGCGGAGTTCAGGAGCTCTCGCCGGCGGGGCCCCGCGGCGGCTGTTCCGGATACTCTGCCAGCCGGGCCCGGGCACCCTCGGCCTTGAAGGCGATGAACTCCTCCTCGAGGCCGAACCGTCGGGCCATCTCGCAGATGGTGGCGATGTCCGCCTCGGTGGGAGGGGGCTCGCCCTCGCCGCGGGCGAACAGTTCGTTGAACCGCTGCTCGATGGCCCGTCGGTGCAGCTCGAGCCGCTCCTCGTCGTTCAACTCGAGGGCGGCGGTGATCCGGGCCATGGTGTCCTGTTCCTCGTCGGTGATGATGCCGTCTTCCATGGTGTTCTCGACGAGGGTCCAGTAGACGAGCTCCTTGGCGGCGGCGATCTCCGCACTCGTGACGTCGAAGAACGCGAAGATGGCCCGCAGCACCTCGGCCTCTTGCTCGTCGATGCGGAAATCGTCCTTGGTGACCAGGAAATACGCTTCGGCCACCAGGCGCGATCGGAAAGTCGTACCCGAGCCCCATTCGCTCAGGTCCCAGGGGTGGCCGTTCTCCATGATGGCCAGGAAGCGGTCGCGGCCGTCTTCTTTGACCAGCATGCGCACGTCACCGATCTTGCAGAAGGGAATGTACCCCTCGTCGATGAGTTGCTTCTCGGAGGGGTTTTCGAGCAAGCAAGGGTGGGCCTCGACTGTTTCTCGGCCTTTTCCGAACAGGGTCGACAGGCTTGACCAGAACCCCCGGGGTGCCTGGCGCTCGGCCGGCTTTTCGAGGGAGGAGCGGGCCAGATCGCTCAACAGGCAGACGCGTGCATCCATGGGAACCACCCTTTGTCGTGAACTGGCGACCTTGCACCACCGGCCCGCCCACCGGGCAGACCGGGCGTGACCGACGTCCCCATTTTAGCCCAACTCGGGGACCGACGCAAATCCTGCCAGCAGCTCCGCGGGCAGATTCCGCTAACCAAACCAGGGCAATCGCTTCCATCCGGGAGTCTCCCCGGGGCCGGCCCACCACCGCTGGTCACCACAGCCGGGTCGGACGGAACGCTTCCAAACGGTCTTCGTTGGGGTCGCTGAGGGCCCAGAAGAAATCGAGCCCGGTCTGCTTCTCGATCTCGTCGACGGTGGTCAGATACTTGCTCAGCGGCTCGTTGCCCTGCACGTCCTGCGGAACGAGGAAGGGGAGCATCCGGATCTTCTCGCCGTCTTCGTCGACCAGGATCTTGTACAGGAGATCGGGGATCTCGACCCCGCCCTCGAGGAGCTGACGGCGGTTGTCGAACACCGGGCCGGTGAACACCCAAATCTGCTCGAACCGGTTGGCGTAGTCGGATTCCAGCTCTTCGAGCCGCTTCCAGAGTTTGCGGTTGAGGTTCGGTTTCTGGGGTACGATATTGCTCATCAGGAAGGTCTCGAGCTGGGCGTCGGGGCCGAAACGGCTGCCGATGCCGAAACTGGGGGCCAGGTGGCCCCGGTCGAAGCCGGTCTTGGTGTATTCGTTGGGAGTGGTGAGGGAACGGGTCCGACGATCGACTGAGAACTTGCCAGGGCGCTTGCCGTGCTGGGCGGCCGTGATGCGGTCGAGCCGGTAGCCGACCCAGAGCGGGTTCTCGCGGTCGTCGGAATACCCGACGCTATACGCCTGATTCCGGAGCAGGACCGGACCCGAGCCGGCGCCGGTCCAGCGGGGTGCTCCGGCGTAGAGCTGATTGCGCTCGGCCAGGGTCTGCTGCCGGGCGAACTCCTCGCGCAGGCTGGCCGGGGGAGTGGCCCCCGGCCGGAAGATCCACCAGACGACGGATGCCCCCACCACCGCCAGGAGGAGGA